>NZ_JACIFP010000001.1:2124896-2428453 GCF_014197435.1 Gordonia humi
GATGAGCCGACCTCCGGGCTCGACGCGACTGTGCAGAAGCAGGTCCTCGATCTGATCGACGAGCTCCGCATCCGTTCGTCGACGGCGGTCGTCCTGGTGACCCACGATCTCGGCGTCGCCGCTGATCGCGCCGACACTCTTGCGGTGATGCGGGCGGGTCGGGTCGTCGAGTCCGGGCCGACGGCACAGGTCGTCGCCGAGCCCGCACACGAGTACACGAGGTCGCTGCTGCACGCCGTGAGGTCGCGGTCGGTGCGGCGTCCGACACGTATCGCATCGCTCGACGACAGTCTGTCCGCGGACGCCGCGATCGAGGTGGATGCGCTGACCAAGACGTTCGGCGACGTCGCTGCCGTCGACGGAATCTCTTTCCGAGTCTCGTTCGGGCAGACGTTCTCGATCGTCGGCGAGTCGGGGAGCGGAAAGTCGACAACGGCCCGCATCCTGTCCGGACTCACCCGACCGACGTCGGGCGGTGTGCGTGTGCTCGGCAGCGAGACGTCCGGGTACTCGCGTCGCGACTTCCGTCCACTGCGCCGCGCCGTGCAGATCGTCTATCAGAATCCGTACGCGTCCTTCGATCCGCGTTTCGACGTGTTCGACGTCGTCGAAGAGCCGTTACGGGCGTTCGCGCCCGCCCGGTTCTGGCGTCACGGCCGAGAACGGCCCGGACGGGAGAGACACCGGGACCGCGTCGCGGCCGCACTCGAGTCTGCCGCACTGTCGCCGGACCTGATCGACCGGCATCCTCGCGAGCTGTCGGGTGGCCAACGTCAGCGTGTAGCGATCGCACGAGCCCTGGTCGGCGATCCGTCGGTGTTGATCCTCGATGAGCCGATCTCGGCGCTCGACGTGTCTGTAGCCGCGCAGATCCTCGAACTTCTGCAGACGCTACAGGACGAGCGCGGCCTGACCTACGTGTTCATCTCGCACGACTTGGCGGTGGTGTCGGCGATCTCCGACGAGGTCGCCGTGATGCAGAACGGACGCATCGTCGAGCAGGGGTCGGTCGGTCGGATCTTCGACGCGCCCCGCGAGGACTACACGATCCGGCTGCTCGACGCGATCGCCGGGCGCGACCTGCACACCGTCGGGGCATGCCAATGAGCGAGGTTCCCGTCGACGACTTCCGAGCGGTGTTCGCCGAACTCGCGCGCGGCGCCGCCGATCGCGATCGAACCGGCGAGCACCCGTACGGTCTCGTCGCCGCCCTTGGCGAAGCCGGATTCGGCAAACTCCGCGTGCCGGTGGAGTACGGCGGCTACGACGTGGACCTTCCGACGCTGTTCGCGCTCCTCGCCGAGGCGGGGGAGGCGGACTCGAACATTCCGCAGATCTGGCGCGGGCATTTCACTACGACCGAGATCCTGCGACGTGAGTCCGACTGTGCAGTCCGGGACCGGTGGTCCAGCGCGATCGGCGACGGCGCAGTGTTCGGCAACGCGCAGTCCGAGCCGTCGACGGTCGGCGCCTCGACGCGCGATCTGTCGACTCACGTCCGCGAAACCGTCGACGGACGGTACGTCTCCGGGACCAAGTTCTACTCGACCGGGGCGCGGTTCGCCGACTACATCCGTGCGGCCGTCGCCGACGGCGCCGAACGCCGGTTCGTGGTGCTGCCCGCGCGGCATCCAGGCGTCACCCACGTCGACGACTGGGACGGCATCGGCCAACGACAGACCGGCAGCGGGACAACCGTGCTGGCCGACGTGCCGGTGGAGGACTTGGGTGACATCGGACGCGGTGACGACGCGGTCCGCGGCCTCGATTCGTTCGTTCAGGTGGTGCACTTGGCGAATCTCGTCGGGATAGCTCGCAATCTGGTGTCCGACACGGTCGAACTGGTCCGCGGCCGCACCCGGACGAGCCTGCACGGACTCACTCAGGTGGCAGCCGAAGACCCGGAGGTGCTGGGCGTGGTGGGGCGAATCCAGGCGAGCGCCCTCACCGCGGAGACACTCCTCACCCACGTCGCACAACGACTGGAGGACGCGCACGCCGCGGACGACGAACGCGGATTCGCGGCGACGTATCTGACGGTCTCGACCGCTCAGGTCGCGATCGTCGACGCGGTGCTGGACGCGGCGTCGTCGGCGTTCCACGCCGTCGGATCGTCGGCCGTGCGCAACTGTGTCGGTCTGGACCGACACTGGCGGAACGCGCGCACCCTCGCATCACACAACCCGGTCGTCTACAAACCCCGCATCGTCGGCGACCACTTGGTCAACGACGTCTACCCGAACTCCGGGTACTACCAACAACCCTAAGGACCGCGCCGTGAGAGATCGACTCCATCTCAACGTGAACATCCTCAACGCAGGCGTGTTCGGCGGATCGTGGCGGTTCCCCGGAACCGACCCGGTCGCCAGCTACGGCGTCGAGCATTACACCTCGATCGCCGCGAAAGCCGAAGCCGCCCGGCTGGACGCCGTCTTCCTCGCCGACGGCCCGGTGCTCGATCCGCACATCAGGCATCGGACCGGCAACAGCCTGGAGCCGAGCACCGTCCTCGCACGGATCGCCGCGCAAACCGAGCACATCGGCCTCATCGGGACGTTGTCGTCGTCGTACAACGACCCCGACGAGATCGCCCGTCGTCTCGGCGACCTCGACTATGTGAGCGGCGGCCGTTTCGGCTGGAACGTGGTGACGACTGCGGGCGGGGCCGCTGCCGCCAACTTCGGTCGCGACGGCGAGCCGGATCACGCACTGCGCTACCGACGGGCCGAGCACGTCGTCCGGTCGGTCGTCGCGCAATGGGCGACCCGCACCGAACTCGTGTCCCCGCAGGGGCGCCCGGTGGTGGTCCAGGCGGGTGGGTCCAGCGACGGGCGGCGTCTCGCCGCGCAGGTCGGAGAGGTCGTCTTCTCCGTGGACCAGAACGTCGCCGACGCCCGAGCCTTTCGGGCCGGACTGCGCGCCGGCGCTGCAGAGGCCGGACGCGACCCCGCTGACCTCGTCGTTCTTCCCGGTCTGTCCACCGTCATCGGTGGGACGGAAGCGGAAGCGGCGGCTCGCCGCGCGCTGCTGGACGAGCTTCTGCCCACACCGTATGCGCGTGCCCGGTTGGAGGGCCAGCTCGGGTTCCCTCTCGACGGACTCGACGACGACCAGCCGATACCGCTCGCGTTGCTGCACGATCCGGATACGGCGGGTGGTTCGCAGTCGTTCTACCGCATTGTCCGAGACGTCATCATCGCGGAGCGACCGACGGTACGGCAACTGATCACCAGACTGTCCGGGGGCGGTGGACACCGCATCGTCGTCGGTACCCCCGAACAGATCGCGGACGACATCGAACTGTGGTTCCGGACCGGTGCCGCCGACGGCTTCAACGTGATGCCCGACGTGCTGCCGTCCGGATTCGACGATTTCGTGGAGCACGTGGTGCCCGAGTTGCAACGGCGCGACCTGTTCCGCACCGACTACGAGACCGATACCCTCCGCGGGCACCTCGGGCTCGGTCTTCCGTCGGTCCGCAAGGCGGACCCGGATCTGCTCGTGAGCGCGCGATAGCGCAGGGAATGGAGACCTCATGACCGTATTCATCGAAGTATCGATCGGCTCGGCGCCGCACCAGGTGCCCTTCGCCCACGCGGAGTCCGTCGCCGCAGCGGCGGCCGCTGCCGGAGTCACGGGGCTGCGGCTGGTGGAAGGCGACGTGGGAAGTCCCACCGTCGACCCCAGCATCACCGCCGCCTATCTGGCCGTAGCCGAGCCGGTGCTCGCTTATCTGGTTGACGCGTCGACCAGTCATAATGCGCCCTACAACCTCGCCCGCCGGATCGGCTCACTCGACCGGGCCACCGGCGGACGAACCGGCCTCGTCCTGCGGCCAGGGGCGGGAGACGAGGTCAGTGACCCGGTGACACCGGATCCGGCCGCCGACACCGACGCGGCTCAGCGCTGGGGCGAGTACACCGACGTCCTCGCCCAATTATGGGACTCGTTCCCGGCGGACGCCCTCGTCGGCAACCAGACGGCCGGGGTCGTCGTCGACGACGAGCAACTCGTGCGCATCGACCACGAGGGCGCGCTCTACCGGGTGCGCGGGCCGCTCGACGGTCCGGGCTCCCCGCAGGGCAGACCGCCGTTGGTGACCGACCGTCTCGACACGGTCGGAGCCGATGCCGTCGTCGCGCGTGCTGACGCGGTCATCATCGCCGTCGCCGATGTCGCTGACGCCCTGCCCGCACTGACCGAAGCGCTGTCGGCCGCCGCTCGTCCGCGCGAGACGCTCGCGATCTTGGCACGTGTCGGAGTGGACGAGTCGGCCGACAGGCTCGTCGCGTGGGCGGCCGATGCGGGCGTCGACGGCTTCGTCGTCGCCGACGCGGGCAACGTCGACGCGACGATCGGTGCCGTCCGCACCGTTGCCGCGGGTCTGGTGGGATCGGGAACGGGCACCCTGCGCGCGTCGCTAGGCCTGGCGCCGCGGTTGCGCGGCCTCGAGTCGGCGGCGGTTCTCGCATGACGATCTCCACTGCGGTCGACCTTCCGCACGGTGCTCGGCTCGACCGTCCGACCGTGGCCGGGATCCGCGCGGCGATCGCCCCGATCCTCGACCGGCTCGCCGCCACTGCGGGCGAGCGTGAGGAACGCCGTGACTACGCGTTCGACGAAGTTCGCGGACTCGCTGCCGCCGGACTGGGCGTCGTCGAGGTCCCGTCAGCCGACGGCGGTGCAGGAGGCACGGTCCGCGACGTGGTGGACATCGTTGTCGCCGTGGCTCGGGCCGACTCGTCTGTCGCGCAAGCGCTTCGACCGACGTTCCTGACCGCGCATCAGATCGCGGAGAACCCGGCCGTTCCGTTTCGGGCCGAGAACGTCGAACGACTCTGCCGGGGTGCATTGTTCGTCGGCACCGGCAACGAGCGCAACGGCGGCGCGAGCGGCAGCGTGAGCACCACCGCCAGTCGGGTGGACGGCGGCTACCTGGTGAACGGTCGCAAGTTCTATTCGACGGGAGGGCTGTACGCCGACTACTTCTCGTCGCAGGCGGTCACCGACGACGGCACGATCATCCGATTCACGATTCCCGTCGACCGTGCCGGGCTGGACCGGATCGACGACTTCGACGCCGTGGGGCAACGACTCACGCAGAGCGGCTCCACCAGTCTCGACGGGGTGCGCGTCCACGACCACGAAGTGTTCGTGCCGACCGACGAACGCCGAGACAACCCGTGGACCGGATCGTTCGCCCAGCTCTACCTAGCCGCCGTGCAGGCGGGCATCGCCGCAGCCGCGCTGGACGACGCCGTCGGCTTCGTGCGAGACCGCGCCCGGCCGATCAAACACAGTTCGGCGAGTCGGAGCGTCGACGACCCGTACGTCCGGGAGACCGTGGGCGAGATCGCGGCCCGTGCCCAGGCCGCGGCCGCCGTCGTCGGAGGGGCCGCCGACGCGGTGCACTCGGTGCGCGGGCTGACTGGTGCGGCGGCGAGAACGGCTGGAGCTCAGGCTGCGGTGCGCGTCGCCGGCGCGGCAGTCATCGCCATCGAGTCGGCGCTGCGCGCCGCGGAACTGCTCTTCGACGTCGGCGGCGGCTCGATCACCGACCGGGGCCTCGGATTCGACCGACACTGGCGGAACGCTCGCACCGCCGCCAACCACAACCCTCGGCAGTGGAAGACCGCGGTCGCCGGGGCCTACCACCTGACCGGTGAGGAACCTCCGACCACGGGTCTCTTCTGACCACATGTGCCCTGGCCATCCAGAGCATCTAACCCCGGACACCCACAACCCTAAGGACAGTCTTCATGACCATCGAGGCCGATCGAATCCTCGGACGCACCGGTGCGCGCATCACTCCGCTCACCCTGGGCAGTATGAACTTCGGACGCTGGCAGGACGAGACGGAGAGCCTCCGGATCCTTGGCGCGGCGCTCGACGCGGGCATCAATGCCGTCGACACCGCCGACGTGTACGCACAAGGTGTCACCGAGCGAATCGTCGGCAAGGGGCTCAAGGGGCGTCGCGACGATGTCTTCCTGGCCACCAAGTTCCACGGCCAGATCGGCGAGAACCCGTCGCATGCAGGCAACTCACGACGGTGGATAACTCGCGCCGTCGACGACAGCCTGCGGCGCCTCGACACCGACTACATCGATCTGTATCAAGCGCATCGCCCCGACCCGGACACGGATCTGCTCGAAACTCTCCACACTTTGAACGACCTGATCCGGGCCGGAAAGATCCGGTACTACGGGACATCGGTGTTTCCTGCGCACGAGCAGGTACGTGCGCACTGGCTCGCCGAACGGCACGGTCTGATCGCGCCGCACACCGAGCAACTGCCGTACTCGCTGTTGGTACGCGGCTCCGAACGGGAGGTGTTTCCGGTGGCTCAACGGTACGGCGTCGGCGTCATCTCCTATGGCCCGCTCGCGGCCGGCTGGCTGTCGGGCAAGTATCGGGTCGGCGGTGATCAGCCCGAGTCGGCCCGCGCCGAACTGATTCCGGGCCGGTTCGACGTCGCGGCGCCGGCCAACGCCAGGAAGTTGGCTGCGGCCGACGCCCTGGCCGTCGTCGCCGAGGACGCCGGTCTGAGTCTGATCGACCTCGCGGTCGCGTTCGCGTTGAACCATCCAGCGATCTCGAGCGTCATCATCGGGCCGCGCACCCACGGCCACCTCGACGCGTATCTGGCTGCGGCTCAGACCGTCCTCAGCGACGAGGTCCTCGACCGAATCGACGAGATCGTCGAGCCGGGCACACAATTCCATGATCGCGACACCGGACGCGACACTCCCTCCCTGCAACCGGCCGCCCTCCGTCGCTGACCGGTGAGCCCACCCACGAAAGGCACCCGCATCCCATGACCGCACGCATTGTCGACACCGTCTACTCGGCCGCCACCGACCGCTACGCGAAAGCGACGTTCCGACGCACCGGCGACTCCGGCCTCGACCTGCCATCGTTCTCCTTCGGCCTGTGGCAGAAATTCGGCGCGGACTACGCGTACGAGACGCAACGAGAGATCATCCTGCACGCCTTCGACCTCGGCATCACGCACTTCGACAACGCGGATCGCTACGGTCCGCCGCATCGGGCGGCCCAGATCAACTTCGGCCGCGTCCTCGCCGAGGACCTCGGCCGTTACCGCGACGAGATCGTGCTGTCGACGAAGGCGGGCAATCCGATCGGCGAGAGCCCGTATCTGAAGGGCGGTTCTCGCAAGGCCCTGCTCGGCTCGCTCGACCACAGTCTGCGCGATCTCGGCACCGACTACGTCGACATCTTCTACCACCATCGCCCGGACGCGTCGACGCCGCTCGAAGAGACCGCGAGCGCGCTGGTGTCGGCAGTGGAGCAGGGCAAGGCGCTGTACGTCGGTGTCTCGAACTACCAGCCCGACCGCGCGCATGAGATCGCTCAGCTGCTGCGGACCGCGGGCGTTCCGTTGCTGATCCATCAGCCGCGCTACTCGATCTACGACCGCAGCATCGAGCGCAACGGCCTGCTGCAGCTCGCCCAGGACGACGGCTTCGGGCTCATCGTCTACTCGCCGCTGGCCCAGGGACTGCTGACCGGAAAGTACCTCGAAGCGATCCCCGACGACGCGCGCGCTGTCAACAGCAGCTTCCTGAGCAGTGCGAACATCACCGACGAGTATCGGCAGCGGACCGCCGAACTGAACAAGCTCGCCGAGTCCCGCGGCCAGTCGTTGGCGCAGCTCGCGCTGCAGTGGGTGCTCCGACAACCGACGGTCAGCTCGGCGCTTATCGGTGCGAGCTCGACCTGGCAGCTCGACCACAACGTCGCCGCGATCGACTTCCCGGATCTGACCGACGACGAGTTGGCGATCATCGATGAGCACGGTGTGCACGGCACCGGATTGAATCTCTGACATGGAGGCACGCGCGGGGACACGGATCGGGGCGGGGGTGCCGGACGGACGGCCCTTCCGCCTCGGCTTCCTGCTGCACCTCGACGGGGACCTCGAACCAGCCGACGCGTACCGACAGGCCGTCGACCTGTTCGTGACTGCCGAGGAACTCGGCTACGACTCCGGCTGGGTGATCCACCGGCACTTCCGACAAGGACGTGAACACGTGTCGTCGCCGTTGGTTCTGCTGGCGGCGATCGCCGAACACACGTCGAGGATCCGGTTGGGCACCGGCGTCTACGTGCTGCCGCTCGATGATCCGTTGCGGGTCGCTGAAGACGCCGCCACGCTCGATGCACTCAGCGGCGGTCGGCTCGAACTGGGGGTCGGCTCGGGACCGTTCGCAGGAGCGTGGGAGGCGTTCGGACACGATCTCGGCGACCGTCATCGGCTGTTCGACGCATCGGTCGGCCGTCTCCGAGAAGTCCTCGACGGCACTGTGTTGAACTCTCGCGGAGAAGCACTGCACCCGCCCGGAGCGGGTGTACGGAGTCGCCTCTGGCAGGCGACGACGAGCGATCGGGCCATTGCGCTGGATGCGGCGCGCGGCGTCGCCCGCGGCGGTGACGGGCTCCAACTGTCCCGAGCGAATGCTCAGCGGGGCGGAACCGTGACACAGGCGCAGGAGCATCAGGCGCGGATCGTCGACGCCTATCTGGGAGCCTGGACGGATCCGGAGAAATCGCCGCGTGTCCAGATCTCGCGCGCGGTGTACCCGCACCCCGACCGTGCCGCGGCCGTCCGGGAGGTGACGCCCGGCATCCGCCGCTGGCAGAGTTGGAGCACACACGACGATGCGAAGCGCACCGTCGGCGTCGAGGAGTATCTGGCTGCCGATCGGGCGCTGATCGGGCCGAGCGAACAGATCGCGGGGGAACTGCTCGCCGATCCGGC
The DNA here is from genome assembly GCF_014197435.1 of Gordonia humi. Classification (NCBI taxonomy): domain Bacteria; kingdom Bacillati; phylum Actinomycetota; class Actinomycetes; order Mycobacteriales; family Gordoniaceae; genus Gordonia; species Gordonia humi. The sequence goes on from NZ_JACIFP010000001.1 coordinate 2,133,679, forward strand.
GCTGGCACAGATGACCGACCTGCTCGTCAGTTTCGTTCCGGGTGTTCCGGCTTTCGACGAGCATCGGCGACTGCTCGCCGACACTGCCGCCGAGCTGTCCCCGTTGCTGGGGTGGCGACCGAGCCGGCGGTCGACTCAGATCGGAGCACACCGATGACCCGGTTCCACCTCAACCTGTCGTTAATGACACCCGGGCACTTCCGACATGCGTGGCGGCTGTCGCACGCCGATCCGCTCGCCTATCTCGACGTCGACCACTTCGTCCGGCTGGCTCGCCTCGCCGAGGACGCGAAGGTCGACGCGGTGTTCCTCGGCGATGCGCCGGCACTGCGCGGCGAGATCGCATCGGCCCCCGGTACCGGTATCGATCCGCTGATTCTGCTCGGGCACATCGCGGCGGTGACCCAGAACCTGGGTGTGATCATCACGAGTTCCAGCACGTTCAACTCGCCGTACAACCTGGCGCGGCGCTTTCAAGCTCTCGATCACGTGACGAAGGGGCGTGCCGCAGTCAACGTGGTGACGACCGCTGCGACAGCTGCTGCCGCCAACTTCGGACTCGACGAACATCCCGACCGTGCCACTCGGTACCGCCGGGCGTGGGAGTTCCTCGATGTGGTGACCCGGCTGTGGGACGGGTGGGCGCCCGATTGGCTGGTCGCCGACCGAGAGACGGGCGAGTACGCTGATCCGTCCCGGATCACCCCGATCGATCACCGGGGCGAGTTCTTCGCCGTCGCCGGGCCGCTGCCTGTTCCGGCGGGGCCGCAGGGTCGTCCGGTGCTGGTACAGGCGGGTGGTTCTGAGGGCGGTCTGCGGCTGGCGGGCGATTTCGCCGACGTCGTGTTCACCGTCGCGCAGACCCGCGAGGACGCCGTGGCCTTCCGGAATGAGATCCGAAGCCGTGCCGCAGCGGCTGAGCGCCGACCCGACGACGTCAAGGTGTCGTTGGGCGTCGTCGTGCTCGTCGGAGAGGATGAGAGGGATGCCGCCCGGCGACTCGATGAACTCGCGGCGACGCTGCCGATGGGACGGCTTGCCGCCGAGATGGTGCGCAACCTCGGTCTGTCCGTCGAACAGTTCGGTCCGGACGTTCCGATACGTGCGGCCGACCTACCAGACGATGTACCGGAATCGGCGTTCTCCGCAGGATTCGGCCGCGCGGTACGTGCGTTGATCGCGCAGGAGCCGAGGACACCGCGGCAACTCGTCATCGGCAGTGCCGGAGGTTCGGGGCATCGTCTGGTCGTCGGATCACCGGAGAGGGTCGCCGCCGACCTCGCGGACTGGTTCGCCGCAGGCGCCGCAGACGGCTTCACGATCATGCCGGCCGACGTCGCGGTGGATCTCGAGAACTTCACTCGGCTGGTTGTTCCGATCCTGCAGCGGCGCGGGATCTTTCAGAGCGAATACTCGGCGCCGACCCTCCGCGCGCGGCTGTTCGGCACGTCCTCGGACACCGACCACGAGCACGATGACGTGGTGTCGTGGGCTCCCGTCGGTGAAGTCGACTCGGCGGTAGTCGAAGGTCTGCGCCTGGGGTGAACGCTTACGTCGGCCGGGGGCGACGACGGTCGCGTTCGGCGCAGGCGCGGAGGACGCCCGCAACGGGTGACGTCGTGGGCGGTGAGGTGAATCGTGAACGTGGAAGCCCCGGTTCGGGCTATCTCCGTCCGAACAGCGTCACGTCGTTGCACGCCTCGCAGACGTCGTCCGGAATGACGCCCGCGCGCTGCAGGTAGCCGAAGCCGATGCAGCCCAGGCACAGCCCGAACGCGAACTCGAGGAAGGCCGCGACGATCAGTGCACCGACGACGATCTGTGCCGCCAGGCCGAGGCCGACGAGCGAGAGTCCGAATGCGACGGCGGAGAACACGAGGCCGATGGTCTGGGCGAAGCGCTTCGGCGGACCCGGTACCGTCTTCTCCCGGCGCCAGATGCGCGGGACGATCACGTGGACGGCGAGTCGACCGAACGGGGAGTAGCGCGGTCCGCCGGCCACCCGCAGCAGGAAGCCGAGCGCCAGAATCCCGTACAGCCACGGTTGATTCACCACGATCGACACGATGGCCAGCAGGATCACCAGTCCGGCCGTGCTGCGGGCCGCATAATCGTTCACCGGGTTCGGGAAGTCGAGCGCGCCGCGGTGCCACGAACGCCGCTCGACGGCGACGGACGAATCGACCTGCGTGAACAGGGAGTCGGAGGGGCTCATGCGGCCCACGCTACGTCCGCGATCGGGGCGGGTCGAGGATTTGGCTCACGCTGCGGTGAACGTCTCGATCACGTCGAGGATGGCCTCGCCGTACCGTTCGAGTTTGGCCTCGCCGATACCGTTCACCGACAGCAGCTGCTCGTCGCTCGTCGGACGCGTCTGCGCGATGCCCTCGAGGGCCTTGTTCGACAACACCGTGTACGGCGGGATCGCCGCCTCCTTCGCCACGGAGGTCCGCCAGCGGCGCAGCGCCTCGAAGAGGTCCTTGTCCTCGTCGGACAGATCGACGGTGGCCACCGCGGCCTTCGGTCGACGAGTTCGTGCCGGTCCCCGCGCATCCTCGCGGAAGAGCTGCGGCACCTTGCCGTGCATCACCGGCACTCCGGCCTCGGTCAGGTAGTACTGCCCGTACTCGCCGCGGGTCTCGAGATAGCCGGACGCGAGCAGCTGCCGCACCACGCTGCTCCAGGTGTTCGCGTCGAGGTCGTCACCGATGCCGTATGTGCTGAGATTCTTGTGGCCGAGCTGGTCCATCCGCTTGTTGTCCACGCCGCGGAGGATGTCGATCAGATGGCCCGCACCGTAGTGCTGGCGGTATTCGCGGTCGAGCCGCCAGATGGTCGCCATCAGCTTCTGCGCGGGCACGGTCCCGTCCCAGGTCGACGGCGGATTCAGGCAGGTGTCACAGTTGCCGCACGGACCCGACTCCTGGTCGAAGTAGCGAAGCAGCCGCTGCCGCCGGCATGACGCCGTCTCACACAGCGCGAGCATCGCGTTCAAGTGCTCCGACTGACTACGACGGTGCGCGGCATCGCCGTCGGACATCTGGATCAGCCGCTGCTGCTGTACGACGTCGGCCAGGCCGTACGCCATCCACGCCACCGACGGGAGTCCGTCGCGGCCGGCGCGGCCGGTCTCCTGGTAGTAGCCCTCGACGCTCTTGGGCAGATCGACATGCGCGACGAATCGCACATCCGGCTTGTCGATGCCCATGCCGAACGCGATGGTCGCCACGACGACGATCCCGTCTTCGCGGAGGAATCGGTGCAGGGTGTCCTCGCGCAGCCGTTTGTCCAGTCCCGCGTGATACGGCAGCGCGTTGATCCCGTTCGAGGACAGGAACGCGGCGATGCTCTCCACCGATTTGCGGCTCAGCGCGTACACGATGCCGGTGGCCGGCTCGCCGTCGACGACGCCTTCGGTGCGGACGAAGTCGAGCAGCTGCTTGTTGGCCTGCTTCTTCGGCTCGATCCGGTAGGTGATGTTCGGGCGGTCGAAGCTGGACACGAAGTGTCGGGCCCGCTGCAGATGCAGCCGCTCGGTGATCTCCTCATGAGTGCGACGGGTCGCCGTCGCGGTCAACGCGATCCGCGGAACGTCCGGCCACAGCTCGGCGAGCTCGCCGAGCGCGAGATAGTCGGGCCGGAAGTCGTGCCCCCACTGCGACACGCAGTGCGCCTCGTCGATCGCGACGAGGGACAGCTGTCCCCGCGAGAGCAGATCGCGCGTGTACTGACCACTGAGTCGTTCGGGTGCGACGTAGATCAGATCGAGTTCGCCCGCCAGGAAACGGCGCTCGACGTCGGCGCGGTCCTCCGGCGCCTGCGTCGAGTTCAGGTAGGCCGCCCGGACGCCGAGTTGTCGGAGGGCGCCGACCTGATCGGCCATCAGCGCGATCAACGGCGACACGACGACCGCGCACCCGTCCCGCACCAGGGCGGGCACCTGGTAGCAGAGGCTCTTGCCGCCGCCCGTCGGCATCAGCACGACGGCGTCGCCGCCGCCGATCACCTGTGCGACGATCTCGGCCTGATCGCCACGGAACTCGTCGTACCCGAATACGGTCCGCAGTACCTCGTACTGGTCGGTCACAGGTGGTCAGGACTCCTTCGAACGCTCGGCCTGTTCGGCCTTGCGCGCCGCATCGCGCAACTCGAAACCATCGGTCACCAACTCGCCGACCTCGCGGGCGACATCGCCGACCGCCGTGGTGATGATGCTGGTGATGTTGCCGACGCGAGTCGCGGTGTTCTGCACCAGCTCCTGCGCGATGTCCTTGGTTCGTTCCGTCCGACCGACCACGATCTGTCCTCCCTCGGGCTGTTGTCCATGGTAGGGGTCTCGACTCCGCTCGACCAGCGGTGGGGCTCGACCAGCGGTGGGGCTCGAGATGGGGTGAGGGTCTACAGCACCTTCTCGACGAAGGCCACGATCTCGGCCTCGACCTCGTCGCGGATCTCGGGTTCGTTGTGGACCTCGTGGCGGAAACCGGTGTAGACGCGGGTGCGCACATCGCGGTGCCGGGTGGCGACGAGTCGGTTCGCGACGTGATAAGCGCCCTCGCCGTAATTGGTCACGGGGTCCTGATCGCCCGCCAGGATCATCACCGGCAGGTCGGTGCGCACCGATGCGTACCAGTCGTCGGCGTTGGCGACGTCGTACAGGTCGATGAAGCCGCGCAGGAAGCGGACGGTCATCGGGGCGCCGAAGTTGTTCAGCGGGTCGATGCCGTGATCGCGCACCACGTCGGCGCTGCGGGCCACCCAGTCGGTGGGGCCGGCGCCGTCGCCGTAGCGGGACACGAAAGCGTCGAACAGGGTCTCGATGTACTCGGCCGCGGCCGGACCGGCCTGGTTCGGCTCGGCGGCGAGCGCGGTGCGGTCGACACCGGTCTCGATGCCCGCCATCTGTGCGGCGATCCCGCACAGGATCAGCCCGTCGATCTGAGTGACCGAGGCCAGCGGTCGCGCGATCATCGACCCCCACGAGTGTCCGAACACGACGTACGGCAGATCCGGGTAGGTCTCCCGTGCGATCGTCATCAACGACTGTTCGTCGACGACGGCGGTCTGTGCACCGTGATCACCGGTATCCACCCAGAATCCCGATTCGACGGCCGTCTTGCCGTGGCCGGCGTGATCGTCGGCCACGACGACGAACCCGGCGTCGAGCAGTGTGGTGATCAGGTGCAGATAGCGGCGGGAGTGCTCACCGAGACCGTGGATGATCTGGACGATCGCCCGCGCGGGCCGTGTGGGGTGATACATCCACCCGTAGACGGTGTCGCGGCCGTTGTGCGAGGGAAAGGCGAGTTCGGTGAGTGCCACTCTGTCACCGTATCGCAGTGCGCACAGTGGAGACGGCGCACGAACGGCGACAGGTGTCGCCGCTCGCGCGCCGTCTGTGTCGGCTGCGCGACGCCTCGACGCAGACCTAGGGGACGTGGGCCTAGGCTGCGTCGACGGCCTTGCTGCGCTCGATGTTGACGATCACGTCGTTGTCGTCGCGGGTCATCCAGTTGGGCAGCGACAGTTTCGCGATCTTCTTCCAGGTGGAGCCGAGCTGATTGCTCAGCGAACCGGTGTTGTACGGCAGACCGTACTTCTCGCAGATCTCGCGGACCTCGACGGCCATCTCCGGGTACCGGTTGGCGGGCACGTCCGGGAACAGGTGGTGCTCGATCTGGTGCGACAGGTTGCCGCTCATGATGTGGAACAGGCGACCGCCGTCGATGTTGGCCGATCCGAGCATCTGCCGGACGTACCACTGTCCCTTCGTCTCGTCGACACATTCTTCGGCGGTGAACGTCTGTGCGCCGGTGGGGAAGTGGCCGCAGAAGATGATCGAGTACGCCCACACGTTACGGATCAGGTTGGCGCTCGCATTGCCGACCAGGGTGGAGAGGAAGAACGGTCCGGTCAGGGCCGGCCACAGGATATAGTCCTTGGCGACCTGCTTGCGGGCCTTGCGCCACATGCCCTTCACCAGGTGCTTGACGTCGCCCCACTTGCGCTTGCCCTGCACGATGTTCTCGGCTTCGAGATCGTGCAGCATGACGCCCCACTCGAACAACAGCATCAGGGCGGTCGCGTAGCCGAGGTTGCCGAGGTAATACGGGTTCCACTTCTGATCGCGCGCCATGCGCAGGATGCCGTAGCCGATGTCGCGGTCTTCGCCGAGGACGTTGGTGAAGGTGTGATGCATGTAGTTGTGGCTGTGCTTCCACTGATCGCCCGGGCACACGTTGTCCCAGTCGAACTCGCGCGAATTGTAGGTGTCCTCGCGCATCCAGTCGTACTGGCCGTGCATCACGTTGTGGCCGATCTCCATGTTGTCCAGGATCTTCGCGACGCCGAGCGACGCGACGCCCGCCAGCCACACCGGCGGCAGGAACGGGACGAACATGGCTGCGCGACCCGCGAACTCGAGCTTTCGCTGAGCGGCGATGATCGAGTAGATGTACTCGCGGTCCTTGTCGCCGAGGTCGGCGACGATGCGCGAGCGCAGGGCGTCGAGTTCGGCGCCGAGCGCTTCGACCTGCTCATACGAGAGGTCGATCTCGGTGGACGGGGTGCGCTGGGGGAGAAGTGAGACGGTCATGGTGTCGATCCCTTCTTTTCAGGTGTGGTGGCGGTCGGCTCAGACGTCGATCTCGACGTCGCCGACGGGGGCGTTGACGCAGATCTGGATGTGGGCGTCGGGCTCGGAGTCGAGCTCCCCGGTCAGCACGTTGCGGGTGCAGCCCGACGTGCGGACCTTGGTGCAGCTGAAGCAGATGCCCATGCGGCATCCGTATTCGGGACTCAGGCCGGCGCCCTCGGCCTGTTCGAGGATGGTGCGGCCGTCGTTCTCGGCGCTCACGTTCGACGTCCCGAAGGTGACCGTGCCACCGACCTGGTCGTCGGGCACCACGGTGGGCAGTGCGACGGTGAACGCCTCGCTGTGCAGGTTCTCGGCGATCCCGGCCTCGTCGGCGTACTCCCGGACGGCGTCCATCAGCGTCGCCGGACCGCACATGTACACCTGTGCACCGGATGCGGCGACGTCGGCGATGTGCTCGGCCTGAAAGTGCGACGGGTCCTCGCCGCGCGTGTAGTACAGGCGCAGCGTCACACCGGCGACGCTACGGGCGATCGCTTCGAGTTCGGCGCGGTACGCGACGTCGTCGGCCGAGCGGGCGTAGTGCACGAAGGTGATCGGACCGGGGTGTCCTTCGGCGATCAACGTGCGCAGCATTGAGAGCACGGGTGTGATTCCGCTGCCGCCGCTGACGAGGACGATCTCGGCGGGGCGTTGGGTCGGCAGGGCGAACTCGCCGGCGGCGGCCGCGAGCGTCAGCACCTCGCCGGCCTCGACGCGGTCCCGGAGGTGGTTCGAGACGAGGCCGCCGTCGTGTGCCGCGACGGTCAGCTCGATGTCGCCGCGAGGGTTCTCGGCGTTGGCGGGGGAGAAGAAGCGGCGCTGGCGGATGCCGTCGATCACCACTCCGACCTCGACGTACTGTCCGGCTCGGTGGCCCTTCCACTGGCGGGTGGGGCGCAGCGTCAGCGTCACTGAGCGATCCGTGCGGTGCTGCACGTCGACGACCTTGGCCCGGGTGTCTCGCCAGGTGAGCATCGGGTCGATGAACTCCAGGTACCGGTCCACCGGGTAGGGGGTGGCGGTGGCTTCCACGAGCGAACCGACGAGGGTCGCGAGGCGCTTGGCCATATCGGTCTCCTTCCGGGGTGTTCGAACTTTTCAGTGAACATCTGTACACACAAAGAATGTCTCTCCGCACCGGGAGGTGTCAAGGTCTTGTGAACGTGTCGGTCATCACCGTGGAGGGGTGAACTACAGTGCACATGTGGCCGGAAGTCGAGCGGAGAAGAAGGAACAGACTCGGCAGGCGCTGCTCGACACCACCGTCGATCTGGTGGACGACCGTTCATTCGGAAGCATCAGCCTGCGCGAGGTCGCACGTGGTGCGGGCATCGTGCCCACCGCGTTCTATCGGCATTTCGCCTCCATGGAGGACTTGGGCGTCACACTCGTCGAAGACGCGATGCGGATGCTGCGGGGAGCGCTGCGCGAGGCGCGTCGGGATCTGTCCGGGCGGGGGATGCCCACCGCGCGAGACTCGCTGGCCATCCTGCTCAAGAAGGTTCGCAGTGACGAGAGGCAGTTCCGGTTCCTGGTCCGCGAACAGCACGGCGGCGTCGCCGAGGTCCGTCGCGCCATCGGCACCGAACTGCGGCTGCTCTCTCGTGAACTCGCCATCGATCTCGCGCGGACGCCCGCGTTGGTGTCGTGGGAGGCCGAGGATCTCGAGGTCGCGGCCGATCTGATCGTGACGATCATGATGACCGCCGTCGCCGAACTGCTCGACGGCGACGGACGCGAGTCCACCGAGCGGCAGCTCGTCGCGCGAGCGGAGAAACAGTTGGTGATGGTGTTTCTGGGGATGGCCGCGTGGCGTCCGAACGAATGACGACTGCGCCGATGTGAGGCACAGTTGTCGGACTCATGAGGAATGATCTACGTCATGGATGTAGGTTCTCAGTTCGGTCCGTATCGGATCGACGCATTGCTCGGCCGCGGCGGCATGGGACAGGTCTTCCGCGCGTACGACACCGTTCGTGACCGGGAAGTCGCGCTCAAACTGTTGAACACGAACCTCGCCGAGGATGCGACGTTCCAGGAACGCTTCCGTCGCGAGTCGCAGACGGCGGCGAGACTCGGCGAGCCGCATATCATCCCGATTCACGACTACGGTGAGATCGACGGCGTCCTCTACCTCGACATGAGGCTCGTGGACGGGCGGGACCTGCGCGCCGTGCTCCGCGGCGACGGTCCGATGGCGCCGTCGGAAGCGGTCGGCGTCGTCGAGCAGATCGCGTCCGCGCTCGACGCCGCACACACGGTGGGTCTGGTACATCGCGATGTGAAGCCGGAGAACATTCTCGTCACGTCGAACGGATTCGCCTACCTGGTGGACTTCGGTATCGCGCATCATGCGGGCGACGATCATCTGACCAGGACCGGCACCGCGGTCGGTTCGATCGCCTACATGGCGCCCGAGCAACTCGACAACGTGCCCGTCAGTGCGGCGTCGGACGTCTATTCGTTGTCCGCGGTCCTGTTCGAGCTGCTGACCGGCCGGCAGCCGTACCCCGGCGACTCGGTGAGCGCCGTGCTCAAGGCCACTGTGTTGGCGGCCGTTCCCGCGCCGAGCTCGATCAGCCCGGCGGTGATGCCCGCGCTCGACGCCGTCGTGATGCGCGGCCTGGCGAAGAACCCGGCCGACCGTTTCGGCTCGGCCGGCGAGTTCGCGGCCGCGGCCCGGGCCGCCGTCGACGGTGCGCCGATCGACCCTGCGTTCGAGGCGACCCGGATCGGGCAGCCGATTCCGATGCAGCCGCCCGTTCCGAGTACTCGACAGATGTCCGAACCGATGTCGTTCTCCGGGCCGCAGGCCTACTCGGGGCCTCAGAACTACTCGGGTCCCCAGAACTACTCCGGTCCCCAACAGCAGTTCTCCGGTCCCATCGGGCAGCCGCCGCCGAGCTATCCGTACGGCGCGGCGCCCGCGTACGGCGCTGCTCCGCAGGGCGACAGCCGGGTCCTGCACATCGTGCTCGCCGTGCTGATCGGTCTGCTCGTGGCGGCGCTGATCGGTTTCGCGGTGTACTGGTTCGGCTTCCGGGATTCGGGTGGGTCGAGCACGGCGGCACCCTCGTCGACGACGACCGTCACGAGCACCGTTCCGCCCACGACGCCGAGCGCCGCGCCCACGCCGCCCCCGGGGACCGTCCCGTGCGGTGGCGATGTCGGTGTGGCGGGCGGGGTCACCACCTGTGAGTTCGCCGTCAACGTTCGCAGCGCATACCTGCAGGCGGGGCCCGAGGGGCAGGCGCGCACCGTGGTCGCGAGCAGTCCGGTGACCGGTATGTCGTACACGATGTCGTGCACCCCGGAGGCGGGCGTGGTGGTCTGTCGCGGCGGGAACAGCGCCGTCGTCGTGATCTACTGAGCGGCGGATCTCAGGTGAACGAGAGGATGCGTGTGGCATCGAAACGGCGTACTACGGGAATCGCCGTCCTGGTTGCGGCTCTGGCGGTCTCGCTCGCCGCGTGCGGTGACGATGCGGCGTCGGAGGGAGTCGCGACGGTGACCGAGATCGTCACGGCGCCGTCGTCGACGACTCCCCAGGCGCCGTCGTCGACGGAGAAGTCGTCGAACGCCGAGCGGCGGCTGACGGCGAGCTTCGACGACTTGGCACTGGCTCAGCCGGTGGGGCTGGCAGTCGAGGCGGTCGGCGGCGGGAATTCGATGGTGTTCGGTGATCAGACGCCGCGGGTCGCCTGGTCGACGATCAAGGTGCCGATCGCGTTGGCCGCCGAACGTCGCAACGGGGCGAGCGACTCGGAGTCGGCGGCGATCATCGACTCCGACAATGCGGCGGCCGAGGCGCTGTGGGCGTCTCTCGGCTCGCCCGATCAGGCGGCCGCCGCGGTCACCGAGGTTCTCCGCGAGGGCGGCGATGAGACGACCACCGTACCGTCGCAGAAGCTGCGGCCCGAGTACACGGTGTTCGGCCAGACGAGCTGGCCGCTCGCCGATGCGGCGACCTTCACCGCGCATCTTCCCTGTCTGCCCGGCAGCGAGCACGTCGTGTCGCTGATGGGGCAGGTCGCGGGCAATCAGCAGTGGGGCCTCGAGGTGATTCCGGCGCGCGCCACGGCGGTCAAAGGCGGTTGGGGGCCCAACGCCGACGGCGGCTACGTCGTCCGGCAGATCGGCCTGGTGACGTTGAAGAACGGTCGGCGGGCGGCGGTCGCAATGAGTACGTACGCGCCCGGCGCGTCGATGGATTCGGGTATCGCGGCACTGAATCAGGTCGGCGGCTGGGTGGGCCGCCACCTCGCGTCTCTCCCGGCCGGTCGCTGCGCATAACAGTCCGGCCACGCCCGGATTGCGGGTGAGCCACACGAATAGGCGACTGCGGATCCCGTCGGCTAAGTTACTGGAGTTGTTGATGTGACTGGAGGGGCTGAAGTTGATTCGTCGCGGGTTGATGACCATGTGTGCGGCCGCGGTTCTGGCGGGTGGGGCCGTCGCGGGCGCGGGCAGTGCGGATGCGATTCCTCTTCCGCCGTTGCCGAACCCGCTGCCGCAGTTGTCGCCGCATGCGTCGCAGGTCGCGCTGATCAAGTCCTTCAACACGCGTTCCAAAGCGATCACCGCGGCGATTCCGGGTCGCATCGGATTGTCGATCACACCGGTCGGCGGTGACGAGGCGATGAACTTCGGAACGGTCCGGACTGCGCGAGCGTGGTCGACGTTGAAGGTTCCTGTGTCCATCGCCGCCGAGCGTGCGAACGGCAAGAAGGTGGTCGCCGACATCCGACCGGCCATCCGGGCCTCCGACAACGACGCGGCCGAACGGCTGTGGGCGTCGATGGACGATGACAAGACCGCGGTCGCCGATGTGACCGCGGTGCTGCGAGAAGGCCACGACTCCGTGACGCGCATCCGATCGAGCCTGAGCCGACCGTCGAGCTACCCGGGTGCCACGAACTGGACTCTTGAGCAGCAGTCCGTGTTCGGTGCGCATCTGCCGTGCCTGCCCGACTCGTCGCGTGTCCTCGGCTACATGCGCACGGTCGAGAGCAATCAGCAGTGGGGCGTGAAGACCATGCGCAAACGCGGTGTCACCACCGCGGTGAAGGGCGGCTGGGGGCCGGTGAACGACGCGACGGGGAAGTACGTCGTGCGCCAGCTCGGAGTCGTCACCACGCCGCGTGGCGCATTCGCGGTCAGCATGGCGGCCCTGCCCTCGAGCGGATCGTTCGAGGACGGGATCGCCATGCTGAACCGGGTGGGCGGCTGGGTCGGAGCCAATCTGAACAAGCTGCCCGTCGGAGGCTGCTGACGCGGGGCGTCAGCTCCCGAAGCTCGTCAATACGATCGCCTCGGCGAGAGCGGTCCGGCGGATCTCCTCCGGATCGACGCTCTCGTTCGGCGCATGGATGTGGCACAGCGGCTCCTCGACGCCGAGCAGCGCGATCTCCGCGTTCGGGTGGGCTTCGGCGAGTACCGTGCACAGCGGGATCGACCCGCCCTGTCCGGCGTGGAACACACCGTCGACGCCGTAGGCGGACTTCAACGCCTCGGTCAGCGCGGCGTAGCCGGGACCGTCGACCTTCGCGCGGAACGGTCGACCGAACGCGTCCGGTTCGACGTCCACGCGCACACCCCACGGGATGTGCTTGCGCAGATGCGCGACCAGGGCGTCGTAAGCCGGTTGCGGCTCCATACCCGGCGGAATGCGCAGGTTGAGCATCGCCGAGGCCTGCGGGATGATCGCCGCCGCGCATTCGGCGGTGCTCGGTGCGTCCATGCCGATCACCGTGACGGCCGGCCGCGCCCACGCCATGTCGGCCGGGGTCCCGCTGCCGAGTATCGCGGTGCCCTCCAGTGCGCCGACATCGGCACGGAACTGCTCGTCGGAGTAGACGACACCGCCCCACTCCTGGGTGTTCTCCACCCCTTCGATGACGGTGTCCCCGCGGTCGTCGCGCAAGGAGGCCAGGCCGGCGACCAACGCCGCCATCGCATCCGGAGTCGGGCCGCCGGCCGCACCGGAGTGCACCGCGGTCTCGAGCGCGGACACGGTCACCTTCACGTTCACCACGCCGCGCAGGCTGGTGGTGAGCGTCGGCAGTCCGACGGCGACGTTCCCGGCGTCGCCGATCAGGATCAGATCGGCCGCGAACAGTTCGGGGCGCTCCTTCACGAGGTCGTCGAGGCCTTCGCCGCCGGCTTCTTCCGAGCCTTCGATGATGATGCGGACGTTGCACGACAGGTCCTCGGCGGCGGCGCGCAACGCGGTCAGGTGCGCCACGACGTTGCCCTTGCAGTCGGCGCTGCCGCGCCCGTACCAGCGGCCGTCACGTTCGGTCAACGTGAACGGGTCGTCGGTCCACAGCGCGTCGTCGCCCGCGGGCTGCACGTCGTGGTGGCTGTACAGTGCGACCGTCGGACTGCCCGCGGGCCCCGCCCGGTGGCCGACGACGGCGGGGGAGCCGTCGCTGGTCACTATCACCTCGGCGTCGAACCCGAGATCGGTGAACGCCTCGCACACCCACTCCGCGCTGGCGCGCGACGCATCGGACTTGGAGGAGTCGATGTGCACGGACGGGAACGAGACGAGGGTCGCGAGGTCGTTGTGCGCGCGATCCATGAACTCGGAGACGGAGGCGGACAGGCTGTCGGCGGTGGGGACCGGAATGCTCATGCTTTCAGGATCGCACGAGATCGAAGCCCGCGTGCATCTCCCAGTAGAGGACCTCAGGCTGCGCGTCGTCGTCGACCGGCGTCACCGTCAGCTCGCCGGAGTCGGTGAGCCGCATGGCATCTCCCTGCGCGAGGACGTGCTGCTCGCCGTCGACGCGCACTGTGGCCGATCCGCGCGCGAGGAAGAGATGTCCGTACGGGGCACCCGGCAGTGTGACGGCGTCGATCGGTCGGGCGATGTGCAGCGTGGCGTATCGGTTGTTGATCGGCGCGGCCGCGGTGCCCGCGTGCTCGGGCCGACCGGAGGCGACGACCACCGGTCGGCCGGTCGCCAGGGCGTCGGCGAAGTCGTGTGCTGACTGCTCGGGCGGCAACTCGTCCTGATGCGGGGCGACCCACATCTGGATCACGCGGAGACTCTGCCGGCCGGAGCGCTTGGCGGCGTTGGCCTCCGAATGGGTGATCCCGGTTCCCGCCGACATCCGGCCGAGCGTCCCGATCCCGAGGGTTTCGACGTTGCCGACCGAATCCTTATGCGTCACAGCGCCGTCGAGCACCCAGGTGAGGATCTCCATGTTCTGGTGATGGTGCGCGTCGAGGCCTTCGCCCGGGTCGACGACATCGTCGTTGTGCATGACGAGGACCCCGTGGGCGTTGCCGAACAGGTCATAGTTTCCGGTGCCCGGAAACGACTGGCGCGAGGTGAGCCACTCGTTGGCCCAGTGGAGCCGGTCGGCGGCGGGGATCACGGTGATCATGATTCCTCCAGGGAGTCGAGGTGGTCGGCGAGGCGGCACATGACGGTCTCGAGAGACTCGCCGTCGTCGGGGGTGAGACCGGCGAAGAAGAAGCGGTCGACGTCGGCGCCGTGGTGTCGTGCCGCCGCGGCGAAGGCTGCTCGTCCGTCGTCGGTGAGGCAGGCGAAGGAGCCGCGGCCGTCGCCGGGCACGGGTTCGCGGCACACCCAGCCGCGTTTGGCGAGAGCGCCGATCTGGTAGGAGAGACGGGACGCGGAGAAGATCATGCGGTGCGACAGATCGCGCATGCGCATCCGTCGGTCCGGCGCCTCCGACAGGAGCAGCAGGACGTGGTAGTCCGACAGTGTCATGCCGTCACTCGCGCGGAGCCGCTCGTCGACGGCGGTCTGCACGCGGACGCTGTTCTCGATGAACAGGCGCCACGCGGCAGACCGTCGGTCGCCGGTCATCGACCCATACGGTGCGGGCGCAGGGCGTCGGCGGGCACGACGCCCAGGCGACCTGCCTGGAAGTCCTCCATCGCCTGGACGACCTGCTCCTTGGTGTTCATGACGAACGGACCGTACTGCGCGACGGGCTCGCGGATCGGCTGTCCGCCGAGCAGCAGCACTTCGAGCGAGGGGCGGTTCGAATCCTGATTCTCGTCGGCGGCGACGGTGATCCGATCGCCGGCGCCGAGCAGAGCGAGCTGTCCGCCTTCGACGGGGCGCTTCTCGACACCGACGGCGCCCCGTCCGGACAGGACGTAGACCAACGCGTTGAAGTCCTCGCGCCACGGCACCGACAGTTGTGCGCCCGGCGAGATCGTCGCGTGCGCGAACACGATCGGCGTGTGTGTCGCGCCGGGTCCGGTGCGGCCGTCGAGGTCGCCCGCGACGACGCGGACCAGCGCTCCGCCGTCCTCTGAGGACAGCAGCAGCGACTGCTCGCCTTCGAGATTCTGGTAGCGCGGCGCGATGAACTTGTCGGTCGACGGCAGATTGACCCACAGCTGGATGCCGTGGAAGGTGCCGCCGGATTCGACGAGTTCGGCGGGTGGCGTCTCGATGTGCAGGATGCCCGATCCTGCGGTCATCCACTGGGTGGCGCCATTCTGGATGAGTCCGCCGCCTCCGGTCGAATCCTGGTGCGCGAACAGGCCGTCGATCATGTAGGTGACGGTCTCGAAACCGCGATGCGGGTGCCAGTCGGTGCCGCGCGGCTCGCCGGGTTCGTACTCCACCTCGCCCATCTGGTCCATGTGGATGAACGGATCGAGGTCGCGGGCGTGGACTCCGGCGAACGCGCGGACGACGGGGAATCCCTCACCCTCGTATCCGCGCGGACCGGTGGTGACGGTGCGGACGCGGCGCTCGGTCGCGTCGATCGGAGCCGAGCTGATGCGCGGCAGGGTCAGAGTGTCTGCGGTCACGGCGGGCATGATGTTCTCCTTTTCCTTAAAATTTGAACTATCTGCCGGGATCAACCGTCCCGCGCGGAGGACTATTCCCGCGTCGATGATCGGGCTGAGCGGCTCGTCGGCGGTATCGGATCGTTCGGCGCCGAGTCCGTCGGCCGAGCATTCGCATCACGATTAGGCATAATCAGTCGCGATCTGCGGCGAATCGGGGGATATTCAGTCAATCAGATGAGCGATCACACTATGGGAGGAAATGATCGTATGACTGACACCGTGTCCACGCCCGCCAAATGGTTGGCAGAACTGTTCGGAACATTCTGGCTCGTCTTCGGGGGCTGCGGTTCGGCCGTCTTCGCCGCCAAGGTCATCGCAGAGGATGCCGACACCAGCAGCATGTTCCAAGTCGGCATCGGATTCCTCGGTGTCGCACTCGCTTTCGGTCTGACTGTCGTCACCATGGCGTACGCGGTCGGTCACATCTCCGGCGGACACTTCAACCCGGCGGTCACTCTGGGCGCCGCGGTGAGCGGACGCCTGCCGTGGAAGGACCTGCCCGGCTATTGGATCTCGCAGGTCGTCGGCGGCCTGATCGCCGGTGCCGCGATCTACGGAATCGCATCGGGTAAGGACGGATTCGAGGCGACCGGAAACATGGCGGCCAACGGCTACGGAGACCATTCGCCCGGCGGCTACACCCTCGGCGCGGTGATCCTCGCCGAGGTCATCCTGACGGCGTTCTTCTTGATCGTCATCCTCGGGGCGACGGACGCTCGTGCACCGAAGGGCTTCGGTCCCCTGGCGATCGGCCTGTCTTTGACGCTCATCCACCTCATCTCGATCCCGATCTCCAACACCTCGGTGAATCCGGCACGGTCGACCGCGGTCGCGTTCTTCAACGGCGCGGGCGCGCCCGGCCAGCTCTGGGCCTTCTGGGTGGCCCCGCTGATCGGTGGACTCATCGGCGGACTGCTGTATCCGCTGCTGTTCGAGAACGGCAAGCTCAAGTTCGGCGCCAAGGCCGCGGCGGAGAGTCCGCGCGACTGACGATTCCGGCTACGCTGCACTCCATGCAGACAGTCACAGCGTCAGTCGCAGGCCTGGGCGGCACCACCATCGTCTACGACGTCCACCGGCCCGACACCGAGCCGGTGGGCGTCGTCTTCCTCGCTCACGGGCTCGGTGAACACGCCGCTCGATACCGCCACGTCGCTCGGGTGCTCACCGACCGCGGCTACGTCGTCGTCGCCCCCGATCACGCCGGACACGGACGGTCCGGCGGAAAGCGCTTGGGCGTCACCGACTTCAGCGACTTCACCACCGATCTGCATACCGTGATCGGTGCCGTCGACGTCACCGGGCCGCGATTCCTGATCGGGCACAGCATGGGCGGTGCGATCGCGCTCTCGTACGCACTCGATCACCAGGACGAACTCGACGGGCTCGTGCTGTCGGGACCGGCGCTGGTGCCCGGCGACGAGCTTCCGCCGATCATGGTCAAGCTCGCGCCCGCCCTCGGCAGGATCGTTCCGTGGCTGCCCGCGGCGGCGCTGCCCGCCTCCGGAGTGAGCCGCGACCCGCAGGTGGTCGCCGCCTACGAGAACGATCCGCTCGTCTGGCACAGCGGTATCAAGGCGGGACTCGGCGGCGCGCTGATCCGTGAGATGAAGACCTTTCCGGAACGGCTTCCGTCCCTGCGGATCCCGACACTCGTCTTACACGGGGGCGCCGACGTCCTCGCCAACCCCGAGGGGTCGCGGATGGTCGAGCGTCTGGCGGGCGGCGACGATGTGACCGTGACGGTCTACCCGGGGCTGTTCCACGAGATCTTCAACGAGCCCGAGCAGGACGAGGTGATCGGGGCGGTCGCCGACTGGATCGTCGCCCACAGCCACTGAATCACAGCCAGGCGCTGTCCGTGTCGATGGTCGTGCGGTCCAGCGACTCCAGGAGGTCGAACTGAGCGGTGGTCTTCGGCAGTTCGTATGCGAAGAAGTAGCGGGCCGCCGCGCGCTTGCCCTGGTAGAAGTCCTCGTCGGAGTTCTCCGCGGCGTCGGCGGCCAGCACCTGCTCCAGCCACATCCAGGCGACGACGATGTGCCCTGCGGCCTCGAGATACGCGGTCGCGTTGGCCAGAGCCAGTTTCGGATCGCCCGGCGCCCAGACCGCTGCCGTCGTCTGACCGAGTCGACCCACGGCTTCGGCGAGGTGCTCGGCGTGCTCGGCGACCTCGTCGCCTTCGGCGCGCGCCTTGGTGATCGTCTCGCCGATCGCCTCGACGAGGACGCCGAGTCCCTCGCCGCCGTTCATGATCACCTTGCGCCCCAACAGATCCAGGCCGTGGATACCGTGCGCGCCCTCGTGGATCGGGTTGAGCCGGTTGTCGCGGTAGTTCTGCTCGACGTCGAACTCCTTGGTGTACCCGTAGCCGCCGTGCACCTGGATGGCGAGACTGTTGGCCTCCAGGCACCACTGGCTCGGCCAGCTCTTGGCGATCGGGGTGAGGACTTCGAGGAGCGTGTGCGTACGCTCGCGGGTCTCCGGGCTGCCGGTCTGCTCGTCGTCGAGCAATGCGGCGCAGTACAACAGCAGCGCGAGGGCGCCTTCGACGTACGATTTCTGCGCCAGCATCATCCGCTTGACGTCCGGGTGCTCGATGATCGCGATCGGCGCCGACTCCGGATCCTTGTTGTCGACCGGTCGTCCCTGGGTGCGGACCTTCGCGTACTCCAACGACGAACGGTAGCCTGCGTGACCGAGAGCGGTCGCCATGAAACCGACGCCGATCCGGGCCTCGTTCATCATGTTGAACATGTACTTCAGGCCCTGGTGGAGATCGCCCACCAGGTAGCCGACGGCGCCGGACTCCGTTGCGGGGGAGAAGGTGCCGTCGCCGAAGTTCAGCAGCGTGTTGGTGGTACCGCGGTTGCCCATCTTGTGGTTGAGCCCGACCAGGGCGACGTCGTTGCGGGTGCCGTCGGCGAGGACCTTCGGGACGATGAACAGCGAGATGCCCTTGGTGCCGGGGCCGCCGCCCGGAGCCTTCGCCAGAACGAGGTGAACGATGTTCTCGGTGAGTTCGTGGTCGCCGCCGGAGATCCACATCTTGGTGCCGGTGATCCGGTAGCTGCCGTCGTCGGCCGGGACGGCCTTGGTGGTGATGTCCGCCAGCGACGATCCGGCTCCCGGCTCGGACAGGCACATGGTGCCGAAGTAGCGGCCCTCCAGCATCGGCCGGACCCACGTGTCGATCTGCTCGGCGGTGCCGTACGTGGTCAGCAGATTGGCGTTGCCGACGGTCAGGAACGCGTACGACGCGGTCGGCGTGTTCTCCGACTGGATGAAGCTCATCGCTGCGCGGGCGACGGTGTTCGGCAATTGCATGCCGCCGAGCTCCTCGTCGAATGTGCCCGCGATCAGGCCCGCCTCGCTGAAGGCGCGGAGCGCCTCGCCGATCTCCGGCAGCAGTACCACCTTGCCGTCGTCGCCGACGTAGGGCTCGGTCTGGTCGGAGATCTTGTTGTGCGGAGCGAACTTCTTGGTCGCGATGTCCTCGCTCAGGTCGAGGACGGCGTCGAAGGTCTCCCGCGAATGCTCGGCGAAGCGGGGTCGCGACGTCATCGAGGTGACGTCGAGCCACTCGTGCAGCAGGAAGTCGATGTCGCGGCGGGACAGGTGCTCGGTCATGTCGGTCGGCTCCGGTTCGGTTACAGGTCGGTCGGGGTGGTCTCGGCGGACAGCCCGCCGAGGATGATGGTCGCGATCCGGCCGGACAAGGCGGTCAGATCGTCATCGGTCTGGTCGTCTCGGGGACGGAACCACTGGTCGATCGCCGAGACGCTGGACAGCAGCGTGCGGGTCAGCAGGCCAGGATCCTCGTCTCTGATCGTCCCATCCGCGATGCCGTCGACGATCACCCGGTGGAACATCGCCTCGAAATCGTCGCGGAGGTCGTTGAGAGCGCCCAGCGCATCGACCTGTTTCGGCTTCAACGCGATCGTCGATCGATGATGGACGCCCTGCCGGATCGTGTTGTGGTACGCGATGTGGCGCAGGAGATAGAACGCGTGCGCGCGGGTCATCGCCGTCAGTCTGGCGAACCCGGTGCCGGGTTCGTCCGCGAACGGCTCCACCCGCGTCCGCACCGAAGTCATGCCGAACTCGTAGACGGCGAGGAAGATGTCGAACTTCGACCGGTAGTGGTAGTAGATCAGGCCCTTGGTCGCACCGAGGCGAGCCGCGATGTCGTCGATCGTCGTCTGTGCGAAACCCTGCTCGTGAAAGGCTGTCGCGGCCGCGTCGAGGATGCGGAGCTTGGCGCCGTCGGCGACGGAGAGCTGTGCCATCTCGAATCGTCACCTCTCTCACCAGCAATACTACAGAGTATTATGTTCTCCGGGTGCGGCTCGGTCAAGGCCGTGCGATGTGGATTCTCAGATGCCGAGGCGGGTGATGACCCGGCCCATGATGCGCGGCGAGACGTCGCCGATTGCGCGCAGCACGCCCGTGTACGCCGGATACAGTTCGGCCGGGCGCTCGTCGATCGCGCGCAGTATCCACGCGGCGGCCTGCTCGGCCGAGATCATCGGTGCGTCGTCGTACGATGCGGTCGGTGCGATCATCGGGGTGCGTACCAGCGGGAAGCCCGCGTTCGTCACGGCCACTCCGGTGCCGTCGCACTCGGCGTCCAACGATCGGCCGAATGCCGCCAGCGCCGACTTCGAGGCGTGGTAGGCCCCGAATCGGGGCATGGCGCCCGCGTCGACGCCCCACGTGACGACGTTGACGATGTGACCGCTGCCGCGGTCGATCATCGCGGGCAGCAGGCCGAGGGTCAGGGCGGCGGGGCCGAAGTAGTTCACGGCCATCGTGCGCTGGTAGTCGTGAAAGCGGTCCACCGATTCCAACGCGGTTCGGCGGATCGATCGGCCCGCGTTGTTGACCAGGACGTCGGGGACGCCGAATCGGTCGAGTACCTCCCGGGCCAGACGCTGAGCATCGTCCGGGTCGGAGAGGTCCGCGGTGAGCGGATACGCTGTGCCGCCGGACTCGGAGATCTCGCTGCAGACCTCCTGGAGCGGCTCGAGGGTGCGTGCGACGGCCAGGACCGTCGCGCCGCGAGAGGCCAGGAGTCGGGCGGTGGCTTCGCCGATGCCCGACGAGGCGCCGGTGAGGAGTACGACGGTGCCGCTCAGATCGGCGGGCGACCCGCCGATCACGCGCCGCAGGCTCCGCAGCCCGAGCGGCGGATTCAGCATGGCGTCCATCACGGGCCGCAACGCCGTCTCGACCGCGCGTGTCACGGGCATGACTACTTGTAATCCTTGATCACGTCTCGCACTTCGTCGGCGCCGATGTTCTTCGCCACCAGCTTGCCGTTCTTCACCTTGCGCACGCTGTACTTATTCGCCTTCTTACCTGCGGCGACGTGCAGGCCGGCCTTCTTCGCCTTCTTGTTCAGTTCTTCCAGCACGCCTGGATCGTAGCTTGTGAAAGTGAACTCGCACGTCGAGGTTGCGCCAGTCGGTCCTGAATCGTGAATCGGCGGATGATCGAGCCGCGAGATCGGGCGGACGTCAGCACACGTCGACGCCGACGGCGGTGACGTCGTCGAGGCGTCGTGCGTAGGCGTCGCCGCCCACCTCGGCCTTGATTCGGCAGGTCTCGGCGAGGGAGGAACCCGCCAGGTAGACGGCGTAGACGGGGTTGCCGTTCAGGTGTTGCCGCAGCGAGGAGCACGACCGGTCGGTGCGCAGATACGACGATCCCGGATGCCGCGCCAGAGCAGTGGCCACCTCTTGTACGTACGTGCCCGGGTCGACGGCGTTGTAGACGAACGTCACGGTTCGGCCGTCGCACGGCGGGGAGGTGATCGGCGTCGACAGTCCGAGGTCCCCTGCGCCGCGTGTCGGAGTCGTCGTCTCGGTGATCGTCGGTCTCGTGACCGTCGGAGCGGGCGTCCCGGTGACGGTGGTCGTCAGCGGAGGCGGCGGATCGGCCGAGGGCTCGAGGAGCGTCGAGGTGTCCGCGGCGGTCGTCGGCGCACCCTGATCGGTGCCGCGTACCGCGAACCAGGTGCCGGTCGCGACGGCCGCGACCACCACCGCGGCGAGCGCGGCGATGAGCGCGATCTTCCCGCGGTGAGATTCCGGGGGCAGCGGGACGTACTGCGCGGACGGCGCCACGAGCGTGGGGGCGTACTGGCCGGCCAGTGCACCGCGGGCGGCGTCGGCGAACGCCCCGCACGACGGGATGCGGGCGGCGCGATCCTTCATCGAGCCCGCGGCGATCACCGGGTCGAGCACGGTGCCGGTCGGTGGGACGGGGCGGGACAGGTGGCCGCTGATGATCTGCTCGATGCTGGTCACCGCGAAAGGCGGAGAGCCTGTGATCGTCTCGTACAGCACGCAGGCCAGCGAGTAGACGTCACTGGCGGGGGTGAGGTCCGCGTCGCCGAATCGTTCCGGCGCCATATACGCGAACGAGCCGATCGCCGTCCCGGTCTGGGTGAGCCTGGTGGCGCCCGCGGTCTGCGCGATTCCGAAGTCGACGAGGTACGCGAAGTCGTTCTCGTCGACGAGGATGTTGTCGGGCTTCACGTCCCGGTGCAGGAGGCCGGACGAATGCGCGGCGTCGAGAGCGCCCGCGATCTGCGCGATGATCGCGACGGCGCGCCCGGGCGGCAGCGGGCCGTCGTCGATGATCGAGCGGAGATCGCGGCCGCGCACGATCCGCATGTCCAGGAACAGTCGGCCGTCGATCTCGCCGTAGTCGTGGATCGGGACGACATGCGGATCGCCCAAGCGCGCGACGGTCTGCGACTCCCGTAGGAAGCGCGCACGGAAGCCCTCGTCGTCGGCGAGGTGGGCGGGCAGGATCTTCAGGGCGACCGTACGATCCTTCACCTCGTCGACGGCCTCGTACACTTCGCCCATGCCGCCGCGCCCGAGGAGTCGGACGAGGCGGTACGGGCCCAGGGTGGAACCGGACTCGTCTGGGGTGGCCATGCCGGGAGTGTAACGGTTGCCGTGGCTAGACCGGCAGACCCGCTTCGAGAAGGTCCAGCGCTTCGAGGCATTCCTCCAGGGTGGGGATCTCCCCGTCGCCGGTGTGGCCGACCACGTGGAACAGTGCGCCGACACAGGCCGCGATGAACACGCGGAGCCGGAGATCGTCGGGACTCACCCCCAGATACGCACCGATGAATCCGCGCATCTCGACCAGTGCGCGATCGGCCTCGGCCTGTTGGGCCGCGACGAGTGCGGGCTCGGTCTGCACCAGACGGAGGCGGGCCTTGTTCGCGGCCCACTCGTCGTTGACGCCCACCTGGTACAGGTCGACGATGATCCTGCGGACCAGGTCGAAGCGGTCCAGGCCGGGCGCGATCGCGTGCAGGAGTTCGTTCCGCCGCTCGTCGAGGTCGTCGGCCAGGACCACTTGTTCTTTGCTCTGGAAGTAGCGGAAGAACGTGGTGTGGCTGACCTCGGCGGCGTCGGCGATCTGCGCGACGGTGGTCGTCGTGTATCCCTGTTTCTCGAACAGGTCCATCGCGGCGGCGCGGATGGCGTTGCGAGTCCGGGCCTTGTTGCGCTCCCGGAGACCGGGCCGCGGCCCCGGAGCGCTCTCCGGGGCCGCGGCCGACAGCGGTGTGTATGACATGACCGGCTACCCGACCTCGACGACTTCCTGCTGCTCGGTGTGCAGGCCGCGGTCGCGGACCTTGCTTCCTTCGATGTCGAAGTCGAGGACCAGCTTGTCGAGCCATTTCGGCAGTCTCCAGGCGCGGTCGCCCAGCAGGGCCAGCACCGCCGGGACGACGATCATGCGGATGAGGAACGCGTCGAAGAACACCGCGACGGCGAGCGCGAAGCCCATCATCTTGGCGGTGGTGTCCGGTGCCATCATGAACGCTGCGAACACGCTGATCATGATGATCGCGGCGGAGGTGACCACGCGGGAGCCGTGTTTGAATCCCGCGACGATCGCGTCCTTGGCGTTCATGCCGTGGATGAACTCCTCCCGCATCCGGGTCACCAGGAACACCTGGTAATCCATCGCGAGACCGAAGACCACGCCCACCAGGAAGATCGGCAGGAACGAGAGCATCGGCTTGGTGTGCTCGATGAGGCCGAGTGCGCCGTCGGAGAAGATCCAGGTGGTGATGCCGAACGTGGCCAGGACCGAGAACACGAATCCGAGAGTGCCGATCAGCGGCACCCACAGGGAGCGGAACACGCCGATCATGATGAGGAACGCCAGACCGACGACCACGGCGATGTACGGGATCAGCGCCGAGTCGAGCTTGGCCGACAGATCGGACATGATCGCGGTCTGACCGCCCACGTGCAGTTCGGCGCCCTGAGCCTCCGTGGTGGACGCCAGACCCCGGATCTTCTCCATGAGTTCGTGCGTGGCGTCCGATGACGGTGAGCTGACCGGGGTCACGACGATCATGGCGCTGTCGGCGCCGATGTTCGGATTGGCCGGGTCGGCGGTGCCGTTGCCCGTCCACGTGAGGGATTGCGGGGCGACCACGCCGTCGAGCTTCTTGATGCCCTCTACCGCGCTGTTCGCGGCGGCGTCGACGGTGCCGTCGTCGGTGTGCATGACGACGAACAACTCGCCGCCGATGCCTTCTCCGAAGCCTTCGGCCATCAATTCCTGGGCGGCGACCTGGTCGTCGGTGACCATGTCCATGCCGAGCTTCATGCCGCTGACCGGGATGGCCGCGACGATCAGCACGATCAGGCTGCCGGCGATGAACGGGATCGGACGCTTGACGACCGAACGACCGAAGCGGGTGCCGAGCGTCTCGGAGTCGTCACCGGGGGCCGCATGCTTGATCCACGGGATGCGCGGAGAGAAGGCGAAGCGGCCGAATGCGCCGAGCAGCGCCGGGATCAGGGTGAGCGCGCCGAGAACGGCGACGACGACCGCGACGGCGGCTCCCATTCCCATCTGGGTGATCAGCGGAATGCCGATGACCATGAGGGCGGCGACCGCGATGACGACGGTCAGACCGGCGAACACGACTGCGGTGCCCGCCGTGCCGACGGCGCGGCCCGCGGCGTCGGCGGGATCACCGCCGCGCGCTCGTTCTGTCCGGTATCGGGACACGATGAACAGCGCGTAGTCGATCGACACGGCGATGCCGAGCATCATCACGATCGCTGTGGCGGTCTGGTTGATCGACATGAACTCGGCCGACAGAGTCAGCAGGCCGATGGTCAGGCCGACGCCGACGATACCGGTGAGCAGTGGGATGAATGCGGCGATCAGGGCGCCGAAGGCGACGATCATGATCACGAAGGCGATCGCGAAGCCGATCAGCTCGGACTTGCCGCCCGTCTCCATGCCTTCCATGACGCCGCCCATGGCCTCGACTTGCAGTCCGTCGCCGCGGTGCTTGTCGAGCACCGAGACGAGCGCATCCTTGTCGTCGACGGTGATGTCCATGCGGTCGATGCTCTGGTGCAGGGAGATCAGGCCCACACGGCCGTCGTCGCCGAGTACCGATCCGGCGAGCTGCGGCATCGCCTGCGCGACGTCGACCGGGTTCGCGACCTTGTCCGGATCGGTGACCTCGGGCAGCGCCCGCAGATCGGTGACGAGGGCGTTGATCTCCTCGCTGTGACCGGCGAGGCCGTCCTTGGCCCCGATCACGATGTTGGTGGTGGCTTCGTTCTGCTGCTCGGTGATCGCAGGGAAGTAGTCCTGCATCTGCTCCATGGCGGTGCCGCCGTCGGTGCCGGGCATTTCGAAGTCCTGGGCGAATTTCGGATTGAGTGCGCCGATCAGGGCGAAGACCGCGGCGAGAGCCGCGATCCAGGCACCGAGGACCCACCACTTGTGGCGGAACGAGAACCGCCCGACGTGGTACAGGAAGGATGACATGGTCCCTATTGTTACTGACTAACACTTTTCAGTGCTACACAGTTTTTCGTGACGCTGCTCTCGTAGTGCGACGGATCGCCGGGTCCGACGCTCCGGCGGAAGAGCCGCCCGGCACCACCAGCGCCGCCGCGACGGCCGTCGTCAGCGGCACCGACAGTGCCAACGCGATGCCGCCGACGAACGCGCGCGCCAGTTCGATGGCGACCTCCTCGGAGGTCAACAGCGAGGAGAACGGTTGCGCGGCGACGGAGAACAGGAGCAGAAGGGGCAGCGCGCTGCCCGCGTACGCGAACACCAGCGTGTAGACGGTGCTCGCGATGTGGTCGCGGCCCACGCGCATGGCGGCGCGGAACGCGCCGAGCCTCGTCTGGCCGGGCATCGCCGCCAATTCGAAGGTCGCCGACGCCTGGGTGATCGTCACGTCGTTCAAGACGCCGAGCGTGCCGATCACGAACCCCGCCAACAGGAGTCCGTTCAACGAGAGCGAGCCCTGATACAACTGCAGGCTCTTGGTCGACTCCGCGGACAGTCCGGTCAGCGCCAGGCTGCTGATCGCCGCCCAGCTCAGCAGACCGGCGAGAACGAGCGACAGCAGGGTCCCGACGAGTGCGGAACTGGTCCGCAGACTGACCCCGTGCGCCAGGTACAGGACGACGAACAGGATCGCCGCCGCGGAGACGATGGCGACCAGGACGACGTTGTTGCCGTCCAGGATGGACGGGAGGGTGAAGAAGCCGAGGACCGCGAACGCGACGGCCAGGCCGATGATCGCGCGCAGCCCGCGCCAGGTGGCGACCACGACGACGGCCAAGACGAACGCCACCGCCCAGAAGATCAGCGGAGTGCCGCGCGTGTAGTCGTAGAACGCGTACGTCAGTGTCTTCGACGCCGGGTCGGACTGCGAGGCCATCGCGCTGACCCGGATGGAGTCGTCGACGCGCAGACTCGGCTGCCCCGGTTGCGGATCGTCGGGCGCGCCGGCGTCGATGCCCGCCGAGTCCGGTCCCGTCCCCGACTGCGCGGCATTGGTCGGAATCGACAGCACCGCGTATCGGCCCTCGTCCGGACCGGAGTCGATGTGGATGACGGTCGCGATGCACGGCCCGCCGGTGGTCGGGATCTGCGGGAAGTCGGCGGTCGTCGTGCCCGTGTCCAGCGTGGAGCAGTCCGCGCGTGTCTGCGAGACGACGGTCGCGTCGTAGACCTGCAGCGGTCCGCCGTCGGACGAGCGGTACTGCAGCGGGATGGGGTGGTCGTCGTGCGAGGGCCACGACAGGGCGGCGCCGACCGCGATGAACACGGCGAACACGGCCAACACCGCGACGACGGCGGGTCTGGCGTAGCGGGCGAGCACGCCGGGCACATCGCCTCCGCCGTGATGGTGGTGGTGATGGCCCGGCGCGGGCACCGGAGGGGTCGACCGTTTCGGCTTCGGCTTCGGAGTCGGCTTCGGACGCTCCTGCGGAGCGGGTGTCGGCCTGGGCTCGGGTTCCGGAAGTCGGTGGCTCACGCCCTCCAGCGTCGCACGATTCGGGTGCGCCGGTCAGAGCCCCATGTTCTTCGCGATGATCGAGCGCATCACTTCGCTGGTGCCGCCGTAGATGCGGGCCACGCGGTTGTCCGCGTACAGGCGCGCGATCGGGTACTCGTTCATGTAGCCGTACCCGCCGTGCAACTGCAGGCAGCGGTCGATGATGTCCGATGCGGCTTCGGTGGTGAACAGCTTGGCCGAGGCGGCGTCGGCGGCCGACAGCGCACCCTTGTCGTAGGCCTCGATGGCGCGGTCGACGACGGCCTCCATCGCGTCGAGCTTTGCCTTGCAGGCGGCCAGCTCGAACTTCGAGTTCTGGAAGGAGGCGACCGGCTTGCCGAACACCTGGCGCTCGGAGGTGTAGGCCTTGGTGAACTCGATGGCGGCCATGGCCTGCGCGAACACGCCGACGGCGATCGACAGGCGCTCGCGCGGGAGATGCTGACCCAGGTAGTAGAAGCCCTGGTTCTCCTCGCCGAGAAGATCCTCGACGGGGACGAGGACGTCGGTGAAGGAGAGCTCCGCGGTGTCGGAGACGCGCAGACCGATCTTGTCGAGCTTGCGGCCGACCTCGTAGCCCTTCGACGTCGTGTCGACGACGAGCAGGCTGATGCCGAAGCGTCGGTCGGTCTCGCTCGGGGCACTGGTGCGGGCGCAGACGATGACACGGTCGGCGTTGACGCCGCCGGTGATGAACGTCTTCGAACCGTTGAGAACGTAGTGCGTGCCGTCCTCGGTGAGCTTGGCGGTGGTCCGCATGCCCGCGAGATCGCTGCCGGTGCCCGGCTCCGTCATCGCGATGGCGAACATGGCCTCGGCCGACGCCATCGCCGGAAGCCATCGCTGCTTCTGCTCCTCGTTCGCCTGCGCCAGCAGGTACGGCAGACACAACGGGATGTGGACCGACGAGCCGCCGAGGCTGACACCGGCGAGCGCGAGCTCCTCGGTCATGACCGACTCGTACTTGTACGACGTGACACCCGCCCCGCCGTACTCTTCGGGCACCTCGATGCCGAAGACGCCGAGTTCGGCGATCTTGTTGTAGAACTCACGCGGAACGATGCCTGCTTCGAGCCAATCGTCGTAGACCGGCACGATCTCCGAGGCGATGAAGCCTCGGATGGTCTTGCGAAACGCTTCGTGGTCTTCGGTGTAGATTTCGCGGCGCACGGCGCCTCCTTCTTCCTCGATCGGACATCCCGCCCGCGCCGGATGCGCGGAGTCGGAAGTTTGTCGGTCAGGCGCTGGCGCCGACCATGCGCAGGGTCAGTTCGGCGTAGTAGTCGCCGACCGATTCCGGGCTCCACGCCCGGCCGTCACGGAACCATCGGGAGACGTCCACGCCCAGTGACGACACGGCCGTCGTCGTCATCCGGACGTCGGGGACGGTGAACTCTCCGCGCCGGACGCCGTCCTCCAAGACGTCCGTGAACACGGCGTCGATCTGCACCCGGAGCTCGACGACCTCGGCCAGATGCTCGGGATCGAGCTTGGTCATCTCGTAGTTCACCACTCGCGAACTCGCATGATGCTGCGCGTGGTAGACGACGAATTCGCGGATCACGCAGGCCAACCGTGTGGACGCGTCCGGAGCCGATGCCGCGGCAGCCTGCACGATCTCGAGGATCTGCCGGTGGCCGCGCAGGGTGATCTCATACAGCAGTTCCTCTTTCGACGCGTAATGCACGTACACGGCGGCCGGACTCATCCCGGCCGCCGCCGCGATGTGTCGGGTGCTCGTGCCGTGGAAGCCGTGCTCGGCGAAGGAGGTCATCGCGCCGTCGAGGAGTCGAGCCCGCGTGAGTTCGGATTTCGATACCACCGCCGGTCTCCCTTCTGGCACACTGAACGATGAAAATAAGCAATCGCTTATATTTTGGCAGCCTACACGAAAAGGACGGATCTCATGACCTCTGACTCCGCAGTACGGCGCATCGTCGTGACCGGCGCGGCGGCGGGTATCGGCCGGGCGATCGCCACCAAGGCGGCCGCCGAAGGTGCGAAGGTGATGGTCAACGACCTCGACGCCGACGCCGTTCATGCGTTGGCCCACGAGATCGGCGCGATCGCGGCGCCCGGCGACGCGGCGTCGCCGGAGGGCGCCGACGGTCTCGTCGCGATCGCGAACGAATGGCTCGGCGGCGTCGACGTGTGGTTCGGCAACGCGGGCATCGACCGGGGGCGTGGCCTCGCCGCGTCCGAGGACGACTGGACCGACTCGTGGGAGGTCAACGTGATGGCGCACGTGCGGGCGGCCCGCGCGCTGGTCCCGCAGTGGGTGGCGCAGGGCGGTGGCCGCTATGTGGTCACGGCGTCGGCAGCGGGCATGCTCACCATGCTGGGCGCGCCCGCGTACTCGACCACGAAACACGGCGTGATCGGCTTCGCGGAATGGCTCTCGGCCAGTTACCGGCACAAGGGCGTCGTCGTGCAGGCGATCTGCCCGCAGGGGGTGCGCACCCGCATCTACGAGGAGTCCGGCGACCTGAAGGAGGTCCTCTCGCACGACGCCGTGCTCGAACCGTCCGACATCGCCGACGCCGCCTGGGCCGCCCTGGGCAACGAGGACTTCTACATCCTGCCGCACGAGCGGGTCGGCGACTACTACCTCGCGCGTGCGACGGCTCCCGATCGGTGGCTCACGGGGATGAATCGGATCCAACAGAGTCTGGAGAAGCGGTAGTTCTACGTGAGAGGGCTGTCCAGCTGGACGTCCACCGGGCGCCGATGTTCGCCCCGTCGCATCATCGCGCGGATCTGTCGTAGCGCCCACGCCCAGTCGCCCGTCACCTGGCGGTAGGTCAGACGGATCGTGTGGAATCCTAGCGCGTGTGCTTCGGAGTCCCGGCGCTTGTCGTTCTCGCCGGCATCGGGCGAGGAATGGAACTCGACGCCGTCGGTCTCGATGATCAGTGACGTCCCGATGAGGAGGTCGACGCGCCCGACCATCGGGATTCTCACCTGCGGACGCGCGTGAATGTTCAGCGCCTGCAGTCGCAGTCTGACCATCGTCTCGATACCGGACTCGGCCCGACCGTCGATCTTGTCCAGGACCCGCTGAAACTTGGCCGATCGGTCCACGAATTCTGCGATCAGGTCGGACCGGTCCATCAGGCCCTTGTTGACGATGGAATCGCACACGACGACGAAGTCTTCCGGCGGGAGGCAGCGTGCCGCGTGACGAAGCGCGGTGAGCATGTCGTCGACGGACTCGAACTCGCGAGGCTGACGGCCGTGTTGCCGGCACCACAGCGGATGCGTGCGCGCGGCCCCGTCGTTCCCGCGCACGTGCAGGCGATTGCGCTGCGCGGGCACCCATACGCCGTGCATCTCGAGCGCCGTCGCGCAGGACACGACGCCGCCGATCCGCACGGCGTGCTCGACTCGCTTGTCGGCCGCCGGGGTCGAGTACCAGCCGTGTCTGAGCTTGGTCACCATACCGTCCGCGATCGCCAGCTCGATGTCCTTCTTCGGTGCGAGCCGGCACAACTGTCCCCACCGATAGACCCCCGTGTCCATGGTGGAGATTGTGCTCTATGCGATACTTGGCCGGGTCGGGATCTCCGGATCCGAGAACTACTCTCACGTATGCCGCCGACTACGGCCTATAGGCGGGGTGGTTGGTCGCCTACGTGAGACTGGTTCCGGCAGCCTTCGCCGCCACGATGAAATCGCGGACCTTCGCGTGGTCCTTCACGCCGGGGGAGGCCTCCACTCCGCTGGAGGTGTCGACGCCCCACGGGGCCGCCTGTGCGATCGCATCGGCGACGTTCGACGGATTCAGGCCGCCTGCCAGGAGCCAGTGGCCGGTGACGCCGGCGTCGGCCAGCGACGACAGGTCCCAGGTGCGGCCCGATCCGGGCTTCGGTGCGTCGAGCAGCAGGAACTGCTCGCCGTAGGCGCCGACCTGGAGCGGGGGATCGTTCGCGAGCGACGTCGCGCGCCACAGCCGGGGGTGGATCCGTGCGGCGGCCGCGAAGTCGTCAGCCGTGTACGCGCCGTGCAACTGCACCACGGCGAAGCCGAGATCCGCGGCGATGCGGGCCGCGTCGGCGGCCGGCATGTCGTTGACGACCAGCACCGCGTCGATCCGACCGGCCGCGCGCTCGACTATCGAGCGGGCGACGTCGGCGTCGACCGCCCGCGAACTCGTCCGATTCATCACGACGCCGATCGCGTCGGCGCCTGCGTCGACGGCCACGTCGACCGTCGCCGGATCGGTGAGCCCGCACACCTTCACGTACATGGGGAACACGGTACCCAGTGCGAGGGGTCTCGACGTCGCTCGACCGGCGGAGGGCCGCTCAGCGGAGCTCGACGACCGCCGACTTGTCGTTCATCACGATCACCGGGGTGATGGTCGAGTGGCCCGCCGCTTCGACGGCGGCGAGGTCGACGTTCAGGATCGGTTGCCCGGCGGTGACGGTGTCGCCGGCCGCGACCAGGGGCTCGAAGCCCTCGCCTTTCATCTTCACGGTGTCCAGACCGACGTGGACCAGAACCTCCTTGCCGTTGTCCAGACGCAGACCGATCGCATGGCCGGTCGGGAAGACGGTCACCACGGTCGCGTCGGAGGGTGCGGTGACCTCGCCCGACGTCGGGATCACGGCCATACCCGGCCCCATCATCCCGGACGAGAAGGTCTTGTCCGGGACCTCCGACAACGCGATCACATACCCGGGGACCGGCCGCGTCAGCACGACGACGTCGGAATCGGAGAGGGTGGCGACCGATGCATCGGCCGTGGCCTCGGGCACGGGGTCCGGAACCTCGTCGGGATGCGGCGCCTCGATCTGCCCGGCCATGATCTTCTCCATCGCGTCCTTCACGAACTGGACGTTGAGACCGTAGACCACCTGCACGGAATGTCCGCCGGGCTTCATGGTCCCCGCGGCGCCCGCGCGCTTGAGCGCGCCCTCGTCGATCACCGAGGTGTCATTGATCTCCATGCGCAGACGCGTCGCGCAGTTGTCGAGCTCGGCGATGTTGTCCTTGCCGCCCAGCGCGTCGAGGAACTTGGCGGCGGTTCCGACGAAGTTCGACGAGGCGCCCTCCTCCTGCTCGTCGGCGGGGTCGTCGTCCTCGCGGCCGGGGGTCTTGAGCTGGAATCGGAGGATGACCCAGCGGAACACGAAGAAGTAGATGACGAACCAGACCGCACCCATCACGAAGATGATCCACGGGTTCTCGGCCATCGGGTTGGTCCAGTTGAGCATCAGGTCGACGAAGCCGCCGGAGAAGCCGAATCCCATCCGGACGGGCAGGAGTTGGGAGACGGCCATCGAGATGCCCATGAACAGCGCGTGGATCAGGTACAGCGGCGGTGCCAGGAACATGAACGCGAACTCGAGCGGCTCGGTGACGCCGACGAAGAACGACGACACCGCGCCCGACAGCAGGATGCCGTAGGCGATCTTCTTGCGCTTGGTCTTGGCGGTCACGTACATGGCCAGTGCCGCGCCGGGCAGACCGAACATCATGACCGGGAAGAATCCGGTCATGTACTGGCCGGTGACACCGAACTCGCCCTTGCCCGACAGGAAGTTGTTGAGGTCGTTGATGCCTGCGACGTCGAACCAGAACACCGAGTTCAACGCATGGTGCAGGCCGAACGGAATGAGCAGACGGTTGAAGAAGCCGTAGAGGCCGGTGCCGACCGCGCCCAGATCGACGATGTGCTCGCCGAACCAGACCAGACCGCTGTAGATCAGCGGCCAGAGGAACAGCAGGATCAGCGCGACGATCAGCGAGACGCCCGCGGTGACGATCGCGACCGAGCGTCGCCCCGAGAAGAACGACAGCGCGTCGGGGAGTTTCACGTCTTTGAAGCGGTTGTAACAGACCGCGCCGATGATGCCGCACAGGATGCCGATGAACGCGTTCTGGAACGAGCCGGGGGCGAATGCCGCATTGACGTCGGGGGCCTGCACGAGCCACTGCCCGTGGTCCTGGACCAGCTGCTGACCGTCGCCGACGGTGGTCCCGTCGGTCAGCGGTGTCGAGGTGTAGTCGCGCGAGAGCAGCGTCATCACCGATGACGGGGCGAGCAGACTGGTGATCACCAGCCAGGACACCAGACCGGCCAGGGCCGAGGTGCCGTCGGACTTGCGTGCCATGCCGATCGACACACCGACGGCGAACAGGAGCGCCATGTTGTCGAGGATCGCCAGGCCCGCGGTCTGCAGGAACGAGGTGACGACGTTCGCCTGATCGTCATTGATGCCGATGATCCAGTTGGCGATGCCGACGAGGATCGCGGCCACCGGCAAGACGGCGACCGGAAGCATGATCGATTTGCCGAGGTTCTGCAGGAACTTCATCATCGCTGGTGACCAATCGTCGTCACGTGCAGGGCGTTGTTCTCGAAGGACGTTACCGTGGTCACAGGACGTTTCGGGCCGTTCTCTCATGCATCCGTGCCGATGTTACGGTTAGGGCAGCCTATCTAAAATTAGGTTTACCAACCCAGCGAAAGGCATTCGACGTGCGCAAGACCCGATTGCTCTCCCTCCTCTGCGCCGGCGCACTCGTGCTCACTGCCACCGCTTGCTCAGGCTCCGACGACGCATCGTCGTCCGGCGCCGGCGGAGAAGGCTTCCCGATCACCGTCGAACACGCGCTCGGCACGACGACGATCGAGTCTGCGCCCGACCGGGTAGCCACCATCGGATGGGCCAACCACGAGGTGGCGTTGGCGCTCGGTGTCGTCCCGGTCGGCATGGCGAAGGCCACGTGGGGCGACGACAACGGCGACGGCATCCTTCCGTGGGTCGACGACAAGCTGCACGAACTCGGCGGCGACGAGCCCGCGCTCTACGACGAGACCGACGGTGTCGACGCCGAAGCCGTCAGCAACACCGAACCGGACGTGATCCTCGGCGCCTATTCCGGTCTGACCCAGGAGCAGTACGACACGCTCAGCAAGATCGCGCCGACCGTGGCGTACCCGGGCGTCGCATGGGGCACCACCTGGCAGGAGATGGTGCGACTCGACTCGAAGGCGCTCGGTCGCGAGGCGGACGGCGAGAACCTCGTCTCCGACTTCACGGCGCAGATCGAGGCCGCCGTCTCGAAGCATCCCGAACTCACACGCACCAAGACGATGTTCGCCTATCTCGATCCGACCGACACGAGCAAGATCGGGTACTACAACACGAACGATCCGCGTGCGGCGTTCCTGCGTGACGCCGGTATCCCGGTTCCGTCGGCCGTCGAGGAGGACTCCAAGTCCAGTAAGGAGTTCTACACCGAGGTCAGCGCCGAGCAGGCCGACCAGTTCAACGACGTCGGCCTGATCATCACCTACGGCGACGAGAACACCGTGAGACGACTGCAGGCTGATCCACTGCTCGGCAGGGTTCCGGCGATCAAGGCGGGCCATGTCGCGGTTCTGCAGAACGACACGCCGCTGGCCGCATCGTCGAACCCGACGCCGCTGTCGATCCCCTGGGGCATCGACAGGTACATGGACGCGCTCGGCTCCGCGCTCACGTCTTGACCCGTCGTGTCGCCTGGCTGCTCGTGGGCGTCGTCGTACTCGGTGCGCTCTTCTGCGTATCGGTCGCGTTCGGCGCCCGCGACGTCGCATTCGGTGAGATCTGGAGCGGACTGTTCGGCGATGCCGACTCGTTCGGCGCGGCGGCCGTCCAGAAGCGCCTTCCGCGCACCGTGCTCGCGGTGATCATCGGTGCGGCACTGGCGGTCTCGGGTGCGGGCATGCAGGCAGTGACCCGCAATCCGGTGGCCGACCCGGGAATCCTCGGGGTGTCCGGCGGAGCATCATTGGCCGTGGTGTGCGGGATCGTCTTCTTCGGTATGACCGACCCGTATTGGTACATCGCCGCGGCCGTCGTCGGAGCCGCGATCACCGCCGTGCTCGTCTACGCGGTCGGCTCGATGGGCGGGGGCGGAGCCACCCCGCTCAAGCTGGCCCTGTCGGGTGCGGCCACCGCGGCGGCGCTGACCTGCCTGATCAGTGCTGTTCTATTACCGCGCGTCGATGTGATGACCAGGTTCCAGCACTGGCAGGTCGGCGGCGTCGGCGGCGTGGACTGGCATCGGATCGGCGTCGTCTCCCCGGTCCTCGCGGCGGGCGCGCTGCTGGCGTTCACGTGCGCCCGAGGCATGAACTCGCTGGCCCTCGGCGACGACATCGCAACCGGACTCGGCGAGAACGTGGCGCGGACGCGGGTCCTGACCGGCGTGTCCGCCGTCGTCCTGGCGGGCGCGGCGACGGCCGTCGCCGGTCCCATCGCCTTCGTCGGCCTGCTCGTCCCGCACGCCTGCCGCGCGCTGATCGGCACCGACCATCGCTGGGTGCTGCCGTTCTCGGCGCTCCTCGGTGCGGCCCTGCTGGTGCTGTCCGACGTGGTGGGACGCATCATCGTGCGTCCGGAGGAGGTGGACGTCGGTGTCGTGACCGCGATCATCGGCGCGCCGTTCTTCATCTGGATCGTCCGTAGGCAGAAGGTGCGTGAACTGTGAGCACCGTCGAGACAGTCAAGGCCGGACGCCGATCCCGGGCGCGTCGTCGCATCGCGATCCTGTCGATTCTGATCGCCCTCGTCGTGGTGATCTTCTTCGTATCGCTGATGGTGGGGCAGCGGTTCTATCCGCTCGACGACGTGTTGAAGGTCATCGGCGGTCGGACCGTCCCGGGGGCGTCGTTCACCGTAGGCGACCTGCGTCTACCGCGCGTCTGCCTGGCGATGCTGGCCGGTTTCGCATTCGGTCTGGCCGGTGTCACGTTTCAGACGCTGCTGCGCAATCCGCTGGCGTCGCCCGACATCATCGGCATCTCGTGGGGTGCCTCGGCGGCGGCCGTCGTCGCCATCGTCGTCTTCGGACTCTCCGGGACCAGTGTCTCGATCGTCGCGTTGCTCGGAGCTCTGATCGCGGCGGCCGCGGTGTACGGGCTCTCGCACAACGAGGGGTTCTCGGCGACGCGGCTGATTCTCATCGGCATCGGCGTGGCCGCGATGCTCTCGAGCGTCGTCTCGTACGTCCTCGCGCGCGCCGCCGACTGGGATGTCGCCAACGCGCTGCGCTGGATCACCGGCAGCCTCGCCGAACCCTCGTGGGGTCGCGTGGTCCCCCTCGCCGTCCTGATGGCCGTCGTCGTTCCGGTGATGCTGCTCCTCTCTCGCGATATGGGGATGCTGCGACTGGGCGACGACACGGCCGCCGGGATGGGGGTGCGAGTCGAACGCACCCGCCTGCTGGTGCTGTTCGGTGCGGTCCTTCTGCTGGCGTTCGCCACCGCCGGCGCCGGGCCGATCTCGTTCGTCGCGTTCATGTCCGGGCCGATCGCGACTCGATTGTTCACCCGCGCGGGCGGCTCCATGCTGTTGCCCGCCGGACTCGTCGGCGGGGTGTTGGTCTCCTGCGCCGATCTCATCGCGCAGTTCGCGCTGCCGCATCGGTACCCGGTCGGCGTCGTCACCGGTGTGCTGGGCGCACCGTTCCTGATCTACCTGCTCATCCGTGTCAACCGGTCGGGAGGAACTCTGTGACCGTCGAACGTCAGCTGTCCGCCGAGAAGATCCGGCTCGCCTACGGTGACCGGGTGATCGTCGACGGCCTGGACCTGGAGGTGGCGCAGGGTGAGATCACCTCGATCGTGGGCGCCAACGGATGCGGTAAGTCGACGCTACTGCGTGCCCTCGCGCGACTGCTGCCGCCGTCGTCCGGGCGGGTGGTGCTCGACGGTCGGGACATCTCGATGCGCAAGTCGCGGGAGGTGGCGCAGATCCTCGGGCTGCTACCGCAGAGCCCGGTGGCGCCGGAAGGCATCACGGTGGCCGATCTGGTCGGACGTGGACGCCACCCGCACCAGAAGCTGCTCGCACGGTGGAGCACGCGCGACTACGAAGCCGTCGCCGACGCCCTCGATGCGACCGGAACCGCCGATCTGGCGGACCGGTCGGTGGACGAGCTCTCCGGCGGACAGCGTCAACGCGTGTGGATCGCGATGGCGCTCGCGCAGGAGACCGACATCGTGCTGCTCGACGAGCCGACGACCTTCCTCGACCTGGCTCACCAGGTGGAGGTGCTCGATCTGCTGACCGACCTCCGCGAACGATGCGGTACCACGATCGTCATGGTGCTGCACGACCTCAACCTCGCCGCTCGCTACTCCGATCAGCTCATCGCCATGAGAACCGGGCGAATCCATGCGATCGGAACGCCCGACGAGGTGATGACCGCCGAACTCGTCGACGACGTGTTCGGACTCAAGAGCACGATCCTGCAAGACCCCGTCTCGGGTAAACCCGCCGTCATGCCGATTGGGAGGCATCATGTCCGATAGTCAGAGCCCGTACGTCCTCGGTCGCGGCCGCGTCAGCGCCGTAGAGCCGGTGTCGCCGAACTTCGTGCGGATCACGTTCACCGGCGACCACGTGGACCGCCTCGGCAATCCGGGGAACACCTTCGATCAACGGATCAAGGTGATCTTCCCGTCGCCGGGACGCGCCCTGCCCGACCTCGCCGACGGCGATGACTGGTATCGGCGGTGGTTGGAGTCGCCCGAGGACGAGCGCGGGGCGATCCGCACCTACTCGATCCGCGACGTGCGCGTCGCCGACGACGGCGCCACCGACCTCATCGTCGACTTCGTGCTCCACATGGTTCCGGGAGCGACCGGACCCGCGTCGTCGTGGGCTGCCCGGGCCACCGAGGGCGACGAGGTGTATCTCGTCGCTCCGCGACGCGGCCGGCTCGACGGCGGCGGACTCGAATACGCGCCGGGCGAGGCGAAGTCGGTGCTGCTGGCCGGCGACGAGACGGCGGCGCCCGCCATCGCGCGGATCCTCGAGGACGCGCCGGCGGATCTGCGTGGCACCGCGTTCATCGAAGTGCCGACCGGCGACGACGTGCTGCCGTGCGCCGCACCCGCCGGGGTCAGCGTGCACTGGCTGGCCCGCGACGGCGTCGACCACGGCGCGCGTCTGCGCCCGGCCGTGCTGGACCACCTCGGGTCGACCGACGTCGACTCGGCGGTGGTCGACGAGAGCCCTGACGAGCCGATGGTGTGGGAGACGCCGATCTTCTCCAACCTCGGCGAAGACCTCGGACCCGCGCCGGAGCCGGGTGAGCGCTACTACTGGATAGCGGGCGAGAGCAAGGTCGTCACCGGACTTCGCCGCCACCTCGTCAAGGACCTGGGCATCGCCCGCTCCCAGGTCGCCTTCATGGGCTACTGGCGCCACGGCGTGGCGATGAAGGCCTGAGAGCACCGGGAACACCACCACACCACGAAAGGTTGTACTGACCATGGCTGATGACACCGAATACCGGATCGAACACGACACGATGGGCGAGGTCCGAGTCCCCGCCGCAGCACTCTGGCGCGCGCAGACTCAGCGGGCCGTCGAGAACTTCCCGATCAGCTTTCGGCCGCTGGAGCGCACGCAGATCCGTGCGCTCGGTCTGCTGAAAGCGGCCACCGCACTGGTCAACAAAGACCTCGGGCTCCTCGACGCCGCCAAGGCCGACGCCATCGTCGCCGCGGCCACCGAGATCGCCGACGGCGGCCACGACGACCAGTTCCCGATCGACGTCTTCCAGACCGGCTCGGGCACCAGCTCGAACATGAACGCCAACGAGGTCATCGCGTCCATCGCCGCGGCGAACGGCGTCACCGTCCACCCGAACGACGACGTCAACATGTCGCAGAGCTCCAATGACACGTTCCCGACGGCGACCCATGTCGCCGCGACCGAGGCCGTCGTCCGTGCCCTGATCCCGTCGTTGGAGCACCTGCACGCCGCGCTCGCCGCGAAGTCCGTGGAGTGGCGCGAGGTCGTCAAGTCCGGCCGTACCCACCTGATGGACGCGGTCCCGGTGACACTCGGCCAGGAGTTCGGCGGCTACGCCCGCCAGGTCCAGGCCGGGATCGAGCGCCTGCAGTCGAGCCTCCCGCGCGTCGGTGAGCTCCCGATCGGCGGCACCGCGGTCGGCACCGGGCTCAACGCCCCCGAGGGCTTCGGCACCGCCGTCGTCGCCAAGCTCGTCGAGCTGACCGGCGTCGACGAGCTGAGCCTGGCCACCGACAATTTCGAGGCGCAGGCCGCGCGCGACGGCCTCGTCGAACTGTCCGGCCAGCTCAAGACGATCGCCGTCTCGCTGACGAAGATCGCCAACGACGTCCGCTGGATGGGGTCCGGTCCGCTGACCGGGCTCGGCGAGATCGCTCTCCCGGACCTGCAGCCGGGCAGCTCGATCATGCCCGGCAAGGTGAATCCGGTTCTGCCCGAGGCCGTCACGCAGGTCGCCGCACAGGTCATCGGCAACGACGCCGCGGTCACCTGGGGCGGCGGCAACGGTGCGTTCGAGCTGAACGTGTACATCCCGATGATGGCCCGCAACGTCCTCGAATCGGTGAACCTGCTGGCCAACGTGTCGCGACTGTTCGCCGACCGTTGCATCTCCGGGCTCGTCGCACACGAGGACCGTCTGCGCACGCTCGCCGAGTCGTCGCCGTCGATCGTGACGCCGCTCAACTCGGCCATCGGCTACGAGGAGGCCGCCGCCGTCGCCAAGCAGGCGCTGCGCGAGGGCGCCACCATCCGGCAGACCGTCATCGACCGCGGTCTCATCGGCGACAAGCTGTCGGAAGAGGAACTGGACCGCCGACTCGACGTCTTGAAGATGGCGAACGTCGACCGCGAGCGCTGAGTGCGCTTCCGGCTACCGGTCGCGACCGGTAGCCGGAACGGCGGTTCGCGGCCGAACGCCTCGGTCACCGCCCCGGCGTCAGAGCGGCCGCACGCACACCGCCCGCGACGACGTCGCCGGGCAGCGACTCGCCGCGGAAGAGAGCGGCGCCGGACCGCGCGAGACCGTCGGCCATCTGGATGCCGTAGCCGCCCTGACCGGCGAACCAGAAGAAGCCGTCGACGCGGGGATCGAAGCCGACGACGGGCGACCGGTCGGGCGCGAACGTCCGCAGGCCGGCCCACGACGAGGTGATGCGTCGCAGATTCAGATCCGTGACCTCGTTGATCGACTCGATGGCCCGAGCGATGTCGAGGTCGTCGGGCTTCACGTCATGCGGATGACTCGGCGTCTCGTCGGCCGGCGAGCACAGCAGTCCGTTGGCTTCGGGCTTGATGTAGAAGGTGTCGTCGAGGTCGTTGACGACGGGCAGCGCCCCGGTGGTCAGCGCGGCGGGCGCGTCGACACCGAAGATCGTGCGGATCATCGGGGTGAGCCCGGCGGTCGTCGCACCGGCGAGGTCGGCGACGTGGTCGGCCCACGCTCCGGCCGCGTCGACGACGATCGGCGCGGTCACCGTGTCGCCGTCGTCGAGCGTCACCGTCCACCCGCCGCCGGCGCGGTGCAAGGCCGTGACCGGCGCGTTCGTCCGGATCTGACCGCCGCGTCGTCGCAGGCCGCGGACGTATCCCTGGTGGAGTGCGTGGACGTCGATGTCGTCGGCGTCCGGGTCGAGCACGCCTGCCCCGATCGCATCCCGTCGCAGGTAGGGCGCGAGATCGACGGCTTCGTCGGCCGACACCTGCTCCACCGCGGGAGCCTGCTGCCGGACCTCTCGGCAGAATTCGGCGAGCGCGTCCTCGCGACCGTTCCTCGCGAACACCAGATACGGTCGCGGGGACAGCAGCGGGCCGTCGAAGGTGTCGGGAGGATCGGTGAGGAACGCCCGGCTCACGGTGGTCAGCGACCGCACCGTCGCATTGCCGAACGTCTCCAGATAGAGGGCGGCCGAGCGTCCGGTGGTGTGAAAGGCGAGCGTGGTCTCCTGCTCCAGGAGACAGACCGTCCGATCGTCCGCGAGTTCGTACCCGATCGACACCCCGGCGATGCCGCCGCCGATCACGACGACGTCGAATGCTGTCGCAGTCATGGCTACAGGATACGAGTTCGCGGACCCATGCGGGGACGGCGAAAACGCGGCGGACTACCGCAGGCCGCCGTCGGCGTCGAGGATCTGGCCGGTGACCCACCCGGCGTCGGGGGAGAGGAGCAGGTCCACGGCAGCGGCGACGTCGTCGGGAGTTCCTAAGCGGCGCATGGCATTCGACTTGCGCATGGCTTCGATGGCCTTCTCCGCGGTGGTGCGGTGCAGGGTCTCGGTGTCGGTGGAGCCGGGACGTACCACGTTGACGGTCACGCGGCGGCGAGCGAGTTCCTTCGCCGCGACGCGGGCGGCGCCCTCGACGCCCGCCTTCGCCGCGACATACGTGGCCTGGCGGGCCGGGGCCATCGCGACGGCGGCACTCGAGAGCAGCACGATCCGGCCGTCGTCGACCACGCGTCGGGCGGCCTCACGCAACACCAGCAACGCCGACCGCAGGTTCAACGCGAGACTCGCGTCGATCTCGTCGTCGGACACCTCGGTCAGGCGAGGGAAGTCCCAGCCGCCGACGCAGTCCACGACGACGTCGATCGGGCCGAGTTCTTCCGCGGCGTCGAAGGCGGCGAGGACGTCGGTCGTGGTCGTGATGTCGGCGCGCACGGCGCGGAGCTCGTGGCCGTCGGACAGTTCGGCGACGAGGCCCTGTGCGCGCTCGGCGTGATCGAGATACGTCACGAGCACCGGTTCGCGCCGGACGATCCGTGCGGTGACTGCGGCGCCGATGCCTCCGGCGCCGCCCAGGACGAGTGCGGTCACTTCTGCTTCCTCTCGGTGTTCTTCCGGTCGAGGAACGCGGTCATGCGCCGCTCCTTCTCGTCGGTCTCGAACAGGACGGCCTGCGCGACGTTGTCGAACGTCGGGTGCGCCTCGCGCGGCATGCGCAGTGCCAACTTGGTCATCCGCAAGGCCAGGGGTGCGTTGCGGAGCATCCGGTCGACCCAGGCGTTCGCGGTCTCCAGCAGCTGATCGGCGTCGACGACCTCGTTGAGCAGGCGTACCTCGCGCGCCTGTTCGGCGTTCAGCGTCCGGCCGGCCAGCAGGATCTCCTTGGCGAGCGGTTCACCGACGAGCTCGATCAGCCGCCACGACGCGCCCGCCGCGGCGAGGATGCCGAGACCGCCTTCGGGATTGCCGAGTCTCACGGTGGGAGTGCCGATCCGGAAGTCGCAGGCGTAGGCGAGTTCGGCGCCGCCGCCGAGCGCGTAACCGGCGACGGCGGCGAGCGTCGGCATCGGAAGGCGCGCGATGCGATCGAAGATCCCCGAGTTGACGCCGGCCAACGCGTCGACGTTGCGCCGCTCGCGCAGCTGACCGATGTCGGCGCCACCGGCGAATATCTCGGGGCCGCCGGTCACGATCATCGGCTTGGGATCTGTCTCCAGCTCCTGGCACACCGCGTGCAGCTCGGCGACCATCTCGGCGTCGATCGCGTTCTTGGTGGCCGGTCGGTCGAGGGAGACGATCACGCGGTCGTCGAGCGTCTCGATGCGTAGACGTCGGTCGCTCATCTAATCGTCCCACTCGTAGAAGCCGCGGCCGCTCTTGCGGCCGAGGTCGCCGCGCTCCACCATGTCGACCATCAGCCGCGGCGGCGCGAACCGCGGCCCGAGCTCGGACTCCAGATAGCGTGAGATGCCCAGGCGCACATCGATTCCGACGATGTCGGTCAACTTCAACGGGCCCATCGGGTAGCCGTATCCGAGTTCCATCGCGGCGTCGATGTCGACGGCGGACGCGACGCCGTCCTCGACCATCCGAATGGCCTCCAGGCCGACGGCGACGCCCAGGCGGCTACTCGCGAAACCCGGTGCGTTGCGGATGACGACGGGGGTCTTGCCCATCGCACGCACCCACCCGGCTGCGCGTTCGGTGAGCGCCGGATCGCCCGCGTCGGTGTACACGACCTCGATCAGCTTGCTGGCGGGCACCGGGTTGAAGAAGTGCAGGCCCACCAGGCGCGCCGGCACACGCAGTGCGGCACCGAGCACGTCGAGCGAGATGCTCGAGGTGTTGGTGGCGATCGCCGCGTCGTCGGCGACGACGCCCTCCACCCGCGACAACGTCTCGGTCTTGAGAGACACGTCCTCCGGGACGGCCTCTACGACCAGCCCCGACGAGGCCAGATCGGTGACGTCGGTGGTCACCGAGAGTCGTGCGACGACCGGCTCGGGAGACGGGACGACTCCGCGTTTCACGCTCGCCGCCACCGCGCGTTCGACGCGCTCGCGGGCGCCGCGCGCCGCATCGGCGTCGCGTTCGAGGACGGTGACGGCAGATCCCGCGAGGAGCATGGCGTGCGCGATGCCCGCGCCCATGCGTCCACCGCCGACCACTCCGACCACATCGGGCAGTGCCACGGCGTCGTTCACTCCCCGGCCTCCGCTAGACGTGCGCGCCCCGCGTCGGTGATCACGCGGTCGGACTGCTCGGTGATCAGCAGCGGCGGGTCGGACTGGTACAGCTTGGCCAGCGCCGAGCGCTCCAGCCCGACCTCGCGAGCGGCCTGGTGGACTTCCAGCTTGTGCATGCGCCCACCGTCTGCCGCGGCGATCCGGGACAGCAGAGCGGCGGTCGGGTCCGTGACGGCGGTGTGCTCGCCGTCGCGGCGGACGGGCTCGGAGTCGAGGAGGGCGGTGATCTGTACCAGAATCCCGCGCAGCGCCTGCTTGAGGACGTCGAGTTCACTCTGCTCGCCCGCCGCGCCGCCGGAACCCTGCCACGTGCGCATCGGGTGGCGGCGCAGATACTCCTGTTCCAGTTCGAGCATGCGTGCGGTATGCGTCGCGAACTGCTCGGCGGTGCCGTTGAGGAACACCCAGTTGCGCGTCTCGTGCGCGGTGGCGCCCTGCTGTTCGAGTTCGGCGTCGGTCAGCTCGTGCGCGGGGCGCCCGGCGGGGCCTGCCGAGCCGGTGGTGGGGGACATGGTTACTCCTTGTGGGCTGTGGAGGTGAGGGGGATCTCGACTCCGCTCGATCGGCGGATGGGGGCTCGATCGGCGGATGGGGGCTCGATCGGCGGATGGGGGCTCGATCAGCGGATGGGACTCGACCGGCGGATGGGTTCGACGGGACGCAGTTCGGCACGGTAACGGCGGGCGTTCTCGCGGTACTCGCCCACGCCGTAGTCGATCCAGGCGGTCACGTCGTCGGGTGCGACGTCACGTGGACGGGCGGGCACACCGAGCAGCATGGTGCCCGGCGGGGCGACGGTGTCCTCGGCGACGAGGGCCTGACCGCCGACCACACAGCCGTCGCCGATCTGTGCGCGGTTGAGCACCACTGAGCCGGAGCCGATCAGACAGCGGTTTCCGACCGTGCATCCTTCGAGGTGGGCGATGTGTCCGACGACGCAGTCGTCGCCGATCACCGTGGGCCACTCCTCGGTGGTGTGCAGCACCGTGTTGTCCTGAATGGAGGTGCGGGCGCCGACGACGATGGAGCCCATGTCGCCGCGCAGCACCGCGCCGGGCCACACCGACGACTCCGGTCCGATCGTCACGTCGCCGATCACCGTCGCCGCCGGATGGACGTATGCGGTCTCATCGACGGTGGGCCGCACTCCGCCCAGGGCGTAGAACGTCATGACGCCTCCTTCAAGTGGTCGAGTCCGGCGTAGACGTCGATCGCGTTGCCGCCGAGTACGAGTGCGGCGGTCTCCTCGTCGAGCCCGAGGTCGACGACCGCCCGCGCGTTGGCGGCGACGCCCGGGACCCCCGGCCAGTCGGTGGCGAAGATCCATTTGCGAGACAGACGCCGCAGGCTGAACTTCGCGTAGTAGTCGGGGAGGCGCTTGGGCGGCAGACCGGAGAGCTCGATCCACACGGTGTCGTAGCTGAGCGCCATGAACGCGGCCGCGTCGTACCACCAGCCGCGACCGCCGTGCGCGAGAACGACGTTCAGCCCCGGGTGATCGCGCACCACGGGCAGGAGGATCTCCGGATCTGCCAACTCGTTCATGGATCCGGGGAACGTGCTGGTCCCACAGTGCACGATCAGCGGCACACCGCGTTCTTCGAGCACCTGATACGCGGGATAGAGCGCGCGGTCGTCGCATCGGAACCCGCCGTGCACCGGGTGCAGCTTCAGCGCGGCCGCACCGTGGTCGAGCTGACGGGTCAGTTCTTTCGCGATGGGGAAGTGCAGGTGCGGATTCACGTTCGCGACGGGACGGAACCGGGTCGGGTTGTACTCGACCAGCGGCAACAGATCGTCGAAGAGCTGCATGCCGGTGGCCTTCGGACTGTACTCGC
Source organism: Gordonia humi (assembly GCF_014197435.1). NCBI lineage: Bacteria > Bacillati > Actinomycetota > Actinomycetes > Mycobacteriales > Gordoniaceae > Gordonia > Gordonia humi. The sequence continues at coordinate 2,178,659 of NZ_JACIFP010000001.1, forward strand.
ACAGCAGCAGCGCGCCGTCCACGTCCTGCGCGGCGAAGACCGCGTCGAGCCGCGCGGGGATCGGTCTCCCGTCGGTGTCCCACACGGACTCCAGGAGCCCGTCGGCGCCGAACTCTCGCGCCCAGTCGATCCAGGCCGGCGCGAGGGTGTCGAGCATCGGCACATGCACGTGCGCGTCGATCAGACGATGTCCGTTCAGCACGACGACGCTCCTCTACAGATCGGCGACCATCGGCGTGTCGACGCCGAGCGAGCCCACCTTGTGCGAGCCGCCCGGGGCCAGCAGCGGCTCGTCACGTCCGGGAAGCGCGAGCTCGAAGAAGGCGCGATTGTCGGCGATGAACGCCTCGTCCTCCTCGGGCACACGACGGTCCTGGCTGATCGCCTCGACCGGGCAGACGGGTTCGCAGGCACCGCAGTCGATGCACTCCTTGGGATTGATGTACAGCTTGCGGTCGCCTTCGTAGATGCAGTCCACCGGGCACTCCTCGGTGCAGCTGCGGTCCATCGTGTCGACGCACGGGCTGGCGATGACGTAAGGCATGAGGTGCTTCTTTCTCGTGAGGAGGAGGGCAGGCGGGGCGCGGCCTAGTGCGGGTTGTCCGTCGAGTGTCCGGGGAACAGCATGGCGTCGGGGTCGAGATGGACGGCCGCATTGTTCACCGCGGTCGCCACCTCGCCGAAGCCGACCGCGATGAGGCGGACCTTGCCGTCGTAGTCGGTGATGTCGCCCGCGGAGAACACGCCCGGCACGTTGGTGCGCATCGCCGAATCGACGACGAGATGCCGATTGTCGTGCAACTCGAGCCCCCACTCGCGCAGTGGTCCGAGATTCGCGGTGAACCCGAGAGCGGCGACGACGCGCTCGCATTCGAGGACGTCGACACCTTCGCCCTTGGTCTCGATGGTCGCCTTCTCGATCGCGCCGCCGCCGTCGAGGCCGGTGACCTGCGCATTGATCTTGACCGTGATGCCCGGGTGCGCGAGCACCCTGTCGACGCTGGCCTGGTGCGCGCGGAACTTGTCGCGGCGGTGCACCAGCGTCACGCTGCGGGCGATCGGTTCGAGCATCAGGCACCAGTCGATAGCCGAGTCGCCGCCGCCCACGACGACGACGTTCGCGTCGTGGAACGGCGTCGAGTCGGGGACGAAGTAGTCCAGACCGCGGCCGAGGAAGTCCTCGCCCGCGGGCAGCGGGCGCGGCGTGAACGTGCCGATGCCTCCGGTGATGACGACTGCTCCGGCGTCGATGCTCGATCCGTCCGACAGACCGACGACGTGTCGACCGGCGTCGGTCACCTCGTGCGTCTGTGCTTCCCGACCGAGGAGATACGTCGGATCGTACTGGCCGGCCTGCTCGACGAGGTCGGCGACGAGCTTGCGCCCGGACACCGCGGGGAACCCGGCGATATCGTAGATCTCCTTCTCCGGGTACATCGCGGTGATCTGCCCGCCGAGCTGGCTCAGTGAGTCGACGACGGCGACGCTCAGTCCGCGGGCGCCCGCGTAGTAGGCGCCGAACAGGCCCACCGGGCCCGCCCCGATCAGGAGAACGTCCACCCGGGTCGTGGTCGTGGTCATGACGATGCTCCCGTCAGTTCGGCTCCGCCCGACAGCTGTTCGCGCACGCGGAATCGTTGGAGTTTGCCGGTCGCCGTCTTCGGCAGTTCCGGCGTGAAGATGATTCGACGCGGCGCTTTGAAATGCGCCATGCCGTCGCGGCACCACGTGACGAGTTCGGCTTCGGTGACCGTGTCCGTGTCGCCGCCGAGGACGACCGCGGCCACCGGCTTGTCGAGCCCGTCGTCGTCGGCCACGCCGACCACGGCGACCTCCACGATCGCCGGATGCTCCAGCAGCCGCGATTCGACCTCCGACGGCGACACCCAGATGCCGCCGGCCTTGATCATGTCGGAGTTGCGGCCCAGGCAGGTGTAGTTGCCGTTCTCATCGCGCACATAGGTGTCGCCGGTGATGAGCCATTCGCCGCGGAACACCTGGCGGGTCGCGTCCGTCCGCCGCCAGTAGCCGAGAGCGATCGACTCGCCCCGCACGTGCAACGCGCCGGGTGTTCCGTCCTCGACCGGCTCGCCGTCGTCGTCGACGATCCGCAGGTCGTAGCCGGGCACGGCCGTGCCGGTGGTGCCCGGTGCGATGGCGTCGGGCCGGTTCGACAGGAAGATGTGCAGTGCCTCCGTGGAACCGATGCCGTCGAGGATGTCGACGCCGAACCGCTCCTTGAACCGCTTGAGCAGCGGTGCCGGGAGAGGCTCGCCCGCCGACGTCGCGATCCGCACGGAGGCGAACGTGTCGTCGGGCAGGTCGCTGTTCAGCAGCGCCGCGAAGAACGTCGGCACCCCGAAGAAGATCGTCGGCTTCTCGGCCCCGACACGTTCGGCGACCACCGCGGGCGTCGGGCGTCCGCGTTCGAGGATCGTCGTCGCGCCGACCGAGAGCGGGAAGAACACTGAGTTGCCGATGCCGTACGCGAAGAACATCTTGGCGATCGAGAAGCCGCGATCGTCCGACCGGATGCCCAGGACGCGACTGGCGTACGTCTCGCACACGTGCCGGATGTTGGCGTGCCGGTGCATGGCCGCCTTGGGGAATCCGGTGGTGCCCGAGGTGTAGAGCCACAGCCCCCATGAGTCGTCGGCGGTGTGGACGGTCTCGCGCAGGTCGGGGGCGGCCGCTGCGCCGTGCGCTGCGAACGCGGGCCACGACCACGGGGTGACCCCGTCGGGAACCTTGAGATCGCCGGCGCCGTCGAGGACGACGGTCCCCACGTCCGGGGCGAGCGTCAACGCGGTGTTCACCGCGTCGACGAACTCGGTGCTGGCGACCACGACGTGTGCGCCGGAGTCGGCGGCGATCTTGCCGAGCTCCTCTCCGGTGAACATCGTCGACACCGGCACGGCGACGACACCGGCGCGCATCGCGCCGAGGATCGCGGCGAGCATCGGGACGTCGTCGGCCATCACGATCAGCACGCGGTCGTCGCGGTGCAGGCCCGCCGAACGAAACGCGCCGGCGACATTCCCGACCAGCTCATCGAGCTGCGCATACGTCACGGTGGTGGTGCCGACGGCGGCGACTCGGTCGCCGTCGCCGTCCGTGACGCGCCGGGAGACGAGGTACTCCGCGGCGTTGAAGTAGTCGGCCATGACTACACCCGACCGAAGTCGTACTCACCACGCTGACCGCTGCCGTACCTGCGCAACGCGCCGTCCGGACCGGAGGCGTTCGGGCGGATGAAGATCCAGTTCTGCCATGCGGTGAGGCGCCCGAAGATCTTCGTCTCCATCGTCTCCGGCCCGACGAAACGGTGGTTCGCCTCCATTCCGGTCAGCGCGTCCGGGGAGAGCGCGGCGCGCTCCTGCAGGACGATGCGCAGTTCGTCGGCGAAGTCGATGTCGTCGAGGGCGACGGTCACCAGCCCCGCCGCGTCGGCGGCCGCCGAGTCGAGGGCGGTGCCGATGGTGGCGCGAGCCGCTTCCAGATCATCGTCGCGGCCCCAGAATCGGGACTGCACGCGGGTCAGTCCGTTGCCCATCGGGTACGGGCCGTCGTTCGACGCGGTGAGCTGTATGGTCGCGGGCGCGGCGTCCGGGTCGATGTCCTCGTAGACGCCTTCGAGCATGTACTGGCGGTCGGCGGCCAGGGCGATCTCGGCGAGCAGACCGACGAAGGCGCTGCCCGGCTCGATCACGGCGATCAGGCTGCGGCTCGTCACGTCCAGGCGCTTCATGACGCGCTTGTAGTAGTTGCGGATCTCGCGGATGAACCAGTCGTCGCCCGCCAGGACCTGCGCGTCGTAGGCGAGAGCCTTCTCCGCGTCGCCGGTCACGCGCAGAACCCAGGTGCCCAGGTCGTTCTCGTTGGTGCGCAGGTGCAGGATCAGATCGTCTAGTTCGCGGGTCACCGCCAGCGGCCAGTAGTCGACGCCCTGCTCCAGAGCAGCCGCGGCGTCGGCGGGCGGATCGTCGGTGGGCGCCGACACGGTGATCTCGACCTTGCGGCCGGCCCGGTCGAGAGTCGCCGACACGTGCGGGTAGGAGATCTCGGTGTCGCCGATCCGACGGTCCAACGGAGTCAGTTCCACGCCCTTGCCGCCGGGACGGTGCGAGCCCTCGGCGCGGGCGGCCGCGCGGGCGGCGACGTGCTCGTCGAACGCGTTGCGCGGAACAGTGGAGTCGATGAATCCCCACTGGACGGCGGTGTCGCCACGGTAGCCCTCCGACTTGGTGGCGAACATGTCGGCCCGGTCCTTGCGGACGTGCCGCTTGTCGACCACGCGGGTCAGGCCGCCGGTGCCGGGGAGCACGCCCAGCAGCGGGACCTCGGGGAGGGAGACGGTCGACGAGTTGTCGTCTACCAGGATGATCTCGTCGCAGGCCAGGGCCACCTCGTAGCCGCCGCCGGCGGCGGTGCCGTTGAGCGCCGCGATCCAGGTCTGGCCCGAGTTCTCGGTGGAGTCCTCGATACCGTTGCGGGTCTCGTTGGTGAACTTGCAGAAGTTGACCTTCCACGAGTGCGGCGACTGCGCCAGCATGCGGATGTTGGCACCCGCACAGAACATGCGCTCTAGGCCACCGGTCAGAACGACGGCCTTGACCTCGGGGTGCTCGAAGCGCAGGCGCTGGGTGATGTCGTAGAGCTCGATGTCGACGCCGAGGTCGTACGAGTTCATCTTCAACTGGTAGCCGGGCACCAGGCCGCCGTCTTCGTCGACCTTGAGGGTCACGGTGGCGACGTCGCCGTCGATGGCGACGGTGTAGTGCTTGTACTCGGTCGGGTCGACGATGAAGTCGACGACCGGCGGGGTCGCGTGATCGGTGGTGGGCTCGTCAAGAACGGTCATGACTGGGTCCTTCGGGAGTCTCGGATGGGCTGATTCGAGCGGCCGGCGGTTACGCCAGACCTTCTTCGGCGAGGTGGACGTAGTCGAATTCGACGGGCTGCGAGTTGATGCCGGTCTTCGGCGGAGCGATCCAGCCGGCGAACTCGCCGTACTCGTACTCGGGGACCATCAGTGCGGCGACCCGCTCGCGATCGGACTTCGACGGCAGCCACTCGTCGACACGCGCCTCCCAGGCAGCGTCGTCGAGGACCTCGCCGTCGGGGGAGACGTTGAACTCGGCGTATGTGCCGACCTTGCGGTGGAAGCCCTCGTGCGGCAACGTCAGGCGCTGCTCGAGTTCGGCGTCCTCGAGCTCCTGGTTCCAGCGGGCGACGCCGTTGGCGCAGTCGGCGACGTACTCGTTGCGCAGGTCCAGGTTCAGGGAGCCGAGCGCGGAGACGGTCTTCTCCTTGATCTCGCCGTCCTCGACATAGCTCATGGTGCGCTCGTCGTCGACGAGGATGTGGTCGTCCTTGCGGCGGGTCTCCTGCCACCGGCCCTTGATGCCCTCGGAGTAGTAGTTGCCTGCGTTGGTCGACTGCTCGGAGCCGAACAAGTCCATCGACACCGAGAACTGGAAGTTCAGGTACTTCTGGATGACGCTCAGCGGGATGACGCCCGCTGCGAAGAGCGCGTCGGCGTCGTCGGTGCCGAGTTCTTTCATCTTCTGCGCGGTCTTCTCGACGGTGCGCTGGACGCCGGTGGTGCCGACGAACATGTGGTGTGCCTCTTCTTTGAGCATGAACTCGCAGGTGCGGGCCAGCGGGTCGAACGCCGACTCCTTGAGGGTGCCGAGCTGGTACTTGCCGTCGCGGTCGGTGAAGTACGTGAACATGAAGAACTGCAGCCAGTCGGTGGTCTCCTCGTTGAACGCGCCGAGGATGCGGGGGTTGTCGAAGTCACCGGAGTTGCGCTGCAGCAGCTTCTCGGCCTCCTCGCGGCCCTCGCGACCGAAGTACGCCTGGAGCAGGTAGACCATGGCCCAGAGGTGACGGCCCTCTTCGACGTTCACCTGGAACAGGTTGCGCATGTCGTAGATGCTGGGCGCGGTCTGTCCGAGGATGCGCTGCTGCTCCACCGACGCGGGCTCGGTGTCGCCCTGCACGACGATCAGCCGCATGAGGTCGGCGCGGTACTCGCCGGGGACCTCGTTCCACACCGGCTCGCCCTTGTGCTTGCCGAAGTTGATCTTCTTGTCGGGGTCGGCCTCGGCGAGGAAGATGCCCCAGCGGTACTCCTCCATCGGGACGTGGTCGAAGTGCGCCCAGCCGTCACGGCCGACAGCGACGGCGGTGCGCAGGTACACGTCCTTCGTCGGGATGGCCGGGCCCAGGTTGCGCCACCAGTCGAGGAACTTGGGCTGCCAGCCTTCGAGGGCGCGCTGCAGGCGACGGTCGCTCGCGAGGTCGACGTTGTTCGGGATCTTCTCGCTGTAGTCGATCTTGGAGAGGGGGCCGGTGGGTTTGGGGGCTTCGCCGGTGCGGTCGGTGGTGGAGCTTGTCATGGTGTTCTCCTGGGTTGTGCTTACGCTGGTCGAGAGGAGTTCTACTGCTGGTCGAGCGGAGTCCAGACCCCTAGTGCCCGAGACTGTTCAGTAACGCTGGTCCGCCTTGGACCGCCGTGCGCTGCATGTGGTGGTAGACGGCGCGCAGTCCGCCTTCTTCTTCGCCGCCGCCCGCGCGGCCGGGACCGCCGTGGACGAGTTGCGGCATCGGGATGCCGTGACCGGTCGATTCGGATGCGCTGTCGCGGTCGAGGACCAGGACGCGTCCGTGGTGCGCGGCGATGCCCAGGACGGTGTCGCGGGCGAAGTCGCCGTCGTTCGACACGACCGATGCGGCGAGTGAACCCTGTCCGCGCGCGGCCTGTGCGGTGGCGTCCGCGGCGGTCCCGTCGTAGGGCAGGAGGGTGGCGACCGGGCCGAAGGCCTCGACGTCGTGGGCGCTGCCCGAGGTCGCGTCGCCGCGGAGCAGGATCGGGGAGAGGAATGCGCCGGCCTGGGCGTCGGCGCCCACCACGTCGACGGTGTTCGGGTCGCCGAACACGATCTGCGCGTCCTTGCTCAATTCGGTGATCCTGCCGCGGACGTCGTCGCGCTGATCGGTGCCGACGAGCGCGCCCATCGTGACGCCCTCGGCGCCCGGTGCGCCGATCACGATGTCGCCGAGGGCCGCGGTCAGCGCGTCTTGTACCGCGTCGAGCCGGCCGGCCGGGACCAGGGCGCGTCGGATGGCGGTGCACTTCTGCCCGGCTTTGACGGTCATCTCGGTGACGACCTGCTGGACGAAGAGGTCGAACTCCTCGGTGCCCGGTGTCGCATCCGGTCCGAGGATCGAGGCGTTGACCGAGTCGGCTTCCGCGGTGAAGTGCACCGAGCGTCCGACGATCCTCGGGTGCGAGCGCAGTGACGCGGCGGTCGCGGCCGAGCCGGTGAAGCCGACGCTGTCCTGACCGTCGAGCTGGTCGAAGAGGCCGCCGATCGGGCCGGCGACGAACTGCAGCGCGCCCTCGGGGAGCGTGCCCGACTCGATGATGATGCGGACGGCGTGCTCGGCGATGTACGCGGTGGGCGTCGCGGCCTTGGCGAGCGTCGGGACGCCTGCCAGGATCGCGGGGGCGAGCTTCTCGAGCATGCCCCAGACGGGGAAGTTGAAGGCGTTGATCTGTACGGCGACGCCGAGGCGCGAGGTCAGGATGTGCTGACCGAGGAAGACACCCTGCTTGCCGAACGGTGTCGGTGCGGGATCTTCGACGATGACGGTGCCGTCGGGCAGGCCCTTGCGACCGAGTCCGGCGTAGACCATCGCGGTGCCGAAGCCGCCGTCGACGTCGACCTTCGCGTCGGCACGGGTGCAGCCGGCCTGGGCGGAGAGTGCGTAGAGCTCGTCCTTGCGCTCGGCGAGTGCGCCGGCGGCGGCCTTGAGTGCTGCGGCTCGCTCACTGAAAGTCATTGCGCGCAAAGCGCTCCCGCCGGTGCTGCGGGCATGGGCGAGGGCGCCTGCGAGGTGCGCTTCGCTCGACGCGATCTGCGTGACGGCCGCGCCGGTCACGGCGTCGTACACGGTGCGGGCGTCGCCGTCGCCGGTGCGCCACTGACCGGACAGGTAGCTGGGGATGGTGTCAACCACTGAAAGGCTCCGTTTCGTGGGCTGTGATGTGGGCCTCTTTCTGCAAAATACTCTACAACTAGCTTTAAATTCGTCAAGTAAATGTCACATAATTAGGGTGACCTAACCTGCTTGACCTGCGCGAATGTGATGTAGGCAATGTTCTACATGTAGGTCGAGAGACCTACATGTGTTGTCGAAAGTCCCGAGTTGTGCCGCCCGAGTGGGCCTCATCTGTCGGGCGGTTCGACCGGCGGGGGGTCTTGATCGGCGCGGTGGCCCGGGGTGTGGACCGGCTACACGCGCTGCGCGGCCTGCGCTTGCAGCTCGTCCCAGTGGGCCTGGGCGCGACGATGCCACTGTGCGTGGCGGTCGTGGAAGACCGACGCGGCGCGGGGGCCGGGCCATTCGTGGTCGAGGAGTTCGCGCGGCAGGTCGGGGTCCAGGAACGGGAACCGTCGCCACTCCTGAACCAGTTCCACCTGGGCGGCGAACGCGTCGGACTGGCTGTCGGCTCGGCGCTCGGAGAAGCCGTCGAGGAACTCGATGTAGCGCGACTCGACGTCGGCGAGGTCCCAGGCGGATGCGACGAGAGTGTTCTCGTCGCCGATGCCCGCGGTCTCGCCGATCCACGACAACGTCTGGCCTCCCAGTCCCAGGTCGTCGATGACGCGTCGCACCTCCTCGGCCTTGCTGACGTCCGGGGTGATCCACAGTCCGGACTGCGGTGATCCGAGCCCGAGCCAGGTGAATCGGGTGCGGAGGCGATGACGGAGTTTGCGCTGAGTCTCGGGGATCGACACCGCGAGTGTCAACCAGCGTCCGTCCCAGGCGGGCGCGCTGCGCATGAAGCCGTAGATGCGCTCGGTGCCTTCGGTGAGCAGCGTCGTTCCCGAGGCGGTGAGGGCCCATGCGCTGCGTCGTCCGTGGCGTTGCGATTCGAGGAGTCCCTCGGACGACGAGCGCGAGAGCGCCTGGCGTGCGGCTCGCTCTTCGACTCCCTGTAGGGCCAGGGCGTCGAGGATCGTCGCGGTCCAGACCGGCTCCGTGCGGGGGAGGGCGAACTCGCCGAGAATGGTCAGCAGCAGTGACCGGGCGCTCGCCGAGCCGACCTCGCGTCGGCGGCTCAGCGGGTGGGAGCCTTCGGGCACGTGCTCCTCCAATCGGTCCTCGATACGATGTCACTCGCTGCGGATCACTGTATCGCCAGCGTGCGGCGGTGATCGTGTCGGTCGACACGATGTATTCGAGCGGCCGGTTCAGAGGCTGACGGCGTACCGCGTCTTGTATGACGGTTTCACCACCATACCGCTGAAGTTACGTGTCATTAACTGTCGTCTTGACGATGGTTCCGGACTTCCTGTCGACTACCTTCGGTTTTTTCGTCTACAAAAGATTGACGAATCATACGAACAATGTAGTGTTCAACCCACTCTGCAGCGCTTGCGAGTTCTCTCACTCCCTCTTCTCCGGAAGGAATCCCAATGAGTTCATCGACCCGTTCTGTCGGACTCGCCGATACGATCGGCGATCCGGGAGGTGCCGCCCTCTTCACATTCGGACTGGCCCTCACCTGGGTGTTCTTCGCCGAAGTCGTCGATCACGCCGCGTCGGGGGCCCTCGTCTTCGGTCTTCTCGTCGGCGGTCTCGGTCAGACTCTGGGCGGTGTCATCGCCATCATCCGCAAGGACAACTACCTCGGGAATCTGTTGATCACGTACGGACTCTGGCTGATCGGCTTCCACCTGCTGTCGATCCACGAAATGGGGTCGCCGGCGGCGCGAGGATTCTGGTCCTTCGCGCTCGTCGTACCATCGTTGTTTCTGCTGGTGCCCGCGATCCGGATGCGTGCCGTCGCGATCATCCTCGCGTTCGTCTTCCTCATCGCCCTGGAGCTGTTTCTCGGTTTCGCGATGCTCAACGGAGACATCGCCTGGCTCGGAAAGGCCGTCGGCTGGTCGGCATTGGCGTCGGCCGTGCCGATCTACTACCTGGGGTACGAACGACTGATGGGGGCGGTGACGCCCGAGCCCTCCGCGGACGGAGTGCCCGCGTGACGAGGGCGGACAGCCGTCATGCGGCCGCACGGTGACCAGATATGGAACCGGGCCCGGTGGGCGAGGAATCCTCGCGTACCGGGCCCGGGGTTCGGGGCCGCGAAACCGTCAGCGGTAGACGGACTTGAGGTTCTGGTACGCAGCGAGCCCTTCGGGGCCGAGTTCGCGCCCCATGCCGGAGTGCTTCACGCCGCCGAACGGGGCGATCGGGTCGGGGATGTAGCGGTTGATGCCGATGGTTCCGGTCCGCACGCCGGCCGCGACGCGCTGTGCACGTTCGGGATCGGAGCTCCAGACGGTGCCGCCGAGTCCGTAGTCGGAGTCGTTGGCGATGGCGACCGCGTCGGCGTCGTCGTTGTAACCGATCACCGAGAGCACCGGACCGAAGATCTCTTCGCGTGAGATGACGGCGGTGTTGTCGATGTCGGCGAACACCGTCGGCTGTACGAACCAGCCGTCCTCGTGGTCGGCGGGACGTCCGCCGCCGGTGGTGATGCGGCCGCCGTCGGCCTTGCCCTTGGCGATGTAACTCTCGACGCGGTCGCGGTGGCGCGAGGTGGCCATCGGTCCGATCTGGGTGTTCGGGTCGAGCGAGTCGCCGATCGCCATCGACGACGCGAACGCGGTCAGAGTGTCGACCACTTCGTCGTACCGCGAACGCGGTGCGAGGACGCGAGTGCCGAGGAAGCAGGTCTGACCGTTGTTGGCCAGTGTCGCTACGAACAGGTCGTTGCCGATCTGCGCGAGGTCGAGTTCGGCGTCGTCGAGCACGATTGTCGCCGACTTGCCGCCGAGTTCGAGTGTCACGGGACGCAGAAGCCGTCCACAGGTCTCGGCGATCGAGATTCCCGCCGCGGTGGAACCGGTGAAGGCGACCTTGTCGACGCCGGGATGCGAGACGAGGTGCGCGCCGACCTCGCGGCCCGCGGGAACGAAGTTGACCACACCGGCGGGCAGGCCCGCGGCTTCGGCGGCCTCGGCGACGACGTACGAGTCGAGGACGGTCTCCGGCGACGGCTTGATCACCATGGTGCAGCCGGCGGCGAGAGCGGGCGCGAACTTGAACGAGGCGAGGGTCTGCGGGAAGTTCCACGGGACGATGGCGCCGACCACGCCGATCGGTTCGCGGCGCACTTCGACGGTGCCGCCGAACATGCCGTCGCGGACGTCGACGCCCTGGTTCTCGATGAGGTCGGCGTAGTAGCGGAGCAGCATCGCCGGGTAGACGGCCTCGAGTTGGCCGGCCACCGAGATGGGCATGCCGTTCTGTGCGGAGACGAGAGCGGTGAGCCGATCCTTGCGTGAATCCAGCTCATCGGCGAATCGGCGCAGGTGACCGGCGCGGACCGACGGTTCCAGACCCGACCAGATCGACGGATCGTCGAATGCCCGGCGCGCCGCCCCGACTGCGGCGTCGATGTCGGCGTTCACCCCGTCGGGCACGCTGCCGATGTGCTGTCCGGTGTTCGGGGAGACGACGTCGATGCGCGCACCGCCGTGCGGGGCGACCCATTGTCCGCCGATGTAGAGGGTGTCGTGGGTCAGGCCTTCGGCCGGGATGAGGGTGTCGGTCATGAAGCTCACTCCTGGGGTGATGACGGTCACGGTTCGGTGATGCAGCCATCGTCACACCGTTCGAGGGCCCGTAACTGTCCGAGAGTCCGGACAGCGTGGGTCTCACGCTTCGATGCCGAGCGCGCGGATCCGCGCGTACAGGGTGCTACGGCTGACGTCGAGTTCACGCGCCGCGTGGACCTTGTTGCCGCGACAGCGGTCCAGGACGTCGACGATGGCGTCGCGTTCGGAGCGCTCCCGGACCGACAGGGTCGACGTCTTCGACGACTGTCGATACTGCGCGGGCAGATCGGCGACGTCGACGTGGTGCGGCGAGCCCCGGTCGGCGGCGTGGGTGCGAGCCGCGTCGAGAGCGCGATCGAGTTCGGTGAGGTTGGCAGGCCAGTCGTGTGCCATGAGAGCGTCGATCGCACCGGGGCTGCACGTCGTGTCCGGCCCGATGAAGTGCGCGGCCAGAGCCGCGATGCGGTTGGTGCGGTGTCGGACGGGAGCCAGGACCGCGCGGTCGTCGCACAGGGAGACGACGGAGGCGACCTCCGGTCGCAGATGTGCGGTGGGGCCGCTGACCAGAACGACGGGGACCTGGCGGTCGACCATCAACTGTCGGACCACCGACAGATCGGTGCCGGCGAGCAGGTCGACTCCGTCGACGATCACCGCGCCGCGGTCGGACCGTGCGCGGGCGGCGACGCTAGGCAGATCGAGCCGTTCGCCTGCGGCGATACGGCGCGGTATGTCGACGTGCTGAGTCTGGAGACCACTCGTCGCCGCGGCGGCGTATGTGGTCCTACCCGTGCCCGACTCCCCGGATACGGCCAACGACCGCGCGTGCAGCGCACTCCCGGAATCGAACGACGGCGCGTCGAAGAGGACGGGCGATCGACCGTGGGCGGCCGATCCGCGAGGCACCGGGTGATGCGACGGCGCCGCTGGAATCAGGGTGAACACGGCAGCGTTCGGTGCGCCCGGCACGCGGGTGCCGGCGACCGAGACCGGGAGCCCGGCGGCGGTGAGCATCTCCTCGGGTAGTGTGCCAGCGCCGACGGCGAACGCCTTCAATGCGCCGAGGTCGGATTGGTCGAGCAGGGCCGTCGCGAGATCGTTGGTGAGACAGACGTCGTCGCCGACGCCGACGACCGCCACGTCGCGCCGCGTACAGGTCCGGTGGAACGCGTCGAGAACGGCGCGGTGTGACGCACGGGTGGTGTCGAGCAGGCGAGAGGTGATGTCGGAGACGAGTCGTTCGACATACGAGCGGAACAACGGATTCACCGTTCCGGCGACCTCTGTCATGCACAGGATGCCCTCCAGACGACGTGTCGTCGGATGCACGATCGGCTCGCCGTGACAGCTCAGGTGCTTGTACAGCTCGAGGAAGTGTTCGTCGCCGTTCACCGTGATGGAGCTGCGTGTCTCCACCGGCGTGCCGAGCGCGGTGGTGCCGACCGCGTCCTCGCCCATATGCGATCCGCGGACGGCGCCGGTGGAGTCGATGCTCCGCTCGACGTGTGCGCCGCCGTACACGCCGGCGATGATCCGCGACTCGGCGTCGGTGAGCAGCAGGGCCAGTCCGGTGTCGACGAGCTGGGTGGACGCCGCGTCGAGGACCGGTCGCGCGGCACGCAGAACGGGGTCGCAGGCACTGAAGTCCTCGTCGACCGTCATATCGGGGACGAGGCTGGGGATCAGTCCGTTGACGGTGGACCGGCGCCACGAGGTGTCGATCTCGGGGCGCAGGGGATGGGTTCCGATGGAGATCGCACACCTCCTCTGCGTAACGACAGTTAAATGTCATATTTTCATGTCGGGGTGCGGGGCGTGACGAAACGGTGGGATGCGTTGCCGTCAGTCCTGTTCCATCGACCCCACCTATGACGACCGACCCGACATCGAGTTCGTCCACGTCGACGTCACCTCCGCCGATTCGGTGAACGCGCTCGTCGCACAGGTCGTCGAGACGCACGGACACCTCGACATCGTGATGAACAACGCGGGCACCGAGATCGAGAAGTCCGTCCCCGACACCTCCGAGAAGGAGTGGGACTTCGTGATGGACGTGAACGTCAAGGGTGTGTTCCTGATGTCGAAGGCCGCCGTGCTGCAACTGACACGCTGCATCGCGCTCGACCACGGCCACGAGGGCATGCGCGCCGTCGCGATCTGCCCGGGTTACGTCCGCACCGACATGACCGAGCAGTACTTCGAGAGCCAGGCCGATCCGGCCGCGGTCCGCGCCGGCATGACCGGCAAGATGCCGCTCAACAACCGCCTGGCCGAACCGTCGGACATCGCGTCGATGGCCGCGTTCCTGGCCAGCGACGACGCGTCGTACCTGTCGGGTCAGGCATACGTCGTCGACGGTGCGCTGTCGGCCGGTCGCGCCTTCGAGTGGCACTGACGGCACACGATCACATAGTCGCGCGGCGCGACTCCATCGGTCAGGTGGGGAGCATCAGGTCACGGACTGCCCGTTGGTGGCGAGGCCTGGGTCGAGCGGACACGATCAGGCCCCTCCTGAATCTCGTACCGTGCGGACACGTCCTCCGCCCAGGGCGCGCCAGTCGTCGAGAGACATGAGGCGGTGGGGTACGGCGGTCGCGGGGCGAGTGTGAGCCGATCCGGCGGGGTGCCCACGTGCGTCGTCCACAGTGGCGAAGACAGCTGTGGGGGACTCGGCCCTACCGCTCCTTCGACCGTACGCGGATACCGCTGACCGGGACGTTCACGGTGCCCGACGGGTCGGTGAAGAAGTCGTTGCCCTTGTCGTCGACGACGATGAAGGCGGGGAAGTTCTCGACGTCGATCTTCCACACGGCTTCCATGCCGAGCTCGGGGTACTCGATGATCTCCTGGCTCTTGATGCAGTCGAGCGCCAGACGAGCCGCGGGACCGCCGATGGAGCCGAGGTAGAAGCCGCCGTGCGCATCGCAGGCGTTGGTGACCTGCTTGGATCGGTTGCCCTTGGCGAGCATCACCATCGAGCCGCCCGCGGCCTGGAACTGTTCGACGTAGCTGTCCATGCGGCCGGCCGTCGTCGGGCCGAACGAACCGGACGCCATGCCCTCCGGGGTCTTGGCCGGTCCGGCGTAGTAGACGGGGTGGTTCTTCAGATATTCGGGCATCGGCTCGCCCGCGTCGAGACGCTCCTTGATCTTGGCGTGCGCGATGTCACGGGCGACGACCAGTGGGCCGGTCAGCGACAGGCGCGTCTTGACCGGGTGCTTGCTGAGCTCTTCGAGGATCTCGGGCATCGGACGGTTCAAATCGATCTCGACCACCTCGCCGCCCGCGATGTCCTCGGCGACGCCCGCATCCGGCATGTACTGCGCCGGATCGGTCTCGAGTTGTTCGAGGAACACGCCGTCGGCGGTGATCTTGCCGAGTGCCTGGCGGTCGGCCGAGCAGGAGACGGCGATCGCCACGGGCAGCGACGCGCCGTGGCGGGGGAGGCGGATCGCGCGGACGTCGTGGCAGAAGTACTTACCGCCGAACTGGGCGCCGATGCCGAACGACTGGGTGAGCTTGAAGATCTCCTCTTCGAGCTCCGGATCGCGGAAGCCGTGGCCGGTCATGTCGCCCTCGGTGGGCAGATTGTCGAGGTAGTGCGCCGACGCCAGCTTCGCGGTCTTGAGCGCGAACTCGGCGGAGGTGCCGCCGATGACCACGGCCAGGTGGTACGGCGGGCACGCCGCGGTGCCCAGCGAACGGATCTTCTCGTCCAGGTACTCGAGCAGGCGTTTCGGATTCAGGATGGCCTTGGTCTCCTGGAACAGGAACGACTTGTTGGCCGAGCCGCCGCCCTTGGCCATGAAGAGGAACTTGTACTCGGGCCCCTTCGGCCCCTGCTCGGTCGCGTAGATCTCGACCTGCGCGGGCAGGTTGGTGCCGGTGTTGCGCTCCTCGTACACGGTGATCGGAGCGTTCTGCGAGTACCGCAGATTGAGCTTGGTGTACGCGTCGTACACGCCGCGCGAGACCCACTCGCCGTCTTCGACGCCGGTCAGAACACCCTCGCTCTTCTTGCCCATGACGATCGCGGTGCCGGTGTCCTGACACATCGGCAGCACGCCGCCCGCCGAGATGTTGACGTTCTTGAGCAGGTCGAGGGCGACGAAGCGATCGTTGCCCGAGGCCTCCGGGTCGTCGATGATCTTGCGCAGCTGCCGCAGGTGAGCCGGCCGCAGGTAGTGGCTGATGTCGTGCATCGCCTCGGCGGTCAGGGTCTGGATCGCCTTCGGATCGACCTTCAGGAACTTCTGGCCGTCGACCTCGAGAGTGGAGACACCGTCGGTGGTGACCAGGCGATAGGGCGTGTCGTCCTGATTCGCCGGGAGAAGGTCGGAGTAGAGGAATTCGGGGGCTGCTGACTCGCTCACGCACCGAATAGTAGCCACCGCGCAAGCATCGGTGCGGGTAAGGATGACCTATGTTCTCGGGGCCGCTCGTCGAGTGTACGGCCCCGGGGAAGTTCGCCGAGTCGGTCAGCTGACCGGCATCTCGATGTGGTCGGCCGGATGATCGCGCAGGCCGCCGTCGGTCGCCAGAAACGCCGACGCGGACTCGTACGCCTTCGCCATGAGTTCATCGGCCAGGCTGAAGTCGAGGGCCCCGACGGTCAGCGGACACGGTGGCGGGATGACGACGAGTTCGGCGCCGGCGTCGTACTCGCGGATGTCGCGGATCAGGCGCTTGTGGATCAGCAGGGTCATGGTGTGCAGCAGGGTGGACGCGACATTGGTCGGCGGCTCGACGTCGCCGCACTGGTACCCGCACGGCAGCACGTAGATCCGGTCGACTCCCGCATCGACGGCGTCGGAGATCGGGGTGTTGTCGGCGATGCCGCCGTCGATCAGCTTGCGGCCGTTCCATTCGACGGGTGGCAGCAGTCCGGGGATGGCTGCGCTGGCCAGGATCGCGTCGATCGCCGGTCCGGAGTCGATACGGACGTCGCCGCCGGTCAGCAGATCCGTGGCGACCACCGACAGGGGGATGCGGGTCGCCGCGATGTCGGTGAATGTGAGGTGTCTTTGCAGGAGGCTGCGCAGACCGTGGTCGCCGACGATCGCGTCTTCTCGGCCCGACAACGCTCCGATGATTCGGATCGGGTTGGGCGGGAACAGCTTCCAAGCGCGGAGTGGGCGCCACACGTCGGCGAGGTCGGCTACGGTCCGGGCGTCGAAGCCGCGCCCGGCGATGTACGCCGCGTTGAATGCGCCGACCGACGCGCCGATGAGGACGTCGGGGCGCACGCCGCGCTCGACGAGCGCGCGCAGCATGCCGACCTGCAGGGCCCCGAGATTGGCTCCACCCGACAACACGAACGCGATTCTCACGGATGCACCGCCGCCATACGGGTGAACGCCTCGGTGAGGATCGCCTGCGAGGTCGCCAGGTTCACGCGGACGTGTCCGCCTCCGCCGTCGCCGAACACGTGACCCGAGCTCAGCGCGACGCGGCACTGATCGAGGAACGCCTTCGCAGGACCGGCGAGATCGCCGACCGCGCCGGGCTCCGCGGCGTCGTCGAATCCCAGTGGGCGGCAGTCGAGCCACGCCAGATAGGTGCCTTCGGGCGGTTGGTATCCCACGGCTGGGAGATGCTCGATCATCAGGCGTGCGACCAGTTCCCGGTTCGAGGCCAGGCCGACGAGCAGCGCGTCGAGCCAGTCCTCACCGTCGCTGTAGGCGACGGTGTGCGCGAGGACGCCGAGGTGACTGGGGCCGTGGCTCACCTCCTCGGGCATGCGACGCAGATCGTCGACGGCGGCCGCTCCAGGCACCGCGAGCGCGGCCTTGACCCCGGGCAGATTCCACGCCTTCGACGCCGAGGTGACCGCGACGGCCGTGTCGTCGAGGGAGAGGTACGGCGTGAACCGTGCGCCGTCGAGAACGAGTGGGGCGTGGATCTCGTCGGCGACCACCCGCACGCCGTACTCGCGAGCCAACGCGGCGACGGCGGTCAGCTCGTCGACCGTGTGCACCGCTCCGGTCGGATTGTGCGGGTTGGCGAGGAGGAACGCCGGTCTGCCGCCGGTGGTTCGCGCCCGGGAGAACGCCGTCTCCAGTGAGGCGAGATCGATGCGCCCGGTCGAGGACAGTCGCGCGCCGATCACGCGACGATCGGCGTGCTCGGTGAACGCGAAGAACGGTGGATACACCGGAGTGTTCACGACGACGGCGTCGCCCGGGTCGGTCACCAGCTTGAGGACCTCGACGATCCCCATCATCACGTCGGGCACGAGTTGCGCGGTGTCGACGTCGATCCCGTCCCAGCCCCAGCGTCGCTGCGCGAATCCGGCCAGCGCGCGAGCGTAGTCGCGTGCGCCGGAGGGATACCCGGTGTCGCCCCGGTCGAGCGCGGACCGCAGGGCCGCCGTGATCGGCGCCGCCGGCATCACATCCATCTCGGCGACCCACAGCGGCAGCACGTCCGGCGGATACGCCCGCCACTTCATGCTCGTCCGCCGCCGGAGGTCGTCGACCGTGAGCTGTTCGAGTGGATTGTCGACGGTGACCATGGCCTCAGACTAGCGGGGTCGCGGGCAGTCCGACGTCCACTCGGTGGTGGGTGAGATCATGCAGCGCGTACGCGGCCAGCGAGGTCGCGGTGAACACTGCGCCGTCCCCGCGCAGCCCTTCACGCGTCCACTGGTCGTCGGCGACGGACCGGTACGCGTCGGCGAATGCCGCCGCGTTCGCTTCCATATCGTCGGCCACCGTCGAGGGATCCTGGTCCGCGTAGTCGGCGGACGCCTCGTCCTGATCCCAGTTCGCGAAGTGTGCGGGCTGCCGGGCGAGCATCGACTCCAGACGTTCGCGCATCACCGCGTGCACATCGCGGACGTGACAGGCGTACTCGACCGGCGACCAGGTGTGGTCGTTCGGCCGCACAGTCGCGCCCGGTCGGGCGATGACCTCGCGCCACCCGGCCGTCGACGCCGAGATGCGTCCGGCGACCTCCGAGTGGACCAGACCGCCCGGATCGAATCCGCAGAACGCACAGCGCCGGGTCGTGACCCAGGTCCAGTCCTTGTCCTCCGGGGCGATCGCCATGAACTCAAGATTACGACGATGTCGGGTACTGAGTGGACGTCCGTCGATTGAACGACGGTACGGTCACTCCTGAGGGATCGGTCACGATAGTCCCGGTGTCAGGTCGGAGCACGAAGGAGTGGACATGAGTCGATCGGTCGCCGTCGCCGCGGGATGCGTGCTGGTGGTCGTCGCGGCGACCGTCGCCGGGTGCGCGCCTGCCGGTGCTGATATCGACGGGCGCCGAGACTATTCGGCTCCGCTGCCGTCACCGTGCGAGCTCGCCGACACCGAGTCGCTCGCATTCCTCACCGGTGAGTTCGCGCAGCAGATGGCGCAGCCGTTCACCTTCGACCACGTCGACTGCGACGGTCTCGTCGCGACCGCGTACACGGTGCCCGACGGCGTGACACCTCCCGCGGCCGTGCGTTTCGAATACTCGACCGGCATGTGGCGGCCGATCGCGGTGGCGCCCGCCTGATCGAGTCGTGACGCGATGTCCCTCCTATGGGGGATGTCCGACGAGATCTCGGGTCCGACCATCGGGTCATGACTGAGAATCCATCTGTACGGCGTCCCGTCCGCAGCGTCGCGATCGTCCTACTCGGCCTCGTCTGCGCGTATTTCGTGATCCGTGCGGTCGCCGAACCGTTCTTTCTCGATTCGTACGAGACCGCTTGGGGCGGTCCGTCGCTCGTCGGCGTGCTCGCCGTCCACATGCTGCCGGGGGTGGTCGGCCTCGGCATCCTGATCTGCATGTATCGGAGACGGGTCTGGCGCGCGTGAAGAATCCGGCACTCCAAACCGGACCGGGCACGGTTTGCAGTGCCGAAGATCTCTGCGGCGATCGCGCCGTACGCTCGACGGCGTGGACATCCCCGTCGAACTGGCTTCGCAACGCCGTCTCGGCGACGATTGGGCCGACTGGCTCGACCGACTGCCCCGCTTGACCGACGATCTCCTCGACGCGTGGCGGCTCACGCCGGACGGCGAACCGATGCACGGACACGCGTCGCTGGTGATTCCGGTGACCGGCGCCGACGGCGACGCGGTCCTCAAGATCGGCTTCGACTCGCCGGACACCGCACAGGAACACCTCGCGCTCCAGCACTGGGCGGGCGACGGTGCCGTGGCGATGCACCGGGCAGATCCGCGGCATCACGCGTTGCTGCTGGAACGCCTCCACCCGCAGGACCTGACGCGGGAGTGGGACGTCCAGGCGTGCCAGATCGTCGCCGACCTGTACGGCCGGTTGCACAAGCCGGCACCGAATCGACTGGCGACGTTGAGCTCTCGTCTGCGCGGCTGGCTCGACGCGCTCGAATGCGACGTCGCCGATCTGCCGATGCCGCCGCGGCTGGTGGAGCAGGCCGTCGCGCGCGGGTGGGCGTTCGTCGACGACCCGGGCACCGACGGCACCATGATCCACGGCGACCTCCACTACGAGAACGTTCTCGCCGCCGATCGCGAGCCGTGGCTGGCGATCGATCCGCAGCCGATGTCGGGCGATCCGCACTACGAGGTCGCTCCGCTGCTGTGGAACCGATGGGACGAGATGGAGGGCTATCTGCGCGGGTCCATCCAGACCCGGTTCCACGCGACCGTCGAGGCGGCCGGGTTCGACGACGACCGCGCCCGGGACTGGGTGATCGTCCGCATGGTGCTGAACGCGCACTGGACCGTCGAGGACGCGAAACGTCTCGGGCGCGGGCTCACCGACGACGAGCGGACGTGGATCACCACATGCGTCAGCGTCGCGAAGGGCGTGCAGCGATGATCAGTTCTGTCGCGGCAGCAGCTCGGCGGCGAACCGGTCGACGAACCGATCCACCGCCCGACCGTCGGCGGGCAACACCACGAACTTGCTCAGGCCGGCGTCCAGATAGCCGTCGATGAGACGGTGCAGATCGGCCCAACCGCCTGCGACCAGCTCCGCGGGATCGACGCCGGGTCGCTGGCGGGTGACGGCGGTCGCGAGATCGTCCGGCACCCCGTTCTCGGCGAGCAGCAGGGTGAGTCCGAAGTGATCGTCGTCGATCGTGCGGCCCGCGGCGTCGGCCTCGGCGTGGATCGTCGCGACGGCCGTCGCGGCCTCCGCGGGCGTCACGAAGCTGCCGAGCCAGCCGTCGCCGTATCGGCCGACGCGTCGGAACGCGGCGCGGACACGGCCGCCCACCCAGACGTCCAACGGGCGCGTCGGTCGCAGTCCGACGCGCGCGCCGTGCACCGTGAAGAACTCGCCGTCGAAGTCGACGTCGTCGTCGTGCAGGACGGCGCGGAGCAGGCGCAACGATTCGTCGAAGACGTCGCCGCGCCGCCCGGAGACGGGGAACAGCTCGCGTTCGGCCGGGGTCGCCGCCTGCAACCCGAACACGGGCAGGACGCGCTTGGGCGCCAACGCGGCCAACGATGCGAGCTGCTCGGCCACCAGCACCGGATGCCGACCGGGAAGGATCGCGACCGATGTGCCGACCTTCAGCCGCGCCGTCCGAGCGAGAGCGAACGCCATGCCGACGGTCGGGTCGACGGTGGGGCCGTACACGGTCTCGGAGAACCAGAGCGAGTCGATTCCGGTGTCTTCGAGCAGGTCGACCAGGTCGGCGAGCCGATCGGGGCCGCTGCGCGGTCCGACGCCGATTCCGAACCGCACCTTCTTCGTCATGGGCGAACTCTATCGCCGCCGGAAGTCGATCGGCAGACCGTCGGCGGGGGTGGGGCCGGTGCCGTACTCGAGGTCGAGCTCGTAGTCGTCGGGGACCGACCATTCGAAGTTCAACAGCAGCTGGTGCATGATCGACTTCACCTCCATGCCGCCGAAGTACAGGCCGATGCACTTGTGCGCGCCGCCGCCGAACGGACACCAGGCGAACCGGTGCACCTTGTCCTCACGACGCTCGGGGGAGAAGCGCCCGGGGTCGAACTTCGTCGGTTCGGGCCACCACTCCTCGCGGAGCATCGTCGCCCACGGGTGGATCGCGACGAGCGTGCCCTTGGGGATGTAGTGGCCGAGGACCTCGGTGTCCTTGATCGATTTGCGGAACAGCATCCCGACCGGCGCGTTGAGGCGCAGGGTCTCCTTGAACGCCAGGTCGAGACTGGGGAGCGCGTCCAGATCGTCGTATGCGAGGGTCGGTGTGCCCAGCGCGATCGACTCCGCGCGCAGCCGCTCCTGCCACTCCGGATGGCGACCCAGGTAGTGCGTCATCATCGACAGCGCGATGGTGCTCGTGTCGTGGGCCGCCATCATCACGAAGATCATGTGGTTGACGACGTCCTCGTCGCTGAAGGTGTTGCCCTCGTCGTCCTCGCTGTGACACAGGACGGTGAACAGATCCTCGGCGTCGCCGGCCCGGCGGGCCGGGATCTCCGAACGGAAGTACTTCTGCAGGAGTTCGCGCCCGCGAAGTCCGCGCGCCCAGGTGAAGTTGCCGACGTCACGGCGGATGATGGCCTGCCCGCCGCGGACCGCGGCCTCGAAGGCCTGCTCGAGCTCGTGGTTCTCCTCCCGCGAGAGCGATGATCCGACGAACACCTCCGAGGCCAGCGACAGGAGCAGCTCTTTGGTCCTGGAGTACATGGGGAAGGCGTCGCCGACCTTCCATTCGGCCAGCGACGACTCGATGTGCGGAGTCATCAGATCGAGGTAGCCCTCCAACCTCGGTCGCGAGAACGCCTGCTGCATGATGCGACGGTGGTGCATGTGCTCTCCGAAGTCGAGCAGCATGATGCCGCGTCGGAAGAACGGGCCGATCATCAGTTCCCAGCCCTTCTCGCTGGAGAAGGCCTTGTCGCGGTTCATCCACGCGGCTTCGACGGCATCCGGTCCGACGAGGGTCACCAGATTCATGCCGAGCGCGCTCGACCACGACACCGGGCCGTACTTCTCGAACCGCTTCATCGTGCCGTCGAGCGGGTCCACCAGCGATTCGATGGTGGTGCCGACCAACGGCATGCCAGGGTTGCCCATCACCGGTTTGAGCCCGGATCCCGCGGGCGGCGCCGCCAGGACCGTATCCGAACTGGGATACGCGGCCGTCGCCTTGGCCAGTACCTTCTGCATTGTCTTGGTCGCCGTCGTGGTCAATTCCGCCGTACTGGGAACCGGCATGGCTGCCTCCGCAATCGTCCGCTGAGTCATCTGACGTTGGAACATAAACTCAGTTATGTTCCAACGTCAAGGTTAGTCCGAATGTGACGGAGAAGCCATGGATTGCGCGGATTGCCTGCGTGAGCGTGCCGCCAGGACCTCGGTCGCGACATAGTCGGGGTAGATGTTCCGGCGTGGCGCGACGGCGTCGACCAGCCGCAGCCGCCGTGCGTAGCGTTCCAGAACGCGGCGGTCCGAGCTCGACGCGGTGATTCCCAGATGTGCGGCGGCCACCGGATGCTGCATCGCGCGGACGGCCGGAGTCGGCAGGTCCTTGAAGAACCACGTGTCCGGGCGGAGCAACTGCTCGCGGTACCACTGGTAGCCGGGGTCGGGGTCGAGGCATGTGGCCAGGGCGTCGTCGAAGTACTCGTAGAACTCGCCGAGTGTGGCGGGCATCGGACGCTCGGAGATCCCGTAGCGGCGATACCATTCGCACGTCTCGAGGTAGAGCCGTCCTCGACTCTCGTGGTCGAGGGGTGTGAAGAAGTGCTCGACGCAGGCGAACAGGGCGTCGACGTACGTCGCATGCTCGAAGAAGAAGATCTCCGGATTCAGCGCGTGATACCGCGTTCCGTTCCGAAGGCGGCCGGTGAACTCGTCGTGGCTGTACCGGATCAGCCGTACCTCGTCGAAGTCGGATTGATACGCCGACCGGATGATGCACGGGGCGGTCCGCTGCTTGTGCACGAACACCCGATTGCGAACCATCGAGAACTCGTGGGTGGCCGTCGCGATGGCCGGGTGCAGCATCTGCAGTGAGACCGCCCGGCAGATCGACATGACGAATCGTCTGTCACCCAGGTACCTCCAGATCAGCGAGTCGGCATCGAGGCGGACGTCGACGCTCACATCAACGGCCGTCCCAGGCGGGCGCGCAACCGGGTGTCCCACAGCAGTGCCGTGAACATCAGTTGGGACAGCCACCGTGGTTTGCGGCGCTCCTTGCGTACCGCCGCGGCGACGTAGTCGTCGAACCACGCCTGATCCTCGGCGGTCCACTCCACACGCAGAGCGTCGCGGAACTCCGGGGGCAGGAAGCCGATGGTGCGGCGGTATTTGATCGGGCCGAACCGGCGCGCGATCGAATCGCTCGCGTAACCGAAGTTCGCGATGTCGAGCAGGAAGTCGCGCACCTCGTCGCTGATGTCGATCTTCGCGACGCGATCGTTCCAGTACACGGTGAACGCGTCGCGGTCGGCGGGCCAGTGTTCCGCGGGCATCTGCAACGTGGTGCCGAGTACCTTGCCCTGCTGGTAGAAGGTGTCGCGGGTGTGCGCCGGGATCGGGCCGTGAACGCGCTCGTAGATGTCCTCCCATCCGTAGTACAGGCAGGCGGCGACCCATAGCTGCAGATCGGCGCGCATCGCGTTGTATTCGACGGGGCTGTCGTCGGTGGAGCGGACCTGTGCGTGCTGGCGGTTCACCGCGCGACGGTACCGTCGCCGGTCGTCCGCGTTGCCGAACACCGCGACAGCCAGGTACGACGCGGTGGTGCGCGCCCGCTTGATCGGGTGCGTGTCGAGTCGACCGTTCTCCACGGGACTGCGGGCCACGCCGTAGCCGATCGCCGGATCGGCCAACTGCATGATCACGTTCGATGTCGACATCAGTGATCCCATCGACAGCAGCGACCTGCCGAACACGCTCGCATCCATCGCGTCGAGTTCGGCGCGGCTCATCTTGTTCGACTGTGCGTCGTCGAGTTGCTCGTCCCGTGCGGTCACGCGACCCTCCCTATCTGAATACATTTGTATTCAGATTAGCGGAGGGGGTGACCGGTGACCACAGTGGGAATGCGCGTGCGCGACGATGTTCTCTGAACAAGGGGCGTGCACGGACCCCGGGCGAGAGGATCGTTCCCATGGCGAAGACGATGTCGGCCACCGATCGGGTGCTGGAGGCGGCCGATGGAGCAGGACTCGGACCGTGGTCGGAGTCCGACGAGATCAATGTCGGTGACAACGACGCGACGATGCCGATCTTCGGTGTGGGGCTGCTCGTCGGATGCAGCGCGTGGTTCCTGGTACCGCTCGGGGTGGCCGGATGGCTGCTGCGCGAATCGCACCCGGTCGTCGGCTGGGTGATGCTCGCCGTCGCGGTCGTCCTGTCGGCACTCGGCCTTCTCGTCTTCGGCGGGGCGCTCGTGCGGGGTCTCACCGAGCGACGTGACGGAAAGCTGCTCCTGCACGAATTCGCCGACGGACTCGTCCTGGAGAGGACTGGAGGCCGGGTGTACGCGGTGCGCTACGACGAGACCGACGCCGAACTGTTCAAGTACGAGAACCGAGGCACGGACGAGACGAACCGCTGGATCGACTGGATGGTCCTGCTTCGATTCCCGGACGGGACGTCGACCACTGTGCGCGGTATGCACCGCACCCATGCGTTGCAGCGACGTCTGGCGCAGCGCTGCGGGACCGAGCTCGCGGGTACGACGATCACCGTGAGCGAAGCGGTCGACCTGCGCCACGCCCACCGGTGGCTCTGAACGGTCGCCCGGAACCGCCGGTCAGTGCATCGTGACCGGCGTGTCGCCCGGAACCTCGGTCTCGATCTGCTCTTCGGTGTTCGTCGGGCGGCGCACCAGCAAGGAGAGCACGACGGCGAGGACTCCGAAGCCCGCACCCCAGTAGAACGCCTGGTGGATACCGTGCGCCATGGACTGCACCGGATCGTTCCCGGCGAGCGCGTACGACGCGCTCGCCCGTGTCATCACAGTGATGAACAGGGCGGTGCCCGCGGCGCCTGCGAGCTGCTGCAGCGTGTTCTGGATGGCGCTGGCGTGTGAGTACATCATCGGGGGGACGGAGCCGAGGGCCGAGGTCATCAGCGGTGTCATCATGGTGCCCAGGCCGAGGCTGAGGACCACATGGATGCCGACGATCTTCCACTCCTGGTTCGTGAACATCCAGAACTCGCCGGTCACGGCGTCAGCCTTCAGCGTGGTCAGCAGGATGAGGGCGACGGTCACCAGGATCGCCCCCGGGGTGACCAGCGGACGCGGCCCGACCTTGTCGTAGAGTGCACCGACGAACGGCGCGATCAGACCCATCACCAGACCGCCCGGCAGCAGGACCAGGCCGGTGTCCATCGGGCTGGCGTGCCAGACGTTCTGCATGAACAGCGGCAGCAGCATCAATGCGCCGAAGAGGGCGGCCATCGCGACCAGCAGAATGGCGATGCCGACGGTGAACGTCCGCGTGGCGAACGGCCGCAGATCGAGCAGGGCCGAGTCGGTCGTCTGCAGCGAGAGCTGGCGCCACACGAACAGTGCGAGGGCGACGGCGCCGATGACGATCGGCACCCACGGCGGCACCGGAGTGTCGCCGGCCGCGGCCTCGCCGAGGCTGTTGAGGCCGTAGATCAGGCCGGCGAACGCGATGACGGACAGGAGCACCGAGGCGATGTCGAACGGCGCCTTCCGGGGCGTGGTGATGTTCCGGACGAAGATCAGCCCCAGGACCAGGGCCAGTCCGGCGATCGGCAACATCACGTAGAACAGCCAGCGCCACTCGAGATGGTTGAGGATCCAACCGGCCAGGGTCGGACCGACCGCCGGTGCGACGGCGATGACGATCGAGATGAAGCCCATGACGGTGCCGCGCTTCTGCTCGGGGATGAACGTCAGCACGGTGGTGATCATCAGCGGGATCATCACCGCGGTGCCCGAGGCCTGGACCACGCGGCCGGTCACCAGGAGGATGAAGTTCGGGGACACCGCGGCGAGTGCGGTACCTGCCGTGAACAGCACCATCGCGGTGATGAACACCGAGCGCGTCGAGAACCGCTGGAGAATGAAGCCCGTCGTCGGAATCACCACGGCCATCGTCAACATGAACGCGGTGGTCAGCCATTGGGCGGTGCTCGCGACGATGTTCAAATCCTGCATGAGGACCGGAATCGCCACGGCCATCGTCGTCTCGTTCAAGATCATGACGAACGTGGCGACCAAGAGGAGGACGATGACGATGTTCACCGACTTCGGTGGCGGCGGTGTGGGCGTTGCCGCTTCGGAGGAGCGGTCGTCGACACTCACTTCGGTGTCCTTTCGGGCGGTGGGGCCCGATCGAGAGCATGTGATGCGGGCGATACCGCTCTAGGTTCCTGGGTTTAGACACCGAGTGTCAACCGATTTCTCACGCAGACGAGTCGGACGTGGCCGCGGAGTCGGGTCGACGGCGAGCCTCGAGTCGCCGTGTCCGGCCTGAGTTTCGGGACGGGCTACTGCGTCACGGCTGCAGCAGCACCTTGCCGAGTGCGCGTCGCTGGTCGAGTTCGAGGAGTGCCTCCGTCGCGTTCTCGAGTGGGTGGACCGTCGAGATGACCGGGTTCAACGCGCCCGACGCGAGGTGCGGTGCGAGCGCGTCCCACTCCGTGCGGACGTGGCCCGGCTTGCTCAGGGCGTAGGCGCCCCAGCCGACGCCGATCGCCGAGATGTTGTTCAGCAGCAGTCGATTGACCTTGACCTCGGGGATCGAACCGCCGGTGAAGCCGATGACCAGCAGTCGTCCGGTCTCGGCGAGGCAGCGCAGCGAGTCGGTGAAGCGGTCGCCGCCGACCGGATCGACCACGATGTCGACCTTGCCGCCCACGGCGTCCTTGAATCCGTCGGCGAGAACGTACTCGTCGGCGCCCGCGGCGACGGCGATCGCGCCCTTCTCGTCGGTCGAGGTGACGGCGACGACGCGGCTCGCGCCGAAGGCCTTCGCGACCTGGATCGACGCCGTGCCGATGCCGCCCGCGGCGCCCTGGACCAGCACGCTCTCGCCCGCCTGCAGGTGGCCGCGTTCGATCAGCGCGAAGTACGCGGTGCCGTAGTTGAAGATGACCGATGCGCCCGCCTCGAACGACACCGAGTCGGGGAGCGGGAACACATACTGTTCGTCGGCGGCGACGATCTCGGCGAAGCCGCCGAGCAGCGGCAGGGCGGCGACCCGGTCGCCCGCGGAGAACTCCGACCCCTCGGGAGCGGAGATCACCTCGCCTGCGACCTCGGATCCCGGGGTGAACGGAAGCTCCGGCTTCATCTGGTACTGGCCGCGCGACTGGAGGAGCTCGGGGAACGAGACTCCGGCAGCGCGGACTCGGATCAGGACCTTGCCGTCGCCCGCGGGCTCCGGCACGTCGAGGAGTTCGACCTTCTCCGGGCCGTCGAGGGACGTGATCTGGACTGCACGCATGGGCCTGACTCTAGCCGGGGCCGCCGACGCCCGCGCGGCAGGTATGCGATCGCTTAGAAATCGATGGTGCCCGGTCGCATTCGAACCGGCACGGTGACACTCGAGGACGCCGACCCTCACATGCTCGAGGAGCTGCCGACACTAGTCGTCATCACAGTGCCACCCGAGTGGCGGCAGAGGCGGCAGCACGATGTCACCGATGTCGTCGGGTACGAGGTGGTGCGCGGCCTGCGGGATGTAATCGCGGATCGGTGTCGGTTCGTAGCGGCCGATGATGATCGGGGCGTCCGGGATGAGTGCTTGGGTGACCGGCTCGAGTGTGTCGCGCAGGTTCGGTGGATCGTTGTCCAGTGGTGTCGACGGCACGATGTGGTTGACCGGCGGTAGGTCGTGCCGACCGGGATCGTGCGGAACGTACTGGTACTCGTGGGCGCCGATCACGTATCCGATGGCGGCGTCGACGGCATGTCCCGGATCGTGGATCGGGTTGCCGACGTTGCAGATGGCGTCGTTGTCGTGGCATACCGACGACGTCGGGATCGGCGAGGCCGGGCGCGGCCCGGTGTGCGTGAATCCCGGTATGACGGATGGAAGTTGTGACATGGCGCCGTCGGCGGCGCGCGGATCGGATACGAGAACGACGTCGACGTCATCGCGCATCAACGGATCGTCGGACCAGTCGTCCCGGACGTTGCCTGCGACGAGTGCGCCCTGGGAGTGCCCGACGACCGTGATGTGCGAGCCGGGGCATTCGGCGCGGAACGCGCGGGCGGCGGTATCGAGGGCGTGTTCGCCGCGGGCGACGGAGTCGTCGCCTCCGACGTCGCCGTCGGGGGCGATCGACCCCGGATAGCGGATTCGGGTCACCGGTCCTTCGCCGATTCCGGGCACATCGATGGAGTCGCCGTTGTCGGTGCCCCCGACCGCGAAGGTCATCGTGTGCGGGCACGTGTCCGCACGGGCCGGCGCGGCGGTGAGGCAGCAGTGGACGAGGAGTCCAACGGCTAGGAGGGCGGCGGGGAGGAGGGATACACGCATGGCTGAATGCCAATTCTGGCGTGCCGCAACCGTACTCGCGAGTCAGTTGCTATGTGAGACGGAGCGGGGCCGCGTGGCCGTGACAGTCCCGCCGGGTCTGGAGAACGTCGTGAACACTCTGACCGGTGCCCCCACAGGGGTTCGAACCCTGACTGTGCGGATTTTAAGTCCGCTGCCTCTGCCAGTTGGGCTATGGGGGCGCGTGACAAGCATGCCAAACGACGACGCATCGCGATCGCGGCGGGCCTCTGCACCTACCGCCGGCGGGTCACGAAGCCCTCACGAGTGGTAGGAACACCTCGTCGACGATGGCTTCGAGCGTCTCGTCGGGGACGGCCTGCAGGTTCATCACCACCTCGTGGCGGAACAGGCTGTACGGCACGGCGCGAACCAGGGGAGTGAGCGTGGCGGGATCGATCTCGCCACGCTCGACGCCGCGGTCGAGGATGTCGTCGATGGCCAGCCGTGCCCGTCGCCCGAGCAGCAGTTCGCGGATCTCGCCGGGCGTCGACCCGGTCTCCGCGTAGTAGCCGCCCAAGCTCGCGCTGAGCAGCACCAGGAAGTTGGATCGCTGTTCGTTGGAACGACGAAGGGCGGCGAGGAGGTCGCCGCGCACGCTGCCGGTGTCCGGCGCGGAGGTGTCCTCGGCGTCGCCGTGATGCCGAATCGTCGCCTTGAGGAGTTCGGCGCGGGTGGCCCAGCGCCGGTACAGGACCGGCCGACTGGTGTCCGCGCGGTCGGCGACCGCCTCGAAGGTGAAGCCCTCGTACCCGCGTTCGGTCAGCTGCTCCCAGGCGGCGTCGAGGATGGCGGCCTCCAACTCTGCTCCGCGTCGCCGCGTCGCCTTCTCCCTACTAAGACTCACTTGCGAATCTTAACTCACGGTCCTATCCTTGCTTCTGGATATAAGATACAGAAGTGAATCTAAAGGGGATGTGATGGCGACGAAGACAGTCAACGATGTGCCTGTCGAGGCCAAACGGGTCGCGTTCGCCGTGGTCGCGGGGCTCACCGCGCCGATCCTCGACACGACGATCGTGACGATCGCGTTCGACGAGCTGACGCGGACCTTCGACGCGGGTGTCGGCACCGTGCAGTGGACGGGCACCGCCTATCTGCTGGCGCTCGCGGTGGCGGTGCCGCTCGCGGGATGGGTGGCGACCCGATTCGGCTCCCGCCGTGCGTGGCAGGCGGGTCTGATGTTGTTCCTCCTCGGCTCGATTCTCTGCGCCTCCGCATGGAACCTGCACGCGCTCATCGCGTTCCGCGTGGTTCAGGGTCTCGGCGCCGGTCTGCTGTTCCCACTGATGACTTCGATTCTCGTCGCGGCCAGTGGAGGTCGTGCCCTCGGACGGTTGGTCGCGATGGTGTCGTTGCCGACCGCCCTCGGACCGATCCTCGGACCGGTCGTCGGCGGCGTCATCCTGCACTGGTTGAACTGGCACTGGATGTTCCTGGTGAACATCCCGGTCTGCCTGGTGGCGCTCGTCATGTCGTGGCGGATCCCCGATGATCGTCGTCCGGATGCGCCTCGCCTGGACTGGATCGGACTCCTGTTGATGGCCCCGGGCCTCGCGGGTCTTCTACTGGGACTGTCGAACGCGTCGGCCGGTATCGCGCGTGCCGACGTGCTGGTGCCGTTCGCGGTGGGCGTGGTGCTGCTGGGTGTGTTCGCGTGGCGGTCCGGTCGCGGCGCGTCGCTCGTCGATGTCGGCATCCTGCGGTTGCGCAACGTCGCGGCGTCGTCGGCGGGACTGTTCTTCTTCAGTCTGGCGAGCTTCGGCGCGATGCTGGCGCTGCCGCTGTACTTCCAGCAGGTGCGCGGCGAGTCGGTACTCGGTGCGGCGCTCATCTTGATTCCGCAGGGCGTCGGTGCCCTGGCCAGTCGAATGCTGGCCGGGCGCCTCACCGACTCGATGGGTGCCCGGTGGGTGGCGGTCGCCGGATTCGCAGTGGTCGCGGTGGCGACCGTTCCGTTCGCGTGCGCCGACGAGACGACCGGCTTCGTGTGGCTCGGCGTATGGCTGCTGGTCCGAGGGCTCGGCCTCGGCATGCTGTTGAGTCCGGTGATGGCGTCGGCGTTCGTCGGCCTCGCCGGGGAGAAGCGGCACGACGCATCGATCGTGAGCCGCGCCTTCCAGCAGGTCGGGGGATCGGTCGGGACGGCGGTCGCCGCGGTCGTGATCACCGCCGGTGTCACGGCGACGGCCGGATTCCGCGACGCGTTCTGGTGGATGACGGCGTTGGCCGTGGTCGGCGGGCTCGCCGCCCTGTGGTTGCCGGGCGTCGAGAAATCTTCGGCACTGTGAACGGGACAGAGTCCGGTCTGGAGTGCCGGATTCTTCCGCGCCGGCGACGACACGCCCGGGAATCGCTGAACGGAACCGGATCGGCCTCCGCCGCGTCTGACCTTGCATGGGGGCAGTTGATCTCACAGCAGTGGCGGTAGCCGAATTCTTGGCCGATCGCGACGGCGTCATATCGACGAATCAGGCGCGCGAGCTCGGCATGTCCGCCGACGAAGTGTATTGGAAGGCGACGTCGGGACTGTGGTCCAAAGAGGCGAAGTCGGTGTATCTGTCGGCGGAACACCGCCTGACCGACATGGCGCGCCTGCGGATCGCGTCGCTGGCGCGGGGCGGGGTAGTCGATCGGGAGTCGGCGGTCTGGCTGCACGGACTGATCGACGATCTCCCGTCACCGGTCACCGTGTCGGTGCCGCGGTCGGCGCACGGGGCGACGTGTTCGGTCCCGGTGAACGTTCGTCGGCGCACATTCGCCACGGAGGACCTCGCCGTCGTCGACGGCATCGAGACCACGGCACTACCGCTGACGATCCTGATCGGCGGTGGACTGTTGCGCGATGGCATAGACATGGTCGACCGCGCCCTTCTGCACAAACGGGTGACCCTCGCGCAACTGCGAGCCGCGGCGGATCGGAATGCGGGCACGAACGGGATGGGTAAGGCCCGCGTCCTTCTGGCGTCGGCCGAAGACGAGTCCGAGTCCGAGCTCGAGCGGATGTTCGTCCGGTTCCTCCGCCGTCGGAAGATCGGCGGATGGCTGCAGCAGCAGTGGATCGGCGGGCGCCGCATCGACTTCGTGTGGCCGGACGAGAACATCGCCGTGCAGCTGCACGGATGGGCCTTCCATCACGCACACAATCAGTGGGAGCGTGACCAACAGACCACCAACATGCTCAGCGGGATCGGTTGGCTGCCGCTCATCTTCACGTGGAAGCGCCTGAAGTTCACGCCTGACGACGTCGAAGCCGAGCTCGCCGGTGCATTCGAGGTGCGGCGGGCGGCGGCGTGAGAAGATCGGGCACTCCAAACGGGACCCAGTCCGGTTTGCGGTGCCGGATTCTCTGCGCCGGAACAACGCGGCGGCGGCGGGCGTTGATTCGGGACGAAACCCACTATCGGAGGCGCCCCATCATGCAGGTCGAGATCTGGACCGACATCAACTGCCCGTTCTGCTACCTCGGGAAGAAGCGGTTCAACGACGCGCTCGCCCAGTTCGCCGACGCCGCCGCGGTACAGGTGACGCACCGCTCGTTCGAACTCGACCCGACCAGCCCGTTGGGCGAGTCGGGCGACGTCGTCGAGCACATCGCGAAGAAGTACGGGCGCACCCTGGAGCAGGCAGCCGAGGGCGAACGCCAGCTCGGCGCGGCCGCCAACGAGGCCGGCCTGGAGTACATCACGTCGGGCCGCGACGGCGGCAACTCCTTCGACATGCACCGTCTCCTGCAGTGGGCGGCCGGGTTCGGTCGCCAAGAGGAGATGCTCGACGCTCTGTACCTGGCCAACTTCGCCGATGAGAAGCCGCTGTTCGGCAGCGACGACCGGCTCGTCGAGGTGGCGGTTGCCGCCGGGTTCGACGAGGCGGCGGTCCGCGACGTCGTCGCCGACAAGACACGCTTCGCCGACGACGTCCGACGTGACGAGGCCCAGGCGCAGGAGTTCGGCGTGCAGGGCGTTCCGTTCTACGTGTTCGACCGCAAGTACGCGGTGTCCGGTGCGCAGCCGGTGGAGCTGTTCACCCAGGCGCTGAACCAGGCGTGGGATGCGCGTCCCGTCGCCCCGCAGGTCCTCAACGCCGACGGAGACGCATGCGGACCGGACGGGTGCGCGGTGCCGCAGGCGTGATGCCCTACGGCGCCGTCGCCGTGTAGTCCGGAAAGCCGTACGGATCGTGCGGACCGATCACCGCGAACTCGAACAGACCGTCGCCGGTCTCGGTGACGGCACCGTCGGTGTAGACGAACGACGAGTAGTGGTCGACGGGGCAGAACATCTTCATCATCGGATCGAATCCCGACACGGTGTTCCGCACCGCCTCGACCTTCTCCTCACCCTGCCACATGCCGTGTCGCCAGTCCTGCTCCAGTCCGTAGCCGGTGCCGAAACCGATGTAGTTCGCGACCTGCGGGGTGGCGCGCACAGCGGTCGACGACCCGTCCGGCTTCACGAAGCGCAGCGTGGCACCGGCGGGTTCGCGTGTGCCCGAGACGAATTCGACCTCGTGCTCCACGCGGCCCAGCCATTCGGGTTCCCGCGAGGCGTCGTTCCAGACGCGCTTGGCATCGCCCATGACCCGTTCGCCGGTCCGCAGCTCCTGCACCACCACGACGATCGAGTACTCCTCGAACCGCATCACCGCGTAGATCCAGAAGAACGACGACGCATCGGTCTCGGCGGCGCGGCGTCCGGGCGGTTCGGCCTCGCCGACGGGACGCACGCCCCATGAGCGGTCGCGGTTGCCGCGCCAGACGTCGGGCTGTACGTCGTACGCGGTGCCGTCGACGGTGAGCGAACCGGTCCACGTACCGGTCTGCACGAAGCGCATCGTGTCGAACGTGACCCGCTCGAGTTGCCGCTGGTAGTGCCGCGGCTCCAGGAGCGCGGGGCCCTCGGCGTCGAAGACGAGGTCGAACGAGAACTCGCCGTGACCGGGATCCAGTGACATCCGCAGCCGCTGCAGGCCCTCCAGTACCTCGAGTTTCAGGGGGCCGATCGCGAGGTCGTTCCGGTTGTCGCCCAACGCCTTCGACGCCCGCACGACGAGGTGGTCGTCGTCGCGGCGGATCACCGCGAACCCGTCGACCACGCCAAGGTTCGGATACACGCCGAGTCCGACGATCAGCCAGGGATCGGGTTCGTCGCCGCGCATGTCGCCGTGGCAGTTGAAGTAGTACCGGTCGTAGAAGTTCCGGTCGGAGGTCCCGACGTGCCGCACCACCTCGGCCACCTGGTGGATCGGGTAGTCGTCCATCTCCGACAGTGCGCCGCGGTTCATCGTCTGACGTCCTTCCAGTACGTTCCGGCCATCATCGCCTCCACCGTCGCGCGATGCATGATCATGTCGTCGGGGTCGGCGGGCTCGGGGGCCTGGCCGAAGCGGATCGCCCGGCACTGGATCCGATACATGACGACAGCGTGGATCAGCGCCGCGTACAGCGTGTAGAAGTCCAGGTCGGCGGGGGTGTGTCCGGTCTGTCTCTGGTATTCGGCGGCGACGTCGTCGCGGGTGAGGAACCCGGGCAGCCCTTCCAGGCCCGCCGTCTCGGTGATGTCTTGGAAGAACCGATGGATGAAGATCATCCAGGACACGTCGAGTTCGCGCGGCCCGATGGTGGCCATCTCCCAGTCGAGCACGGCGACCGGTGTGAAGTCGCGGTACATGATGTTGCCGATCCGTGCGTCGCCCCACGACAGGACCGGATCAGACGACGGCGCAGGCAGATGCTCGTCGACCCACGCGAACGCCCGCTCGATCAGCGGTGCACCGGTCCGTCCGGTCGATGCCCACTCGTAGAACCCGCGAAGCCGTCGGATGTGGCCGCGCAGCGGATCCTCGCCGGGTGCGGGCATCGCGACTCCGGCCGCGGGCAGGGGCGCGGCGTGGATCTTGGCGAGCACGCCGACCGATTCGGTCAGCAGGCGATGCTGCTGCTCGGCGGAGCCCTCCGACACCCATGATCCGAATGTGTACGGCATCACGTCGGGCGGCACCTCGCCGTCCACCCGGCTCATCACGAAGAACGGGGCGCCCAGTGCAGTGGAATCGGGCTCGGACCACCACAGCTTCGGCACCGGGACATCCGTGTGATCGGCGACGTGGCGGATCAGTGCGAACTGTCCGTCGAGGTCGTAGGACTCGAATACCGGGTCGCTCTCGGGCATCGGCGCCACCCGCACGACGAGTCGTTGCCGCGATCCGGCGATCTGCGCCTCGACGAGCAGCGTTTCGCTGCTCATGCCGTTGGCCTCCGGGATCTCGACCGAGATCACCTCGGCGTCGGCGCTCTCCCGGCCTTTGAGCCAGGTGTCGAGTCGTTGTCTGAGCCACTCGGGGTCGCGGCGTGATTCGCTCGGTCGGGCGACCTGAGCTCCGTCGTTGTCTGTGATGGGGGACACGGTTGCATTGGAACACGTTTCACTTCACGCCGTGAGCGGTTGGCACGGAACATGCGGTGGCGTTAGATTAACGTCGTTAACGTAACGATGTAAACCTAGGAGGCGACGTGTTCACACGACTGGCCGAGCGCGTGGTGGCCGCACCGAGGATCGTCCTCGCCGTCTCGGTGGTGATCGTGGCGCTGTGCGGTGTCTATGGTCTCGGTGCCGCATCGACGATGCTCTCGGGCGGATTCGAGGATCCCTCGGCCGAATCGAGCCATGCGACGAAGGTGCTCGACGAGAGATTCGATCGCGGCGGGCTGCAGTTCGTGATCAAACTCGACGGCGACGCCGACATGACGTCGAACCCCGCCGCGATCGCCGCCCGCGACGAGGTCCTGGCGATCCTCGACGAGAAGTCCGTCGCGCACGGCGGTTACGTCCAGGAACCGATCCTGACCGTCTGGAACTCGCCGAACCTCGCGGGCGAGTTGCTGAGCGAGGACAGGACCTCCACCCAGATCGTCACCGCGATCTCCGGCGGTGATCAGGAGGCGCCAGGCAACGCCGAGGAACTCGCCGACCTCATCGGCACCGGGCGGCACGGCGTCGACCTGCAGACCGGCGGCATGGCGTTGGTCTACGGACAGATCAACGAGCAGACATCGAAAGACTTGGCCGTCGCCGAGGCGATCGCCATCCCGATCAGCTTCCTGTTGCTCATCGTCGTGTTCGGCGGTGTCGTCGCGGCGCTTCTTCCCGTACTGATCGGGGGCGTGGCGATCGTCGTCACGCTCGCCATGCTGCGTCTGATCGCCGGGTTCGCCGACGTCTCGATCTTCGCGCTCAATCTCACCACGGCGATGGGGCTGGCACTGGCGATCGATTACACCCTGCTGCTGGTGACGCGGTACCGCGAAGAGGTCGCGGCCGGCCGCGATCGCCGCACCGCGATCATCCGCACCGTCGACACGGCGGGCCGGACCGTCGCGTTCTCGGCGGTCACCGTCGCCCTGGCGTTGGCCGCGTTGGCGATCTTCCCCATGTACTTCCTGCGCTCGTTCGCCTACGCCGGAGTCGGCGTCGTCGCCGTCGCGCTGATCGCAGCTCTGATCGTGACGCCCGCCCTGCTCATGGTCCTCGGTGACCGAGTCGACGCCCTGGATGCACGCGCCGGGATCCGGCGACTTCTCCGTCGACCGGCGCCGGTCGCCCGTCCCATCGAGGAGACCGCCTGGTACCGGCTGTCACGGTGGGTGCTGCGTCGCGCGGTGCCGGTCGCGATCATCGTGCCCGTCCTGCTGTTGATCCTCGGTGCGCCGTTTCTCGGCCTCAAGTTCGGGTTCCCCGACGAGCGCGTGCTGCCGACGGATGCGGGCGTCCACTCGATGGCCGATCAGGCCCGCGCCGACTACGCGTCGAGCCCCGGCAGTTCGGTGATCGCCGTCGTCGAAGGCGATGTGGCGCAACAGGCTCTGCAGTCGTACGCGGCGAGCGTGTCGAGGATCGACGGTGTCGAGTCGGTACTCTCGCCGGTCGGTGTGTTCACCGACGGGAATCGGGTGGCGCCGGGCGATCCGACCGACGCGCGCGACGGCGTCGCCCTCCTGTCGATCTCGAGTTCGGTGGAGCCGATGGGCGATGAGGGCGCCGACCAGATCGAGGCTCTGCGTGCGATAGGCGCGCCCGCGGGGGCCCGCGTCTCGTACACCGGCGCGTCGGCCGTCAACGCCGACGCCGTCGATTCGATGTTCGCGCATCTGCCATGGGTGCTCATCGTGATCGCGGTGGCGACCTACCTGCTGCTGTTCCTGTTCACCGGCAGCGTGCTGTTGCCGCTGAAGGCGCTGGTGATGAATGTGCTCTCGTTGTCGGCGACGTTCGGCGCCATGGTGTGGATCTTCCAGGACGGGCACCTCGGCGCGCTCGGCACCACTCCGCTCGGGTACCTCGTCGCCACCATGCCGGTTCTCATGTTCTGCATCGCGTTCGGTCTGTCGATGGACTACGAGGTGTTCCTCCTCGGCCGTATCCGCGAGGAATGGCTGGCCGGACCCCGGACCGCGGGCGGCAACGACCGCGCGGTCGCCGTCGGACTGGCCCGCACTGGTCGCGTCGTGACCGCCGCCGCACTGCTCATGGCCATCGTGTTCGCCGGGATCGCGGCGTCGGAGGTGTCGTTCATGAGGATGTTCGGGGTGGGTCTGACGCTGGCGGTCCTGATGGACGCGACGGTCATCCGGATGTTCCTGGTGCCCGCGTTCATGCGGCTGATGGGAACATGGAACTGGTGGGCGCCCGCACCGTTGCGCAGACTGCATGATCGGATCGGGCTGACAGAGGAGTGAGCAGATGGCCGTACGACCACGATCGCCGCGCGGCAGCGGTGACCAGTTGGCCGACGAGATCATCGATGCCACGACAGAACTTCTGATCGGATTGGGCAGTGCCGACGCCGTCTCGATCCGTGCCGTCGCCCAGCGCGTGGGCGTCACCCCACCGTCGATCTATCGGCACTTCGACGACAAGGAAGAACTCCTCGACGCGGTGTGTGCCCACTACTTCGAGCGGTTCGCCGACGTGATGGACGCCGCCTCGGCGGGGATCGACGACGTGTTGGAACGCGCTCTGGCCCAGGGGCTGGCGTACATCCGGTTCGCGATCGACAACGACGTGGTCTATCGGACCGCGTTCTCGCGCATCACCGAACCGGGCAAGCCGTCGAAGACCGACGAGGTGATGTTGTCGTCGGCGTTCGTGAAGTTCCGCGGCACCGTCGTCGACATGATGGCGCACGACCTTCTGCCGCAGTCCGATCCGATCGAGACCGTGTTGAAGCTGTGGTCGGTGGCCCACGGTTTCGCCTCCGTGATGATCTCCAAGCCGGGGCTGCCGTGGGGCGATGATCTGGCACTTGCCGAGCAGACCCTGCGCGCCGTCGCGGAGGGTCTCGGCCGATCCTGAATGCTGCGATGACGACTTGCCGGACATCTTTCTCGGTCAAGAACCGGTAAAGTGGGAACACAGCGGGTCCGACGTTCGTTGAACAGTCGAACCAGTCGTCCGCAGACCTGATGCGCACCAGACTAAGGAGCACCAGTGCGAGAGTCCAGCAACCCGATCATGCGAGGCGTGATCCGCGACAACAAGAAGGATGCCAACGGCTACGCCACCTTCGGAACCGGCATGGCCGGCGCGGGTCAGGCATCGATGATGCAGGGACAGCAGCAGCACGCCGCCCAGTACACCCAGCCGGGCTACAGCCCGTCGACCACCAGCCGATCACTCACGATCGACGACGTCGTCACCAAGACGGCGATGACGCTCGGCACCGTGATCGTGTTCGCGGTGGCCGCCTACTTCTTCATCAGCAGCCGCGGCACGGTCGACGACCAGCTCGCCGTCGCCTCGCCGATCATGGCCGTCGGCGCCATCGTGGGCCTCGTCCTGGTCCTCGTCGCCAGCTTCGGCCGGAAACAGGACAACCCGGCGATCGTGCTGGCGTACGCCGCATTCGAGGGACTGTTCGTCGGCGCGATCTCCTTCGTCTTCGCGAACGTGATGGTCAGCGACGTCTCGGCCGGCACCCTGATCGGACAGGCGGTCCTCGGCACGCTGGGCGTGTTCGTCGGCATGCTGGTGGTCTACAAGGTCGGCGCCATCCGCGTCACCCCGCGTTTCACCCGCATGCTGATGGCCGGCCTCTTCGGCGTCCTGGCATTGGTGATCGGCAACCTGGTCGTCGGCCTGTTCAACGACGGCCACGGCTTCGGCATCCGCGACGGCGGCCCCATCGCGATCATCTTCTCGCTCGTCTGCATCGCGCTCGCCGCGTTCTCGTTCCTCATCGACTTCGACTCCGCCGATCAGCTGATCCGTGCGGGCGCACCGTCGAAGGCCGCCTGGGGCGTCGCGCTCGGCCTGACCGTCACCCTCGTGTGGCTGTACGTCGAGATCCTGCGCCTGCTGAGCATCCTCAACAGCGATTAGCCTGGTCCGGTCAACCGGACGACAATGGCCCGGCCGCCGCAGTCTCCACTGTGGCGGCCGGGCCTTTTCGAGGAATCAGTCGGGCTTCACGAGTCCTTCACTGACCAACCAGTCGAAGGCGACGTCGCCCGGATCTTCGCCGTCGATGTCGACCCGGCCGTTGAGCTCGCGCATCACGTCGTCGTTGAGTCGACTCGAGATGGTCTCCATCAGATCGGCGATCTGCGGGTGTGCGTCAAGTACCGACTGCCGGACCACGACACTGCCGCTGTACGGCAGAAAGTACTTGCGGTCGTCCTCGAGCACTTTGAGATCCAGGTTCGGGATCCTGCCGTCTGTGGAGAAGACCATGCCGAAGTTGCACGGCGAGCCTTTCGCCGTAGCAGTGTAGATGACGCCGGAGTCCATGCGGGTCACGTTGCGCTGCGGGACACCCTCTTCGGAGTCGAACGGAATGCCGTACGCCTTGAGCATGGGCAGGAAGCCATCCGAACGACTGAAGAACTCATCGTCGATGCAGAAGGTCCGCTGGTCCACGGGCAGTGCGGCGACGTCCGACAGCGTCGAGACGCCGGTGCGCTTCGCCGTTTCCTCCGATGCCGCGAAGGCGTAAGTGTTGTTCAACGACGACGGCGGGAGCCACGCGAGATCGTTGTCCTTCGCCTCGATGTCGCGGACCTTCTCCCACAGCTCGGTCGGATCGCTGATCGCTTCGGTTCGCTCGTGATAGACCACCCATCCCGTACCGGTGTACTCCCACTGCACGTCGGTCTCGCCGCGAAGCTGCGCCTGGCGCGACGACGCAGCCCCCGGTGCTCCGGTCATGTCCTTGACATCGGCACCCGCCGCCGCCAGATACGTGCCGGCGATCTTGCCGAGGATCACCTGCTCTGTGAAGGCTTTCGA
This sequence comes from Gordonia humi, assembly GCF_014197435.1. Lineage (NCBI taxonomy): Bacteria > Bacillati > Actinomycetota > Actinomycetes > Mycobacteriales > Gordoniaceae > Gordonia > Gordonia humi. The sequence continues at coordinate 2,218,997 of NZ_JACIFP010000001.1, forward strand.
GGTGACGGTGATACTCGCGCCGTGAAGCGGCTCCTTCCCGTTCGGCAGGCGCGCGCTGTGCAGAGTTCCGGACGAACTGATCAGACCACAGCCGCCGAGCACCGCGATCATGAGTACGCCGACGAGCGCGAGGGGGAAAGCAGTCGGGGGCCGGTGCCTTCGAATCGATCTACTCATCGCATTCCCTTCGGCGTGGCGAAGTACTCGACCAACCGGCCGATCCAGTCGACGATCAACGCGAGCAGGGCGACGAGTACCGCTCCGGCGATCAGAACTTTGGGTAAGAAGACTGTGATTCCGGTCGTGATCAGTGTGCCCAGACTCGTGGCGCCGATGAAGGTGCTCAGGGTCGCCGTGCCGACCAGGATCACCAGCGCGGTGCGCACGCCGTTGAGGATCACCGGTACCGCGAGCGGCAACTCCACCTGGAAGAGCGTGCGTCGAGCCGAATATCCGATACCCCGCGAAGCCTCCACGAGGTGCTGGTCCACTTGACGGAGGCCTGCGATCGTGTTCTGCAGGATCGGTAGCACCGCGTAGACGATGAGGCCGAGCACCGCGGTCCGGAACCCGGTGCCGATTGCGAATGTGAGTAGAACGAGCAGGCCGACCGCGGGGGCGGCCTGACCGATGTTTCCGAGGCCGACCGCGATGGGCGTGAGTCGCTTCATCGACGGGCGGGTGAGAAGGATCCCGAGGGGAATCGCGATCGCGAGCACGATGATCGCGGCCACCGCGGTGAGCTTCACGTGCGCGATAACCGTGTCGATCAGGACTGAAGAGTTCAGCTGTGCGGACTCGTTGGCAGTGAAGTCGGTCGCGGCGTGCCAGATGAGAAAGCCCGCCCCGAGTATCACGATGATCAGCGGTTCCAGCCAGACGTCGATCGGCAGTCGTCGTAACCACGACCATGCTGTCGCCCTGGCCGGTGGCCGTTCGAGGGCCTGCGCCTGAGCGGTCATGGCGCACCGCCGTCCGTCGCCGTCTGGCCGCCTTCGGTCGCGGCGTACTCGGTGTAGCCGATCTCGTCGGGTTGTGCCTCGTCGAGTTGGCCGCGGATGATATCGATCACGCGGCCGATGCGCAGCCAGCCGATCAGGGTGCCCTCACCGTTGGTGACCAGGGCGCCGCCCTGGTTGGCCGCGAGCATCACGTCGAGTGCGTCTTGCAGCGTCGACGAAGGGGCTACCACCGGGAGTCGGGTGTCGACGTAGGCCGACACCAGCGGCACCGATGCGATCTCTTCGACCGACGGCCACGCCCGCGGTCGTCCTCGCTCGTCGACCACGACGACCCAACTGCTGGACGCGACGCGTGCGCGATCGACGACGACCTCAGACGGTTCGTTGACCGTCGCCGTCGTGACCGCCTCCAACTCGACGTCCTTGACTCGGGTGAGTGTCAGTTGGGCGAGCGTTGCGCCGGAGCCGATGAACTCCTTGACGAAGTCTGTGGCCGGGTTGGCCAGGATCTCGGCCGGGGTCCCGTACTGCTCGACATGTCCGCCCTTGGAGAAGATCACCACCTTGTCACCGAGCTTGGTGGCCTCCTCGAAGTCGTGAGTGACGATCACGATCGTCTTGCCGACCTTCTTCTGGATCTCGATCAGACTGTCCTGCAAGCGGACGCGGGTGATCGGGTCGACTGCGCTGAACGGCTCGTCCATGAGGAGTACCGGCGGGTCGGCGGCCAGCGCACGGGCGACGCCTACGCGCTGTTGCTGACCGCCGGACATGTCCTTGGGCAGCCGGTCTCCGAACTCGTCGGGGTCCAGGCCCACGAGGCGAAGCAGCTCTTCAGTGCGTTGAGCGATCGTGGCCTTGTCCCAGCCCAGGACTCGGGGGATCGCGCCGATGTTGCGTTCGACAGTCCAGTGGGGGAACAGGCCGCCCGATTGAATCACGTAGCCGATGGACTGGCGCAGTCGGTCGGGATCCTCGTCGGTCACGTCCCGATCGCCGATGTATATGCGTCCGCTCGTCGGTTCGACGAGGCGGTTGATCATCTTCAGCGTAGTGGTCTTACCGCAGCCGGATGGGCCCACGAAGGCCACGATCTCGCCGGCCTCGATCGTCAGATCCAGGTCGTCGACCGCCGGCCCGTCTTGTCGTTTGTACTGTTTGCGTACGCGTTCGAGTCGAATCGACGACCCGGCGGTATCGGTGTCGGTGGTCATTGGATTCCTCTCGGAATGGTCAGCCGTCCGAGAAGGACCAGCAGAGCATCGAAGATCAGAGCGATGAGGACGATGAGGACGGTTCCAGTCAGCGCCATCTCCAACGCGTTCGCACCGCCCAGTCGAGCGAGGCCGTTGAAGATCAGCGAGCCGAGTCCCGGACCGAGCACGTAAGCCACGATCGCCGCGACGCCGACGATCATCTGTGTCGACACGCGGATACCGGTCAGGATCACGGGCCAGGCGAGCGGCAGTTCGACGGTCAGCAGAATCCGCCAGCGGGAGAAGCCGATGCCCTGGGCCGCTTCGATCACGTTCGGCGGGACCGAACGGAGCCCGACGATCGCATTGCCGATGACGGGCATGGTTGCGAAGAAGGCGAGCATGATGAACGACGGTACGACGCCCAGGCCGAACGGAATGATCAGCAGCGCGAGCAGCGCGAGTGTAGGAATGGTGAGGGCGATGCGGCTGGCGGTGATCGTCAACGCGGAGCCGAGTGGCAACCGGTACACGAGCAGTGCCAGGGCGATCGCGATGACCGAGCCGACGAGCACGGTCTGAAAGGCGAGCGAGGCGTGCTGATACGACAAGAAGGCGATGGTGCCCTGGCGCCCCTGAAGGTAATTCCAGAGGCTCACGTCGCGCGTCGCCGGATGCTGCGTCGGCGGTCGAGCGCCGGTGTTCTGTCGGTCATTCTGGGTCCACTTCTCGGTCGAAGCCGGGCGCGAACCCGACTTATGCATACGGTGCACGTATGTTTACGCGATCCGAGGTGGGAGCCCCAGGGTTCCGATCGTGGTGAGCAGAAGTCGGCCGGTTCTAGCGAGTCGCGTCGGCGAGTGCGTCGACGGCCAGGTGCATCGCCGCGTCGACGGTCAGTTCACGGACCTGTCGTCGGTCGCCGCGGAAGTGTCTGGTCACGGTGATCGTCTTCCGTCCGGCGACGGCGATGCTTATGCACACGGTGCCGACCGGCTTGCCCGGCACCGCTCCGCCGGGGCCCGCGATCCCGGTGGTCGAGATCGCGACATCGGCGTGCAGGTGGGCGGCGACGCCCTCGGCCATCGCCCGGGCCACCTGCTCACTGACGGCGCCGTGCTCGGCGATCATCTCGGCGGGCACGTCGATCGCGCCGGTCTTCACGTCGTTCGAGTACGAGACGACCCCACCGAGCATGTACGCAGACGATCCCGCACGGTCGGTGAGGCGTGCGGCGACGAGACCACCCGTGCACGACTCCGCAGTCACGATGGTCCGCCCGGCCAGGCCTGCGATCAGCAGGTCGTCGATCTGCGAACCATCGGTGGCGTAGATGCGGTCGCTGTGCCGTTCGACGAGGAAAGCGGCCAGCGCATCGTAGGCGGAGGCGGCGTTCTCGGTGAACTGCGTGCTGATCTCCAGTTCGCCGCCGCGCATGCACGTCGTGATCTCGAGCGAGTCGAATCCGTCGACGGTCTTCTGGGCCTCGGTCAGTGAGACGGCCAGATCCGGCTCGGACAGACCGTATGCGCGAATGGTCTGCAGTATCGCGGGCACACGATCGGTGAGCGCCCGTACGACGGGGCCGGTCTGCATGGCCGCCGGCCACATGGAGCGGAGTTCGCGCGGGGGACCGGGCAGAACGAGGACGGCGGGCAGTTCGTCGGTTGCCGGAACGGCTACGCCCGGGGCGGTGCCGGTCGGCGGAATCGCCTCGGCGCCTTCGGGAATCAACGCCTGTTTCTCGATCGAGGCCACGATCGACGACGGGAGGTCGTCGGAGTACTTGCGCCAGTTGCGGATCACCGATTCGATGGTCTGTGCCATCGTGGCGTCACGTACCACGTCGCGGCCGCTGAATTCGGCGACGGTGGCGACCGTCAGATCGTCGGCCGTGGGGCCGAGACCACCCGTGGTTACGATGAGGTCGACCTTCTGGTCGGCGAGGAAGCACAGTTGCGCGAGGAGGTCGTCCGGGCGATCGCCGCATACGGTGAGATGCGCCACCTCGACGCCCGTCTCGCGGAGCCGCTGTGACACCCACGGCCCGTTCCGATCGGAGATCCAACCACTCAGGACTTCGGTGCCCGTAACGACGATCCCCGCACGTGTACTCACGGATTCGAGAGTACGCGTACGGGGATCGAGGTTCAGTCCCACCGCTCCTCGGGTGGAATCGAGACGTGTCAGCCGATGCTGAACGGCTTGCCGTACATGGTGACGTTGCCCTTGAAGGTGTCGGTCGAGACCTGGACCTTCACGATCGCGCGAGCCGAGGCGTAGCCGGCGCAGCCGTCGACGCCGAAGCGCTCCTGGCTGTAGGCGAGGCCGCCGCGGCCGTTCGAGAAGCTGATGCTGCTCAGCGTGCTGCCGTCGCTCGCTGCCACGTTGATGATCGGCTTGAAAGCGCTGTCGCCGGGGCCGAGCTTGAAGTTGGCACCTGCGCTCGGATCGGCGGCGGCTCCACCTGAGGCGTCCGGCGTGACCTTGACGCCGCCGTCGGCACCTGCACCGAAGGTCAGCTGGCAGCCGACCTGGTATCCGGCGGTAACGGTGCCGCCCTTGACGTCACCCTTGGTGTTGATGGCGATCTTGCCGGAGACCCATGCCTCGCGGCTGGTCGCGATGTTGGTGACGGCGCGCGAACGGGTGACCGACTCGTCGTACAGTCGGATCTGGACGCTGTTGCCATCGCCCAGGTTCTTCGAGACGTAGCCGCCCGGCAGCTTGCCTGCGTCGGCGTGGCCGACCATGGCGGTGGTGCCGCCTGCGGCGATGAGTGCGGCGCCGACTACGGCGGCACCGGCGACGATGCGGGAGTTCTTCTTCATGTCAGTAGTCCTTGTGCAGTAAGTCGTCGGGAGGTCAGTTGAGGCTGAACGGCTTGCCGTACAGGCTGGACTGGACGTAACCGCTGGTGGCGGTGATCGTGTCGTCGTCGGTCGAGAGGCCGTCGGCCGCGAGGACCTGGACAACCGAGCGCGCCGAGGCGTAGCCGCCGCAGCCCTCGACGTTGATGTTGAAGTTGTCGACCATGACGGTGCCGTGGCCCTTCTTCAGCGAGAGGCTGTCGCCCGACACGAATGCGACCTGACCCGGCTCCAGCGGAACGGTCAGCGAGCCGCTAAGTGACGGCGCAGCGCTGATCGTCGCGCCGATTCCGCCCGACAGTCCCGCGATGTTGATCTGGCAGCCGACCAGGTAGCCCACCTTCAGGCTGCCGGTGCCCTTGCTGAGCTTGGCCGAGTAGGTGCCCGACACCGCTGCCGAGCGGCCGGCACCGTTGTTGGCGACCGAGTGGAGCGCGCGGGCGCTCTCGCCGGAGCGGCTGATCTTGACGACCTGGCCGTCGATGCCGGTGGAGGTCTTGCTGCCGCTGGGGAGGCGCGCTGCGTCGGCGTCGCCCGCGTTGATCATCAGACCGGCGGCGCCCACTGCCGAGACAGCGGCGACCGCTGCGACACGGCGCGCGATCGTTGTGGCCTTCTTGCTCATTCAGGTCTCCTACTAAGACGGGGAGGGTTAGAACATTCGTATGGTTTCCCGGGTGGAACTGTAACGGAGGGCACCCTCATTTGCGAATAGAAAAACGCGCATGAGACGTGAATAACCTGAAGGAATCCTCAGAGTTGGCACAGATTTAACCTGACTGTCAAGTAAGTGAATCATTCGATCAGGCGATTTGGGCGAAAAGTCGGATTGCTGTTCGCAAGGTTATGCGCCGCCGAGCAGAAAACTGCGGACCCGTACTTGAGGGTTTCGGTCGTCACCGACGTGGGCTCAACACTTTTCGAGCAGTGGATCGGCCATCCGACGAGCATCAGGTTCGGAAATATTCAGTTGGATGTCCTCGGTTTTTCGGGCGCCGAAGCGATCGTCAAATCGCGACGGCACGTCTGTGCCCCGCATAGCAGAGGACGGACCCGGCGAACCGGATCCGTCCTCGCGATGTGACTCCGCGGTGTCTACAGGCGCTCGAGGATCATCGCCATGCCCTGGCCGCCGCCGACGCACATGGTCTCGAGACCGAACTGCCCGTCGTGCGTGGTGAGGTTGTTCAGCAGGGTGGTGGTGATACGTGCGCCGGTCATGCCGAACGGGTGGCCGAGAGCGATGGCGCCGCCCGAGACGTTCAGCTTGTCGTGGTCGATGCCCAGTTCGGCGGCCGAGCCGAGGACCTGCACGGCGAACGCCTCGTTGATCTCGGTGAGGTCGATGTCGCCGATGCTCATACCGGCCACGCGCAGGACCTTGCGCACGGCCTCGATCGGGCCGAGACCCATGATCTCCGGGCTCAGACCGGTGGCCGCGGTCGCGACGATCCGGGCGAGCGGCTTGAGGCCCAGCTCCTTGGCCTTGGTGTCGCTCATGACGACCAGGGCGGCCGCGCCGTCGTTCAGCGGGCAGGCGTTGCCCGCGGTGACGGTGCCGTCGGGGCGGAAGACGGGCTTCAGCTGCGAGATCTTCTCGTACGTGGTGCCGGCGCGGGGGCCGTCATCGGCCGAGACGACGGTGCCGTCGGCCAGGGTCAACGGATCGATCTCGCGGGCGAAGAAGCCGTCCGTGATCGCCTTCTCGGCTCGGTTCTGGGAGAGGACTCCCCACCGGTCCTGATCCTCCCGGGAGATGCCCGTGTACGACGCGACGTTCTCGGCCGTCTGTCCCATCGCGATGTAGACGTCGGGGATCAGGCCGTCCTCGCGGGGGTCGTGCCAGACTCCCGCGCCGCCCTCGGCGGCCTTCGCGGTCCGGGCCTGCGCGTCGTCGAACAGCGGGTTCTTGGAGTTCGGCAGGCCGTCGGCGCCACCTGAGACGCCCATGCTCGAGACGCTCTCGACGCCGCCCGAGATGAAGACGTCGCCCTCGCCGGCCTTGATCGCGTGCAGTGCCATGCGTGTGGTCTGCACCGACGACGAGCAGTAGCGGTTCACCGTGACGCCGGGGATGTGGTCGTAGCCGAGCTGAACTGCGACGCTACGGGCGATGTTGTAGCCGCCCTGACCTCCGGGCTGCCCGATGCCGAGATGGATGTCCTCGACGAGCGACGGGTCGAGCTCGGGCACCTTGGCCAGTGCCGTCGCGATCATCTGACGAGCCATCTCGTCCGGTCGGAGGCTCGCCAGGGAGCCCTTTCCGGCGCGGCCGATGGGGGAGCGGGCGGTTGCAACAATCACAGCTTCAGTCATGCGACCAAGCATATGCTTGTTACAAGCGGTCGGCTTTTGTTCGCCGGATGCAGTCGGGAGTTTTGCGTACTGCGCGGGTCGACCGGGTGCCTGTTCGCTGAAAATGCGAACATGGAGGCATGCGCATCGCCAATCACGTCGTCGACCTGGTCGGAAACACCCCGCTCGTCAAGCTCAACTCGGTCGTCAAGCCGGGCGCGGGTCTGGTGGCGGCGAAGGTCGAGTACCTCAACCCGGGCGGCAGCTCCAAGGACCGCATCGCCACTCGTATGATCGACGCCGCGGAAGCGGCGGGCGAGCTCAAACCCGGTGGCACCATCGTCGAGCCCACGTCCGGCAACACCGGTGTCGGGTTGGCGCTGGTCGCCCAGCAGCGCGGCTACAAGTGCGTGTTCGTCTGTCCCGACAAGGTGGCCGAAGACAAGCGGAACGTGTTGCGCGCCTATGGCGCCGAGGTCGTCGTCTGCCCGACCGCGGTCCCGCCGGAGCACCCGGACAGCTACTACAACGTGTCCGACCGCCTCGTGGGTGAGATCGACGGCGCGTGGAAGCCCAACCAGTACGCCAACCCGAACGGCCCGCTCTCGCATTACGAGACCACCGGCCCGGAGATCTGGCGAGACACCGACGGCACGGTGACGCACTTCGTGGCGGGCGTCGGCACCGGCGGCACCATCACCGGCACCGGTCGCTACCTGAAGGAGATCTCCGGCGGCGCGGTCACCGTGGTCGGCGTCGACCCGGAGGGCTCGGTGTACTCCGGCGGCGACGGTCGTCCGTACCTCGTCGAAGGCGTCGGTGAAGACTTCTGGCCGGATGCGTACGACCCGACCGTTCCCGACGAGATCATCGCCGTGAGCGATGCCGATTCGTTCGACATGACCCGTCGCCTGGCCCGCGAAGAGGGGCTGCTCGTCGGCGGGTCGTGCGGCATGGCCGTCGTCGCCGCTCTCGAAGTGGCCGAACGCGAGGGGCCCGACGCCGTCGTCGTCGTGCTGCTGCCCGACGGCGGCCGCGGCTACATGTCGAAGATCTTCAACGACGACTGGATGAGCAGCTACGGCTTCCTGCGCACCCCGCTCGGCGGCGGTGCGGTGCCGGAGTCGACCGTCGGCGATCTGCTGCGGGGAAAGTCGGGTTCGCTGCCCGACCTGGTCCACACGCACCCGCAGGAGACGATCCGCGACGCCATCGAGATCCTCCGCGAGTACGGGGTCTCGCAGATGCCGGTCGTCGGCGCGGAACCGCCGATCATGGCGGGCGAGATCGCGGGTGCGGTGAACGAGCGCGATCTGCTCTCGGCGGTCTTCGAAGGCCGAGCGAGCCTGGCCGACCCGGTGTCCAAGCACATGGGCGTCCCGTTCACCCTGATCGGCGCGGGCGAACCGGTCTCCGCCGCGATGAAGGCGCTCAGCGAGTCCGACGCGCTCATGGTGATCGAAGAGGGCAAGCCCGTCGGCGTGATCACCCGCCACGACCTTCTCGCATTCGCGAGCACCCACCCGATTCCCGCGCAGGAGGACTGATGACCGACCACGGCTTCTCGACCAAGGCGATCCATGCGGGCTGGGACCCCGATCCGCGGACCGGCGCCGTCAACGTGCCGATCTTCGCGAGCTCGACCTTCGCGCAGGACGGCGTCGGCGGCATGCGCGACGGGTTCGAGTACGCGCGTACCGGCAACCCCACCCGCCGTGCGCTCGAGGCGAACATGGCAGCCATCGAGGGCGGCGCCTACGGCCGGGGGTTCTCCTCGGGTATGGCGGCGACCGACGCGACGCTGCGCGCCGCGTTGCGCCCCGGTGATCACATCGTCATCCCGAACGATGCGTACGGCGGCACGTTCCGCCTGATCGACAAGGCGTTCACCGAGTGGGGGATCACCTATTCGGTGGCACCGGTCGTCGATCCGGACGCCGTCGCCGCGGCGATGACCCCGCAGACACGACTGGTGTGGATCGAGACCCCCACCAACCCCCTGCTCAACGTGGGCGACATCGCGAAGCTGGCCGACGTCGCCCACGCCGGCGGTGCTCGGCTCGTCGTCGACAACACGTTCGCCACCCCGTACCTGCAGCAGCCGCTGTCGCTGGGGGCCGACGTCGTACTGCACTCGACCACCAAGTACCTGGGTGGCCACTCGGATGTCGTCGGCGGCGCAATCGTCACGAACGACGAGCAGACCGACGCCGACATCGCGTTCCTGCAGAACGGCTCCGGCGGGGTGCCTGGACCGTTCGACGCGTACCTGACGATGCGCGGCATCAAGACGCTGTCGGTGCGCATGGACCGCCACTGCGACAACGCGGAGAAGCTGGTCGAGTTCCTCTCGGCGCACAAGGCGATCGACAGCGTGCTGTACCCGGGGCTGGAGGGGCACCCCGGTCACGCGACCGCGGCCTCGCAGATGCGTCGATTCGGCGGGATGATCTCTGTGCAGTTGGCCGGTGGCCGTCAGGCCGCGCTCGACTTCTGCGCGAAGACCGAGGTGTTCACGCTCGCCGAATCACTCGGCGGCATCGAGTCGCTGATCGAGCACCCGGGCGCCATGACCCACGCGTCCACCGCGGGCTCCCTGCTGGAGGTCCCGGACAACCTGGTCCGCCTCTCCGTCGGCATCGAGGACGTCGACGACCTCCTCGCGGACGTCGACCAGGCGCTGCGCTGAGTCTGTTCGTACTCGGGCACTCGAAACGACCGTAGAGGTCGTTTCGAGTGCCCAAGTCGTCTCAGTCGACGTTCTCCCGGAGTTCCATCGCCGTCTGCAGCTCGCGGAGCACCTCGTCGGGCTCCTGCATGAGTCGTTTCCACGTGAAGATCAGCGGCAGCCAGTCGGCGTTGACCAGCGCGTTGGTGACCTTCTGGTCGCGTTCCCAGCGGTCGTAGTCGTGGTGGAACGCCCAGCCGTGCAACTCCACGGCGATCCGGTGCTCCGGGAAGACGAAGTCGAGTCGGTAGGGGCCGAACTCGACCTGCTGCCTCCATCCGGTGATTCCGTGCCGGCGCAGGAACCGGACGAACTTGCGTTCCAATTCGGACTCGGAGACGTCGTCGGCCGCTGCCAGGATCGTGCGCGCCGCAGCCATACCGTGTGCGCCGCAGTTCCGATCGAGGGCCGCGTGCAATTGTTTCAGTGTGACCAGGCGTCGTTGCAGAGTCCGATCCATGATCTCCACTCCGTCGTCGCGTTCGGCCGCGACCATGAGAACAGTGAGAGGCAGTGCGACCGAGTCGACGCCGTGCACGCTCGTGAGATCCTCGGCGGGGAACGTACGCCGACGGATCTGTGTCGGGATGCTGCAGCCTCTGCTGCCGTGCGCCGACCTCGGCACCGACAGGCTGACCCGGGTGCCGGGTCGATCGATCAGATCGTGGAGCCAGGCGGCCGACGTTCGATCTGCGACACCGCCGTGCGACGCCACGGCTATCCGGATCGCGGCCATATCCGACATCGGGTGTTCCGCGGACAGATGAACCGACGGGCCCCGCGAGGCCCACAGTCCCGATGAGGTCTTGCGGTAGACCTGACGTCTGGTCATCCCCAGCGACCCGGCCTGTCCGGTCGTGATGACTCCGTCGTGAGCCGCGAGAAATCGCGCCACCTTCACTGCTGTCGAATCGTTGTCCCCCATACTCAGTCAGACGCGACGACTGCCGATCCGGTTCCGTCGCGTGCATCCCGGGTGTGTCGGCTCGACTGTTCGCAGTCGGGCACTCGAAACGACCGTGGCGGTCGTTTCGAGTGCCGAAATGCAGACAGGCCCCGATCAGACCTTCGAGAAGTGCCTGATCGTGTCCGTCTCGACGGTGCCGAAAGCGCCGTTGGCGATGGGGGAGGACAGGAACGACGGCAGACCGGCGCCGCCGAGTTCCATCGCGAACTTCCAAATCAGTCTGCACCCGTGGTCGGCCGGTGAGACCTCGGTGTACTCGCCGAACCTGCGCAGGCCGGGGATGTTGGCGCGTATGCCGCGGAATCCGTGGCGGTAGGTCGAGGTCGCCGGGTCCTCGTCCCAGATGAAGAACTCCTCGTCCATCTTGACGACGCCGGGTGCGAGGACCACCGAGCGCGTCGTGCCGACACCGTGCGGCTCGGGTGAGGTGAAGGTGACCGACGTCAGTGCTCGGCACCAGTCGAGTGTGTTCTGCCGAGTGAACTCCGCCCACGCCGTCTCCGATGCGACGGGCAGCGCCACGTCGATCTGGTAGCGCATGGGAGCGGTGTCGTAGAACTGCTCGTCGAAGGGTGCGAGATCGTATGTCATGCCGCGCAGTGTAGTGCCCGTGACGGCGCCGGACCGGTCCTGACTGGGGTCGATCGCGCGATCGGCTTCTGCCACAACAATATTCACACAGATGTGTGCGGACATTGATGTGTGCATACAGCAGGGTTGACGGTGTGGACGAGACGCGTTGGGAACCTCTGGAGTGGGGCACGTACGCGCACTCGCTGGGACATCGTCTCGTCGTGATCCGCAAGATCAGGAAGTACTCCCAAGAAGATCTCGCCGAGCGCGCGGGTCTGCACCGCAATCAGATCTCGAACCTCGAGCGGGGCACGGGCAACGGTGGGCTCCGGGTGTCCGATCCGGTGCTGTCCACCGTGTATCGGCTTGCGCGAGCGCTCGACGTGCCGCCCGCCTACCTGTTGCCGGATCTGCGGTCGCCCGTCGCGCTCCGCTCTGCCGAACAGACTTCGCGTATCGAATTGTCCGCGGTCGAGGTGCAGTTGCGCGACCTGCTGGAGCGACAGTTCGGCGACGGCGCGTAATCACGTCGTAGACGTGACTCGTAGACGCCACTCGTAGACGCCGAAGCGGCGGCACCGGATGAGAGTCCGATGCCGCCGCTTCGGCGTGTCTGTCAGGAGTGGTACGGCTCAGCGCTGACGAGCGTGACCGTGACCGTGGCGCCGCTCGGCACCGTGTAGCTGCGGCTCTCGCCGACGGTCGCGTCGATGATCGCCGCACCGAGCGGGGAACTCGGCGAGTAGATCTCGAGGTCGCTGGACGACCCCTCTTCGCGTGTGGCGATCAGGAAGGTCTCCTTGTCGGACTCGTCGCCGTCGTAGTAGACGGTGACGACCGAGCCCGGAAGGGCGACGCCCGACTGAGTCGGCGCCTCGCCGACCTTGGCGTTGTTCAGCAGATCCTGCAGCTGGCGAATGCGCGCCTCCTGCTGTCCCTGCTCCTCACGGGCTGCATGGTAGCCGCCGTTCTCCTTGAGGTCGCCTTCTTCACGACGCTCATTGATCTCGGCGGCAATGACTGGGCGATTCGCGATCAGCGAATCCAGCTCACCCTTCAGGCGGTCGTACGACTCGGGCGTCAACCAGGTCACCTGGGAATCAGTCATCGTGGTCTCCTTTGCTGTCCGCGAATGGACTGCTCTAAATGCAGCAGCACGACCTCTCGCGAGGTCGTGCGCCGTTCATCATATCAGTTCGTGTGGTTCAAGGCACACGCGGCGAAGTGTGGTCGCCGTTCATCAGAGCCTCACGATACGACGGCTCGGCCCGTTTGAGGAAACCCACGACCGCATACGTGATGGGCATGACAACCACTTCGACGAGGGTCTTCCACACGAAACCGATCACCACGTAGTTGATGAAGTCCGACCATGTGCTGATGCCGATCGCCGTGGCCGCGATGGAGCAGAACACCAGCGTGTCGAAGAACTCGCCGACGACGGTCGAGGAGATCAGACGTGCCCACAGGTGTCGCTCGCCGGCTCGTTCCTTCATCTTGACCAGCACGTACGAGTTCAGCAGCTCGCCGACGACGTAGCCGGCAAGGCCGGCGGCGACGATCTGCGGAACCGACCCGAGGACGGTGTCGAACGACGACTGGCCGTCGTAGAAGTCGGCGGCGGGCAGTTTGATGGCGATCCAGAAGCACAGCGAGGCGAGCAGGATCACGACGAAGCCCGCCGCGACGGTGCGACGCATCGCCCGGAAGCCGTACACCTCGCTGATCACGTCGCCGATCACGTAGCTGAGCGGGAACATGAAGAACGCGCCGTCGGTCACCAGTCCGTTGACGTGCAGCGGTCCGAGGTCGAAGTGCAGCCAGCCGTCGAACAGCACGACGGCCTTGGTCGCCGCGATGTTGCTGATCAGCATGATGCCGACGAACAACGCGGTCAGAATCGGAAAGTACGGGCTGGAGATGCGCGCGAAGACGGCGCGCCCGACGGTGGTGGTCATGCGGCGGGCTTCAGATACGGGGGAACGGATGTGCTGCAGCCGAAGACCTCACCGATGACGGCGGGTTCCGACGTGTGCACCTCGGTCTTGGCGCCGACCTGCGTCTCGCCGCCCGCGGGCACGAGGACTTCGCGGCGACCGACCTCGGCGCCGTCCTGATTGCGGGCGCGCACGACGCAGGCGACGGCCTCGTCGGGATCGGCCCGGTTCACCGTGTACTGCACCGACACGGTGTCCGACGACACGATCTCGAAGGCGGTCGCGTCGCCCGACACCGCCGGATCGGCGAATCGGTCGTACGCGAAATACGCGATGGCGACTCCGATCACAACGACGCCGATCGAGAGCACGTAGAACCATCGTTTCCTGCTCGATGGAGTCTGTTCGGTCGGATATGTCGCGCGGGGACCGCTGTGCGGGGTGGGGCCGATGCCGCCCCCGTCTGAACTGCTCACGTGTCAATACCTACCATGAGTACTAACAGCGAGCGAAGGTGAGGAAGCGTGAGCGAACACGCGAACGGTCTGCGTCTCATGGCCGTGCACGCACATCCCGATGACGAATCGAGTAAGGCGGCCGCGACCTTGGCGAAGTACGCCGCCGAGGGACACGACGTGATGGTCGTGACCCTCACGGGCGGCGAGCGCGGCGACGTGCTCAACCCGGCGATGGACCGTCCGGGCGTGCTGGAGAATCTGCCGGAGGTGCGACGCGAGGAGATGGCGAAGGCCGCGGCCGCACTGGGCGTGCAACACCACTGGCTCGGCTACATGGACTCCGGTCTGCCCGAGGGCGATCCGATGCCGCCCCTGCCGGAGGACTGTTTCGCACTGGTGCCGCTCGAGGAGTCGACCGGCCGTCTCGTCGAAGTGATCCGTTCGTTCCGGCCGCACGTGATCATCACCTACGACGAGAACGGCGGCTATCCGCATCCAGACCACATCCGCTGCCACGAGGTCTCGGTCGCGGCGTTCGACGCCGCAGGCGATGCCGAGCAGTACCCGGACGCCGGCGAGCCGTGGACTCCGCTGAAGCTGTACTACACGCACGGATTCATTCGTGCCCGCATCAAGCGGTTCGCCGAGGCCTTCGACGCCGAGGGCCGGGAGAACCCGTTCGCCGAATGGCTGAGCAAGTGGAGGACCGACCAGGGCGATCTGATGGCGCGAGTGACCACCCAGGTCACCTGCGGCGACTACTTCGGTCAGCGCGATGACGCGCTCCGCGCCCACGCCACCCAGGTGGACCCGAACGGATTCTTCTTCGCGGTGCCGCTGGAGTGGCAGCGGGAGATGTGGCCGACCGAGGAGTTCGAGTTGGCCCAGACGAGGGTGAAGACGTCGATCCCCGAGACCGACCTCTTCGCGGGAATCGAGCAGGTATGAGTCTGTCAGCATGGGCGAGCAGCGCGGTGGTGCTGGCGGCCGATCAGGAGCCCAAGGGCCCCGAGTTCGGCAAGGCGTCGCCCCTGGGGCTTCTCATCATCATCGTGCTGCTCGTCGCGGTGTTCCTGCTGATCCGCTCGATGAATCGTCAGCTCAAGAAGCTTCCAGAGAGTTTCGACACCGATCATCCCGAAGCCGATCAAGCCTTCGACGAGGGCACCGAGGCGTCAGCGGCCGATGAACCGGACCCCGGCGAGACCGAGTCGAAATCGGATGCAGGGGGATCGTCGTAGGCGCATTCGTGGCTGAACGGCGCCGCTCGACCCGGGATGATGACGACGGGTAGTCCGTGGGCCGACCACCTCCGTGGCACGCTGGAGTAATGGCGAATCGTCTCGGACAGTCCACGTCTCCGTACCTGCGACAGCATGCGGACAATCCGGTGCACTGGCAGGAGTGGGGCGACGAGGCGTTCGCGCAGGCCCGTGAACGGGACGTGCCGATCCTGCTCAGTGTCGGCTACGCCGCCTGCCACTGGTGCCATGTCATGGCGCACGAGAGCTTCGAGAACGCCGAGCTCGCCGCGCGGATGAACTCGGGCTTCGTGTGCGTCAAAGTCGACCGCGAGGAACGCCCCGACATCGACGCGATCTACATGGCCGCGACTGTCGCGATGACCGGCCAGGGCGGCTGGCCGATGACCTGCTTCCTCACCCCGGACGGAGACCCGTTCTACTGCGGCACCTACTTCCCGCCGCACGCACGGAACGGGCAGCCCGGCTTCGGCGAACTGCTCGACGCGGTGACCGGGACGTGGACCACCCGCCGCGACGAGGTCGACGTCGCAGCGGGAAAGATCACCGAGCACCTGCGTGCCACCGCACAGAATCTGCCCGACGGTCCGCCGCTCGACGTCCAACTGCTCGCCGACGCCGTCGCCGCGATCGCGGCCGACGAAGACCAGGTGCACGGAGGGTTCGGCGGGGCGCCGAAGTTCCCGCCGTCGAACATCCTCGAAGGGCTGATCCGCGCCGCCGAGTACACCGACGACCAGACCGCTCTCGACGTCGCGACCCGAACGCTGCATGCGATGGCCCGCGGCGGAGTCTACGACCAGCTGGCAGGCGGTTTCGCGCGGTACGCCGTCGATGCGGCCTGGGTGGTGCCGCACTTCGAGAAGATGCTGTACGACAACGGCCTCCTACTGCGCGCCTACGCGCACCTGGCCCGCCGCACCGGCGACCCGCTGGCCCTGCGAGTCACACAGGAGACGGTCGCCTTCCTCGATGAGCAGCTGTGGACCGGCCGCGGCTACGCATCGTCGTTGGACGCCGACACCGAAGGCGTCGAGGGACTCACCTACGTGTGGACGCCCGACGAGTTCGCTCAGATCCTCGGCGACGATGCGCAGTGGGCGGCGCAGACCTTCACAGTGACCGCGGGCGGAACGTTCGAGCACGGAGCGTCGACGCTGCAACTCCTGCGCGACCCCGACGACATGGACCGATACGAGTCGGTTCGCGTCCGACTCCGGGAGGTCCGTGCGCGGCGACCGCAGCCCGACCGCGACGACAAGGTGGTGACCGGTTGGAACGCGTTCGCGATCACCGCGCTCGCCGAGGCCGGAGCCGGCCTGGATCGGCCCGACTGGATCGACCGCGCGCGACAGACCGCCGCGGGCCTGCTCGACCTGCACCTGGTGGACGGCGATCTGCGACGGTCTTCGCTCGACGGTGAGGTCGGTGTGCCGCTCGGAGCGCTCGACGACTACGCGGCGCTGGTCACGGCACTGCTGACCCTGCACTCGGTGACCGGCGAAGACCGATGGCGCACAGCCGGACTGCAGATCTGCGACCGTGCGATCGAAGTGTTCGCCGACGATGAGCCCGGTGCCTGGTTCGACGCGCATCCGCGCGCGGACCTGCTCCTGCGCCCTCGCGATCCGGTCGACGGCGCGACCCCGGCCGGGGCGTCACTCATGGCCGAGGCGCTCGTCGCCGCCACCGCCGTCGCCGACCTCGACGCGCAGTCCCGGTACGCCGATCTCGCCGCCGCGACTCTCTCGCGCGCGGGCATCGTCCTGGCCAAGGCTCCCCGATCGGCCGGACACTGGCTGACGGTGGCTCAGACGTACGTGGCCGGCCCGCTGCAGATCGGGGTGGCCCAGGCCCCCGACAGCGACGGAGCGATGGCCGCTCGGCTGCGGCGTCGTGCGCCCGGCGGCGTGCTGGTGATCGCGGGTGAACAGGACTCTCAGCCGCTGCTGACCGGGCGCGGTCCCGTCCCCACCGGCGGCCGTCTCCGCGACGCCGCCTACGTATGCCGAGGCCAGGTGTGCGACCTGCCGGTCACCGATGTCGACGGAGCGCGCTTGCGGTGACACGGTGCGGCGGCGGTTCCGGGCGGTGGACGGGGGTGCATTCGACACGTCGTCGGCGCGGTGCTACCGTCGACGACGTGTCCAACACCTCGTATTGGCGGTTCTTTATCCAGGCTCCGGGTGAGCCTGCGATGAAGCGGTAATACGCGCGTCGAAGACCCGGAGCCTGAAGCAGTGACCACTCGGTCGCTGCTTCTGTCGTTTCCGGGATGGATCACGCACAGTGAAGCGTTTCGGATACGGCGCCGGTAGATCAGATACCCCGCGATATGCGCACCGAAAGGCGACAACCCGTGACCATCACGACTCCCGAAGCAACCAGTACCGCGACGTCCGACCGGCGGGTGGTCGCATTCTCGCCGATTCCGTCGCCGCGCGAGTTGCTGGCCGAACTCCCGCTGACCGACCGTCGCGCCGAGGTCGTGGCCCGCGACCGCGAGGAGATCGCCGCGATCATCGCCGGCCGCGACGACCGGATGATCGTCGTCGTCGGGCCGTGCTCGGTGCACGACCCCGAGGCCGCCCTCGACTACGCGCGGCGTCTGGCACCGCTGGCCGCCGAATACGCCGACACCCTGAAGATCGTGATGCGCGTGTACTTCGAGAAGCCGCGCACCACCGTCGGATGGAAGGGCCTGATCAACGATCCGGGCATGGACGAGACCTACGACGTGGAGCGCGGTCTGCGTACGGCGCGCCGACTGCTGCTCGACGTGATCGACCTCGGGCTGCCCGTCGGCTGTGAGTTCCTGGAGCCGACCAGCCCGCAGTACATCGCCGACACCGTCGCCTGGGGCGCGATCGGCGCACGTACCACCGAGTCGCAGGTGCACCGCCAGTTGGCGTCGGGGCTGTCGATGCCGATCGGCTTCAAGAACGGCACCGACGGCAACGTGCAGGTGGCCATCGACGGCGCGCAGGCCGCGGCCGCCCCGCACGTGTTCTTCGGCGTCGACGACGCCGGGCGCGGCGCCGTGGTGCAGACCTCGGGCAACGAGGACTGCCACATCATCCTGCGCGGCGGCACCCCCGGGCCGAACTACGATGCCGCCTCGGTCACCGCGGCCGTCGCCGCACTGGCGAACGCCGGACAGTCGCCGAAGGTGATGGTCGACTGCTCGCACGCCAACTCGGGCAAGGACCACGAGCGCCAGGCGGTCGTGGCCGTCGAGGTGGCGAACGAGTTCGCCGCACGACGGGCCGCGGGCGAGCCGGTCCGTCTGTCCGGCGTGATGCTGGAGAGCTTCATCGAGCCCGGCAACCAGCCCGTGCCGTCCGACGCCGACGGCCGCGCCGCCCTCGTCTACGGCAAATCGGTCACCGACAAGTGCATGGGCTGGGACGCCAGCGTCGACGTGCTCCAGGCGTTGGCTCGAGCCGCTCGGTGACTGACGACCCGCGGTGACCGATGGCGCGCGCTGCGGTCACGTCGCGATCGAGAACTGTTTGATCTTGCGGTAGATCGTGGCGCGACTCAGACCGAGGGACTCGGCGGCCGCGCGCTTGTTGTAGTCGTTCTCGGTGAGTGCTCGGACGATGGCGTCCCGTTCGAGCGCCTCCATCTGCGAGAGTGTGTGCCGGCCGAAGGTCCGGCACACCGGCGGCAGCTGATCGACCTCGATCACCCCTGCTCGCTGCTGTCGGACCACCATCGCGAGTATGTTCCGGAGCTCGGCGACGTTCCCGGGCCATCCGTACTTGGCGAGCTGACGCATCGCGGCCGGCGACATGCTCACGTCGTCGCCGCGCGTCAGGCGCCGTAGGAGCAGGGGGACGAGGTCCTGGAGGTCTTCGACGCGGTATCGCAGCGACGGGACGCCGATGGTCCGCATGAACATCGGCAGAAGCACGGTGTCGAGGGTCGTGTCACCGTCGCTGATGTCGGCGGTCATGCCGAGCCACCCGTCGTCGACCTTGTCCGAGACGAGCGCCGCGATGTGCTCGACCGTGTCGGCGTCGAGGGTGTCGATATCGCGGAGCACGATGTTGAAGCCCTCGTGGTCGAGCTCGTCGGCGAGTTCGACCAACCCGTCCCCGGTGGACAGATGTTCCGGCGCGAACACGCGGACGTGACCGGATCGGTGGACCTCGGCGGCGGCCTTGAGCGCCGAGCATCGGCCGGTGCCGCGTTCGCCCGCGGCGACCGCCCACTGCGATGTCTCCAGCGCGCGCAGCAGATCCGAGCAGGTCTGCCGCCACATGGAGCTCCGACCGACCATGCCGGGGAGCGACACCGGGACTCGGCGGACGTTCGGCCGCGTGGCCGCGGCCTCCACGACGTGCACGGTGAACAGGGCCGCCGCATCCATCGTCTCGATCGTGTCGACTCGTGTGATTCGCACCGTGATCCCGCTGGGGAGTTCGTCGACAGTCGAGCGGGTCGCCGTCGACGTGGCGTCGACGGCGTGCTCGATCAGCGCCGACTGGTCGGTCGACTCGATGGTCCGACGGAGCCGCTGATTCATCAGGACGAGATCGTCGCTCACCGCGAGGACCATGGTGCCGACGTGTCGGCGGCAGGCGACGTTGTAGGCCTGCAGAAGCGCCGACTGCACGGTGCCGCTGAACTCGAGGAGACGATCCTCGATCTGTTTGGCGGCCGACAATGCGAGCGTCATCATGAGACCGCCGCCGTGCTCGATGCGGCCGGTCAGGTCGAGGACACCCAACAGGCGTCCGCTCGTCGGGTCGACGATGGGCACACCGGCGCACGCGAGGTCGACGAGCGACTCCCGGTAGTGTTCGGCGCCGACGACGAGCGTCGGCTTCCTCGTCTCGAGTGTGGTCCCGATGCCGTTGGTGCCGACCGAGCTCTCCGAATAACTGAATCCGGGTGCGAGGTGGACGGTGTCGAGGTCGCGGCCGAGGCGCCCGACGGCGCCGGCCCGGCTGAGGACGACACCGTCGTCGGATGTGAGGATGGCGCTGACCGGTTCGGCCTCGAGCCCTTCGGCGAGTCGACGCATGATCGGACGTGCGGCCTGGACGAGGGGACTGTCGAGCTCGGGCTCCCGGATGAACGGCAGGTCGACCGGATCGACCGACACCTCCATGGCTTTGGATCTTCGCCACGAGTTGAAGATCGATTCGCGCACACCGCTCGACAGCGCCTCTTCCGAGAGAAAGCGGTATCGGACCGCGGTGAGATCGAGTTCAGGCATGGTTCTCTCTTTCAGACGACTGGGCTTGGGCCGTCCTCCTCTAGATTATGACGTAAGTCACGCTGGGGTGTCTCACTCTGAGACGATCCTCGCGTGGGTCAATGCTCTGTGGTGTGTTCTCGCCCGGTGGTTCGAGGCCGGGCTGGACAGAGAACAGTGCTGAGGGCGGGGCGGTGAAGACTTCCGGGGAATCATCTTCACCACCCCGCCCTCAGCGCGGCAGGATCGACAGGTCAGACCTGCAACTCGCCCATCTCCGACCACCCGTCGCCGTCGACCTCGCGGCTGATGATCCGCGGGGTCTCCTTCAGTGCCGGGCGCATCGCGTCGAGGCCGTCCTTGAAGTGCTGCGCGTTGACGTGCGCGCCTCCGGCGTCACCGTCGGCGAAGGCTTCGACGAGGGCGAACTCCGACGGGTCGTCGGTGCTGCGGAACCAGTCGAACCAGAGATTCCCGGGTTCGCCGCGGGTCGCTTCGGTGAAGGGCCGGGTGCGGTCGAGCCAACCGTCGACGTGCTCGTCCTTCACCTTGAATCGGACGACGATGAAGATCATGGCTGCTCCTCAGTAGATGTTGGACGGTCGGACCATGCCTTCGGCGAGGTCGCCGAAGCCGGGCGCCTCGATGGCGCCGGGGTGTCCCATCACCTCTTCGACGACGGCGGTCTCGGTCGTCAGGATCAGTGCCGCGATCGACGCCGCGCTCTCGAGGGCGGCGCGGGTGACGTTCGTCGGGTCCATGATGCCCGCCTCGAACATGTCCTCGTATCCGCCGGTGAGAGCGTTGAATCCGTGGCCGGACGGCAGTTCGGAGACGACGTCGACGACAGCGTCGCCCTCGTAGCCCGCGTTGAGGGCGATCCAGCGGAGCGGTTCGAACAGGGACGCGCGGACCACGGCGACACCGACCCCCTCGTCCTCGTCGGCGGTGAGTCCTTCGAGCACCCGGTGCGACTGTGCCAGTGCGGTGCCGCCGCCGGCGACCACACCCGAGTCGACCGCGGCCTGGGTGGCGGCCAATGCGTCCTCGACGCGGAGCATGCGCTCCTTGAGTTCGACGCTGGTGTAGCCGCCGACTCGGATCACGGCGACGCGGCCGGTCAGGCGAGCGATGCGCAGTTCGAGGCTGTCCCGGTCGGCGTCGATGCGGGCGCGGTCGAACTGGGCGCGGAGCTGCCCGACGCGGGCGTCGATCAGCGACTGGTCGCCGGTGGCGCCGACGATCGTCGTCGCATTCTCGGTGACGGTGACGCGACTGCAGCGTCCGAGATGCTCGCCGGTCACCTCCGACAGTTCGACGCCGGTGTCCTTGGCGATGACGTGACCGCCGAGCGCGATCGCGAGGTCCTCGAGTTCGGCGACGCGGCGGTGACCGAAGCCGGGGGCGCGCACGACCACCGAGCGCATGTGGTTGTGCATGTTGCCGCCGACGAGGAACTGGAGCGCGGGTCCGTCGACGTCTTCGGCGAGGACCAGCAGCGGACGATCGGCCCGCTTGGCCGCCTCGACGGTGGGCATGATGTCCTGCACCGAGGTGATCTTCTTGTTGGTCAACAGGATCACCGGGTCGTCCAGGACCGCCTCCATGCGCTCCTGGTCGGTCACCATGTAGCCGGAGATGTAGCCGTGATCGAATTCGATGCCGTCGACCACCTCGACGGTCAGCCCGGGGGCGTCGGACTCCTCGGTGGTGATGACACCGGTGTCGCCCGCGTAGACGACGGCGTCGGCGATCGCCGAACCGATCACGTCGTCGTCGCTGGCGGCCAGCGAGGCGACGCGCAACAGATCCTCGCGTTCGCCGATGGTGACCGATTGGCCGCCGAGCGCGTCGAGGACGGTCTCGACAGCACGTTCGATGCCGCGTCGAACGCGCATCGGGTTGGCTCCGTCCTCGACGGCCCGGAGACCCTCGCGCACCATGGCCTGGGCGAGGACTGTGGCGGTGGTGGTGCCGTCGCCGACGACACCGTTGGTCTTCATCGCGACCTCCTTCACCAGCTGTGCGCCCATGTTGGCGAACGGCTCGCGCAACTGGATCTCCCTGGCGATGGTCACGCCGTCGTTGGTGATGGTCGGTGGACCGGTCAGCTTCTCCAGAACCGCATTGCGACCCTTGGGTCCGAGGGTCACCTTGACGGCGTCGGCGAGGGCGTTGACCCCTCGCTCCAGGAGAACTCGTGCGTCAGCGTTGTACCGCAGCTCTTTAGCCATGATCGAAAGCCTTTCGGTGGACAGAATCCGGTGAGAAAGAGGGGAATGACACCAGTGCCGTGGTCGGCACTAGGGGATGAGGATGGCGCGTCCTCGGACCTTGCCCGCGTCGAGGTCGGCGAGCGCTGTCGCGAAGTCGGCGAGTGGGTAGGTGCTGGTGTGGAGCTTCACTTTGCCCTGTGCGGCCAGGACCATGAGCTCCCCGAGATCGTTGTACGACCCGACGAGGTTGCCGATGAAATTGATCTCGGTGGAGATGATGTCGATCGTCGGGACGTCGATGTTCTCGCCGTAGCCGACCACGTAATAGCTGCCGGCCCGGCGGAGCATCGCGACGCCCTCGGCGGTGGCACCGCCTTCGCCGACGAAGTCCAGGACTGCTTCGGCACCGTGGCCGCCGGTCATCTCGAGGATCTTCTCGACATGGGTTCCGTCGGCGACGATGCCGTGGTTGGCGCCGACCTCGACGGCCAGCGCCACCGCGTCCGGGTTGCGGTCCACGACGACGATCGTGACGCCGCTGATCGCGGACAGGACTTGGATGCCGATGTGGCCGAGGCCGCCCGCGCCGATCACGACGCAGGTCTGTCCCGGTCGAGTGTCTCGGGCCACTTTCGCGGCCGCGTGGTAGGCGGTCAGGCCCGCGTCCGCGAGCGCCGCGACGTCGGCGGGCTCCAGCGAGTCGTCGAGTCTGACGACGCTGCGCGCAGTGGTCTTCAGATACTCGGCGTACCCGCCGTCGGTGTCGATGCCCGGGAACTGCTGGTTCTCGCAGTGGACGTCGTCCCCGGCGCGGCAGGCCCGGCACAGCCCGCAGGTGATCAGCGGATGCAGGATCACCTTGTCGCCGACAGCGACGTTGGTGACCGCGGAGCCGATCTCCTCGACCCAGCCGGCGTTCTCGTGACCGATCGTGTACGGCAACGCGACCTGTGATTTCGCTTCCCACTGGCCCTCGAGGACGTGCAGGTCGGTGCGGCACACGCCGGCGCCGCCGATCCGCACGATCACGTCCAGGGGTCCGCTGACCTCGGGTTTGTCGATCTCGGTCAGTTCCATCGGCTGGTGGTAGCCGACGACGCGTACAGCTTTCATTGCTTCTCCCGGGTGTTCGTGATGAGCGGGCCCGAGGTGCCGTCGCACTCGTCGCCCTCATAGCGGGTGGCCAGCACCCCGCGGCACCAGTGGCCGTTGCCTTCGATGGAGATCCGGACCGAGCGCGCGAACCGGAGTTTCACCGGGATCTCGTCGTCGGGGATCGGATGCCCGTGATCGTCCACCAGGACGCGGCTGTTGGGGCAGGCGGACAGGCCTATCGCCACGCGGCGACGCAGCAGTGCCGTCTTGTACTGGCCGGACGGAAGGTCACGCAACAGGACCTTGCCGACGGCCTCGTTGGTGGTGCCGCCCGCCTTGATGAGGGAGGTCAGCGAGCGTTCCATCGCGGCCGTGTGGGCTTTGCGCATGAACGTCAGGCGGAGTTCGTCGAGACTGTCCTGCGCCTCGTGACCGAACGTCCCGCGGTATCCGGCGTGCGCGGCCAGGCCGGCGTTGATCTTGTCGCTGTCGTGGTGATCGTCGAGCATCACGCGCACGATGCCGATGTCGTCGATCATCTCCAGGGCGTCCAACGCGTCGGAGGCCATCAGGTACGCGAAGTTCGGCGAGCAGAACGCGGTCGGAAGCCGCAGATGGACCTCCACGCCCTGGTCGTCGACCGCGACGGAGCGCACGAAGTACAGGTCGGTGATGGGTTCGTCGAGCTCGGGGTCGATCACGGTGTCGAGTGCGGCCATGATGGCCGCCTCCAGAGACGGTGCGTCGGGGCTCGACCGGCGGGAGGTCGGCCGTTCATCCAGAGTGGTCATGGCAGCGGCCTCACGCATTCGCGCCGACGGGAGTCTTGATCTTCAACTCCTCGGGGACCTGGATGTGCGGGTACAGATTCACCGCGTTCAGGCCCAACACCTTGCGCTTCTGATCGAGGGTGATCGGCGCGTACTCGGTCATGTCCTCCGGGATCTGGAAGTCGACGAACTGCTCGATCAGCCACTTCGGCGTCCACAGCGCGTAGTCGCTGGAGAAGATGATCCGGTCCTCGTCGAGCCAGTACAGAAGCTCGCCCATCATCTGCGCGAAGTACCGCGGACGAGTGTGGATGAACGGCATCGCCACCGCCATGCCCGCGTACACGTTCGGCTCCTGCGTGGCGATCCAGCAGAAGTCCTCGAGACGGGGCAGCCCGATGTGCTCGACGACGAAGTTCAGATCGAGGTAGTCGGTGGCCACCTTGTCGACGTCGGCGACATCGAACGCGTCGCGGTCGAGCGGACGGATCGTCGGTCCCTTGTGGACGTGGATGTTCTTGACGCCGAGTTCCTGCGCGACATCGAGGTACTTGCGCGACCACATGTCGTCGAGCTTGTAGCCACGCGATTCGCCGTGCCATTCGGCGGTGTACAGCTTGACGCCGGTGAAGCCGTACTTGGCGTGCGCCTTGCGCATCTCGGTGATGCCGTCCTCACCGTCGCGCGGATCGTAGGCGTAATTGTGAGTGAGCTTGCCCGGGTTGGCCTCGACGAGGTCCTGGGTCTCACGGAACTGTGAGAAGTTCGTCTCGTAGAAGTCCCGCAGCAGCGTGGTCTGGAAGATCGCGTGATCGACGTATCCGTCTTCGAACAGATCCTTCATCAGACGCTTGCCGCCGTAATAGAGATAGGTCTCGTAGTCCCACTTCTCCGATTCCGGACTCAAGTTCGAGTGGTAATCGAAGAAGCAGTCGATGAACTGCTTGCCGTGAATGTTCGACTGGTTCTGCGGACGCGCGTCCCACAAGTGCACGTGTGCGTCGACAATGAAGAATTTCTCGCCGTTCTTCTCATACATGACAGGACTCCTACAGGTTGGGCTGAAATCGAAATAGTGGTGAAACTGTGGTGGCCCGCCGGGGATCGAGATGATTCTCGGTCCCCGGCGGGAGTATGTGCGCGACTAACTCGTCGCGGTCAGATCGAATCCGATGAACTCGGCGGCGTCTTCGGGGCTGGCGAAGAGCATCGTCTTATCGTCGAGGTGGACCATGCGGCCGTAGTGGGTGGACGAGATCTCCTCGAACACCGATCCGTCGAAGTCCTCGCCGAGCGCGTCGGTGAGTTCGTCGTAGTCGAACTCGATCCGATCGGTGCCGTCGACGCGGATCATCGACGGGTACTCGGTCAGCGAGACGCCGTCCTTGGCGCCCATCACGTCGGCGACGACGCGGCCGATCGGGGTGTTCATCAGGGTGACACCGCACATGTTCGAGAACTCTGTGGCGGCTCCGAATTCCATGCTCACTTGTTCAACTCCTTCGGGATCTCGACCTCGATGGATTCGAGGACTTCGGCGAACTTCGCCTTGGCGGCGTCCATGCTCGTGGCGAACGTCACCGACTTCTCGGCCGGCTGCGACCAGATCGGCTGCAGGGCGTTCGCCGCGTCCAGGCAGCGCGGCACCCATTCGGCCATCCACTCGGCGAACAACGCCTTGTTCGCCTCGCCGTGCTCGTCGTCGCGCGAGAGCATCCGGAACAGATTGCGGGTGTACGCGAGGTCACGCGCGTAGTCGTGTTCGCCGGTGCCGACGATGGTCGGAGTGATGTAGTCGCCGTTGCGCGCGGCGACCTGCATCACCAGCTCGCTGCGGAACAGCGATCCGACGAGCTGCTCGAACACGATGTTGGTGACGAACAGCAGCTTGCACCAGTCGCCGATCGCGGTGAGGCGCTCGACGGCCTCACGAGTGGGCTGCCACTCGGGTGCGTTGCGCCAGACATCGATGTGCGCGCTGCCGTCGAAATCCGCCACCTCGTCGTCCAGATCGAGGTTGAACAGCGCCAGGTCCTGGGCGAACCGCATCTTGTGCGCGGCGTTCACCGCGACCGCGGTGTTGATCATGTTGACCGGACCGGATCGCTGAATCGACGTGAACACATGCAGGGCCATTCCGTTCTCGGCGTGCATCCAGGCGCCGAGGTTGCGTTCGATGAAGTTCAGCCAGGGCCGATTCCACCCGCTGTAGGCATGCGCCCGCTTGGCGTTGGTCAGACACAGCTCCACCTGGTGGACCACCGCCGAATTGTTGCGGTAGATGGTCTGATCCCACTCCTCGTTGGGATCGCGGAAGGCGTGCCAATCGCTCGACTGCGCCGTCGTCCATTCCTTCGGATAGCCGCCGGGACCGTCGCCGAACCCGTAGATCCACCCCTGCGTCAGATACCGGTCGGGGTCGGGCTGCACGTCGACGGTGACGTCCTCGTACATCGTGGCCCGCTTCTTGACCGGCTCGAAATAGCTGTACTTCCTGCTCTTGGAACTCGGGAAGTCCAGCGCGCCGGCCTCGGCGTCGGTGAACTCGATGCTGGGGAAACTACGTTCCTTGGGTGCTGTTGGTGCGGACATGCGTTGTCATCCTGTCGTTACGGCCAGTCGATGTGGGCTGGCGAGTCAAAGGCGAATGCGTCAGTCGAACGCGGGGCTGGTGAACTTGTCGTAGAAGACCTGGTCCTTCGGGACTGCCTTGGCCTCGGCGAGGGCTAGTGCCGCGTCGACCATCGGCGGAGGACCGCAGAGATACACCTCCGTCCTGTTCAATTCGGGTTCGGCCTGGTCGACGACGTCGGTCACGTTGCCCTGGGCGACGGTGACGCCGTC
This sequence comes from Gordonia humi, assembly GCF_014197435.1. Taxonomy (NCBI): domain Bacteria; kingdom Bacillati; phylum Actinomycetota; class Actinomycetes; order Mycobacteriales; family Gordoniaceae; genus Gordonia; species Gordonia humi. The sequence continues at coordinate 2,246,376 of NZ_JACIFP010000001.1, forward strand.
GGGCGGAGAGTCCATCGATTCGGACAGGCACGCGGTGAACGTGAAGTCGGGCAGGTGTGCGCCGAGGCGTTCGATCTCATCGAGGTAGAACAGGTCGGCGGCGGTGCGTGCGCCGTAGTAGAAGCGGATCGGGCGCGTGAGCCCGATCTCGCTGGCGTGTCGCAGGAGGGCGAGCACGGGGGCCATGCCCGCGCCGCCACCCATCAGGACGATCGGCAGCACGTGTCCGTCCTTGATCGTGAACGAGCCGTACGGCCCGGTGATCGCGAGCTGCCCGCCGGCTTCGAGCGACTCGTCGAGCATGCCGGCGAACACGCCGCCCGGATACTTCTTGATCAGGAACTCGAGCTGTTTCGGGTTCGACGGTGTCGTCGCCAGGGAGAACGACCGGGTGTTCTCCTCGTCGCCGGGAATGTGGATGTCGCAGAACTGGCCTGCTTTGAACTCGAATTCGGCGGGCTCGGTCAGATCGAGCTTGAGGGACACGATGTCGCCGGTCATCGGGGTGATCGACGTGATCGTCGTCGTGATGTCTTGGATCGGGGCGCCGCCGAGAAGCTCGTCCTCGTCGAAGTTGAGGAGTTCGATCTCGCAGTCGTCGTACGCCCAGGTCTTGCACAGGAGGACATAGCCCTCATCGGCTTCGGCGTCGTTGCAGGCGAAGGTTGAATGGCCGTCCATCTGAACATCGCCGTCGAGCACATAGCTCTTGCAGGCGGAGCAACGGCCCTCGCGGCAACCGTGCATCAAGTGAATGCCCTGACGGAAGGCGGCGTCGAGGATGGTCTCGTCTTCGGTCACTTCCATCTCGATGTCGACGGGGACGAAGGTGACGCGATGGGTCTCGCTCACGGAGTTTCTCCTGGGTGTGTCGGGTGGGGGTCTCGACTCCGCTCGACCAGCAGTCGGGTCGAGCGGAGCGAACCGGGTGATCGAGCGGAGTCGAGAACCCGAGGGACTATGCGCGCGAGTAGTACTCGGCGGCCACCGTGTCAGCGCGGTAGTCGTCCAAGTGCTTCTTGCGGTCCTCGTCGCTCATCTCGTTGAGCAGCACGTTCGGGCTCTGGAACGTGATGCCGCGGATGTCGTCGAGGGTCCACATCTTCTTCGGATCGTCGAGATGCAGGTGCGGCTGACCGATGAGGGTCTTGCCGTCGTCGCGGACGTATCCGAGGTTGCTGACCACATCCGCCAGATCGGTGTCGTGGTGCAGCGTCTCCCACTCGCGGAAACCGGTGAGACGACCCATGTTCGGGGTCTCGCGGCCTTCGTACTCGCCGCGGAACGCGGTGGTGTCGGTCCAGCGGCAGGTCTCCGAGCAGTAGGTGCGCCACTGACCGTCGACCTTGTCCTCGACCAGATCCTCGCGAATCAGGCAGGGGACCATGCACGTCCAGCAGCGGTGCGGGTACTGGTAGCCCACGTCCTCGAACGCGATGGGCTTGTTGCGGCCCGGGTACGCGAGGCGGTTGTAGTTCTCCCACCACTTGCCGAACTTGCTGTACCAGCCCGGGTACTTCTCTTCGAACCACTCGAAGTCGGCGTCGGTCATGGCGTCGATGCGCCAGTAGTTGACCGGCCAGCCGGTGGCGAAGAAGCGGGCGACCTCGTGGACGTAGTGCTTCTCGGTGATCCGCTTCCACGACTCCTCGACCAGATCGTGCGGGATGGTGAGCCCGTACTTCTCCAGCGGCAGCAGGTAGCTGCGGTAGTAGTCGTCGTAGATCCAGCGACGCCACATCTCGGCGTAGCTCTCGCGGTCCTTGCGGCGGTCCTTGGTGCCGTACTCGATGAAGGTTCCGATCGCGGCGTCCACGACGCAGTGGTTGTTCCACCACGCGTAGCGAAGGTCGCGCTCGAGAAGCGGACGGTTGCGCTCGTCGGCCAGCGCCATCAGGAGGATGGAGTAGCCGTTCGAGATGTGGCGGGACTCGTCGGACTGGACCGAGTGGAAGACCGTCGGCAACAGGTAGTCGCCGTTGGCTGCGGCCTCGTCGGGCATGGCGACGAACAACGTGTTGGTGAACGCGGTCTCGGCGACCACCGTCAGGTAGATGTTGGCCGCGGTGATCGCGTCACCGGTGATGAATCCCTCACCGAACTGCCGGCCGATGGTGCCCGCGTAGTTGTTCGCGAACGCCTTCTCGGTGATGTCGAATCCGGCGGGATCGATGTAGTTGTTCATGTACAGCTTCTTCAGATTCATCTGAATCGTCGAATGCCGTACCTCGTCGATCATCTGAACGGCGAGACCGTTGTGGATCTCGGGGTTCGGAACAGCGTCGATGGCCATGGGCATGGCACGGGCCGCCGAGATCTCCGGGAACGGAATGATCGACAGGAACAGCTTCTGCCATTCGAGCCACCGCTCCTGAACCTGACGGAACATGTTTCCGCGAATAGCTCCGTCCATCGCGCCGTAGACGCGATTGTCCTTCTCCTCCTCCATCGGGAAGTACGAACGCATGATCTGCTTGAGCGGGTCCTTCTTGGGGGCCTTCTCAAATGTGTAGTCGGTGCCGAATCGTGTCGCCGGGGTGGCGAAAGTCGGTTCCCACGACAATTCGGTGATCTTTGCATGAGCCTTGGTAAGGCTTTGCCTGCTCAAAATGCGCCTCCTCATTGTGCGAGGCCGACCGGAGTGTCGACCTCGGTTGACGTGGTAGGAGCCATTCAAGTGTGTGAATCAATGCATGTGCGTCTCACTATGAGATTCAGATCACAACGATTGAGCCGGCGGTATGCGAATCGGCTCGACACCGCCGGTCAGGAGCGTGTGCTCCGCGGGGCGAGTGTCGAGCCGATTGCGGTGAGCTCTGACGTCAGCCGACGGCTGCCGGCTCTCGGGTGTCCTGAACGTCGGGATCGTCACCCGTCGGGCGACGGCGACCGCGGACCGCCGAGACTGTGACGTCGACGATCACGAAGGCGAGCAGCGGCCACCCGAACAGCGGGGCGAACCAGCCGATGGCGACCGCGACGGCGGCCACGGCGACGACGAGTGGCAGCGGTGCTCGACGCAGTGCGCCGGGCTGCGGCGCCCGGCCCACCAGTCGGTCGCGGCGTGCTCGCTGGAACCACGAGCGGTAACCGAGGACGATCATCGCGATCAGAGCGAGTGCGAGCACGAGCAACAGGATCTGATTCGTGATGCCGAACAGCAGGCCCATGTGCAGAGCGATTCCCCATGCCGCGAGTTTCGCGGGCAACGGCCAGTCGGAGAATCTGTTGACGCTGGTCACCGAATCGCTCGACGGGTCCACGGCGACGCTGCTCGTGGAGAACTGCCAGGAGCGTCGTACCTGCGTGACGGTGAACGCGGTGCGCGTGTCGGCCGGGAGCGTGATCTCGACGCCGTCAGACACGCCGGCCGACTTCGCGAGCGCGAGCGCGGCGTCGATCTGCGGGATCGCGGTGGACGTGTCGCCCGCGGCATCGCCGGGCATCGGCATGGACATGCCGCCGTGGTCGGCGTGCTCGTTCCCGGGCGGTGCGGCCGCCGGGGCGCCGGGCAGTGCGGTGTCGGTCGCCGGGGTGCTCCAGCTCAGCGCGCTGCGCAGATCGGTGATGTGTGCACCGGCATAGGTCGACCAGGTGAGTCCGGTGGCCGACAGGAACAGCAGTCCGACGGCGATCCACACACCGATCAGACCGTGCCGGCCGATGGTGCGGGCGCGGCCGGTCTTGCGTCGTCGTGTGCGGGCGCGGGTGAACCACAGAACCAGACCCGCGACGACCACCACCCACAGCCACGATGCGGCGAGTTCGCTGTACAGCCGACCGGTGTCGCCGAGGTGCAGCTGTCGATGCAGGCGGTCGAGCCAGGTTCGCAGCGGCAGGGCGCTCGCGCTGCCGTAGACCGGCAGATCGCCGAGTGGTCGCGCAGTGACCGGGTCGACGAACACGGCGCGGCGTTCGGATTCGCCGAGCGAAGGATCGTCGAACAGGACGCGGGTCGTGTCACCCGCTGCGACGGGGGGTCGTACGGCGTTGACGGTCAGGTCGGGGACGGTTGTCTGCGCCGCGCGGACCTGTGCGGCCAACGACTGCTCCGGCCCCGTCGATGACGTGTGCAGCTGATCGCGGTACACGAAGTTCTCGATCGACGGCGCGAGTGCGTACAGTGCGCCGGTCACGGCTGCGATGAGAAGAAACGGTGCCACGAGGACGCCCGCGTAGAAGTGGAGTCGATGGAACATGCGGACACCCGCACGTCTGAATTCCGACATGGAGATACATGCCTTTCGCTGAAGAGGTCGCGTCTGCCGACCGCCACGTCCTCGCCGGACGAGGTCGCTGTCGGAGGTCCGTGGCACGAGCAGACGCGTCGAATCCGGACCGATGTCATCGATCCGGTGTGGAAGAGAGAACCTCAGCGAGCGGGTGGTCCGCGGAGCCCGACCGAGCCCAGTTGCAGGGGGGCGGCCGGAGCGTCGATGATCCGGACGACGCGCGGCCGCATGCTCGAACGACGCATGCCGCGGTAGGTCAGCAGTGAGACGACGAGTGCGACGACGCCGATCGCCGTCGATGCGAGTGCTTCGATCGCCGCGATGAGCGCCAGGGCGGCGACGGTGCCGAGTCCGTGCGTCAGAACCATCGACGGTTGCAGGAGGTCGTGGTGATGACCGGAGAGGAGCGTCAGCAGCAGGTGGACGGCGCCCTGTCCGATCGCGAGAGCGACGATCCCGGGAAGTCGGGGCGCGGCGACGACTGCCGCCCCGATCGCGACCGCCGCCGCGAGAACGATCAGCAGGGACGAAGTGGACGGCAGTATGCCCATCGCCGCGGCGTGGGCGGCGATGCCGGTGAGTGCGGACGCCCCGCCGACGACCCCGCCGCGCACACGCGCGGGTACGAGGTCGGCAGGCATGGGGTGGAGTCTAGTGCCTGACGGGATCGTCTCAGTTCAGCACCACGAGCCAGACGGCGATGTAGTGCAGGAGTGCGGCGATGGCGGTGCAGGCGTGGAACACCTCGTGGTGTCCGAACACACCCGGCCACGGGTCGGGCCAGCGGAGCGCGAATAGGACGGCGCCCACGCTGTAGAAGACCCCGCCGACGGCGAGCAGGACCAGCACCGCGACACCCGCGTTGTGGATCAGCGACGGTGCGACCGCGATGATCACCCAGCCCAGGACGATGTAGAGGATCACACCCAGCCAACGCGGCGAGCCCGGCCATGCGAGCTTCAGCACGACACCCGCGAGGGCGCCGACCCACACGGTGCCGAGCACCCACCAGCGGGCGGGGCTGTGCAGACCCATCATGCAGAACGGTGTGTACGTGCCCGCGATGAACAGGAAGATCATCGAATGGTCGGCGCGCTTCATCGCTATCCGCATCGACGGCGACGTCCAGTCGATGCGGTGATAGACGGTGCTGACGATGAACAGGGCGCAGATCGTGACGACGTAGACGATCACCGACAGCAGCGGGCCGACGGTGCGGAGCATCGCCGTGCCGACGATCAGGATGACGCCGACGGCGACCGCGATCACCGAGGAGTACTGGTGGATCACACCGCGCAGAGTCGGTTTCCCGACCGGCCGCGTGCCGCTGTCATCGGTGGCCGGGGCTTCGGCCTGTGACAAGTCCGTCATGCAACCTACGGTACCGTAAGTTTCGCGCCGGTAACATACGTCGCGCGTAACATCTCCAGGGTGAAACTGCTTCCCGACACTCTCCGCAGCGGCATGTACCGAGTGTACGAGCGTCGGCTCGTGCAACTCATGGATCGCGGCCGGGTGCCGCGGCATGTCGCCATCATCTGCGACGGCAATCGTCGTTGGGCGCGGGAAGCCGGCTTCGACGACGTCAGTCACGGCCACCGCGTCGGCGCCAAGCGGATCGCCGACATGCTCGGCTGGTGCAGCGAGTTGGACATCGGAGCCGTGACGATCTACCTGCTCTCGACCGAGAACCTCTCGCGCGATTCCGAGGAGCTCGACGCACTCATGCAGATCGTGCCCGACATCGTCGAAGAGATCAGTCACGGAGACTGGCGGGTGCGGATCGTCGGCAATCTCGATCATCTGCCCGACCCGGTGGCCGCCCGGCTGCGGGAGGCCTCGGCACGCACCGACGGGCTGTCCGGAATGAACGTGAACGTCGCCGTCGGCTACGGCGGGCGCCAGGAGATCGTCGACGCGGTGCGCAAGCTGCTCACCGACGCGGAGGCCAAGGGCGCCACCCCCGCCGAGATGGTCGAGGCGGTCACGGTCGCGGGCATCGATGCGAATCTGTACACGTCCGGTCAGCCGGATCCCGATCTGGTGATCCGCACCTCCGGCGAACAGCGGTTGAGCGGCTTCCTCCTCTGGCAGAGCGCGTACTCGGAGATCTGGTTCACCGACGCGTACTGGCCGGAGTTCCGTCGCGTCGACTTTCTTCGCGCGCTGCGCGACTACGCGGCGCGTAACCGCCGTTTCGGAAAGTGAGCGCGTCCACCCCGGCCGTCGCGGCGTTGGATCAGGCGGGCGTCGAGTACGCGGTGCACGGCTACGACCACGATCGGCGGAGCACCGATTACGGTGCGGAGGCCGTCGAGGCCATGGCGGAGCGGGGGTTCGAGGCCGACCGGATCTTCAAGACGCTCGTCGTCGACCTGGGTGGGCGCTTCGGCGTCGCCGTCGTACCGGTGCCGTGCAAGCTCTCGCTCAAAGCCGTCGCGAAGGCGCTCGGTGCGTCGAAGGCGGTGATGGCCGACGCCGCGAGGGTTCAGCGGATGACCGGCTATGTTCTGGGCGGGGTGTCGCCGGTGGGACAGAAGGTGGCGTTGCCGACCGTCGTCGACGAGACCGCGATCCTGTGGGACACGATCCTGTGCAGTGCGGGCCGGCGGGGTCTGGAGATCGAGCTGTCACTCGACGACCTGGTGGCCGTGACCGGTTCGACGGTCGCCGCCATCGCCGCGGAGTAGGAACTCGGTCGTGACGTCGGCGGGGCGATGTCCGCCGCGCCCGCCGATCCGACGAGATCTCGCCGACCTCACAGCTTCCGCAGACGCACCCGATTGATCGAGTGGTCGCGGTCCTTACGGAGTACGAGTGTGGCGCGCGGGCGCGTCGGGAGCACGTTCTCGATGAGGTTCGGGCGATTGATCGAGGTCCAGATGTCGCGGGCGGCGATCTTGGCCTGCTGATCGGTCAGCGACGAGTAGTGATGGAAGTGCGAGTCCGGGTTCTGGAAGGCGGTGTTGCGCATCTGCAGGAAGCGGGAGATGTACCAGCGCTCGATGTCGGAGGTCTTCGCGTCCACGTAGATCGAGAAGTCGAACAGATCCGAGACGGTCAGCGTCGGACCGGTCTGCAGGACGTTGAGGCCCTCGACGATCAAGATGTCGGGCTGGCGGACCTCGATGAACGCGTCGGGCACGATGTCGTAGCTGACGTGCGAGTACACCGGGGCCGTCGCGACCGACGCACCCGACTTCACCTCGGTGACGAACCGGAGCAGAGCGCGGCGGTCGTACGACTCGGGGAACCCCTTGCGATGCATGATGCCGCGGCGTTCCAACTCGGCGGTGGGGTAGAGGAACCCGTCGGTGGTCACCAGGTCGACCTTGGGGTGGGTCTCCCAGCGGGACAGGAGCTTCGCCATGACGCGAGCGGTGGTCGACTTGCCGACCGCGACGCTGCCCGCGATGCCGATCACGAACGGCACCTGCCGGTTGCGCTGATGCTCGCCGAGAAATGTGCTCGTCGCCGCGAACAGGCGACGCTGGGCCTCCACACGCATGTGGATCAGACGGGAGATCGGCAGATACACCTCGGCGACCTCGTTCAGGTCGACCTGTTCGCCGAGGCCCACGAGCTCTTCGAGTTCGGCCTCGGTGAGCACCATCGGCATCGACTGGCGCAGTTCACGCCACTGCTTGCGGTCGAGTTCGAGGTACAGGCCGGGGTCGCGGTCACTGGAATGGCGCGCCATGCCCGATAACGCTACAGGCATACGTGAGCGAGCCGACACGTCCGGCACCGAGCTGACTACCCTCGTGGCATATGAGCACATCTGCGCGCCCGTCCGACGACCCGGTGATCGAGTACCTTCGCATCGGTTTGGCGTTCGACCGTCTGGAAGAGGGCTTCGTCGACGCCTTCACGGGGGATCCCGCGCTCCGCGTCGAAGCGCGGAACGCTCCGCGCCCGGACCCGGTCGATCTCGCGGTGCGGGCTCGCGCACTGCTCGCCCGACTGCCCGACGGGCTCCCCGACGACCGTGCCGAGTTCATCGGCTCGCATCTGCGCGCGCTGGAGTGCTCGGCCCGTAAGTTCGCCGGCGAGGACATCGGTTTCGTCGACGAGGTCCGCGCCTACTTCGACGTCGACATCGCTCCCGCCGACGAGGAGACCTATCGGCAGACGCACGCCGATCTGGCCGTCGCACTGGGCGTGCCGGGCGCCACCGGTGACGCGCTGGCCGCCGAGTATCAGCGGTACCGTCGGGCCGAGGAGATCCCGGCCGAGCTCACCGAACCGTTGATCGCGGCCTTCGCCTCCAGCCTGCGCGACGTGGTCCGCGCGGAGTTCCCGCTGCCGGCCGCCGAGACCGTACAGTTCGACGTTGTCTCCGACAAGCCGTGGTCGGGCTTCAACTACTACCTCGGCGACTACCGCTCGAACGTCGCCGTCAACACCGATCTGCCGCAGCATCTCTCGGGTCTGCCCGGGTTGATCGCCCACGAGGCGTACCCCGGCCATCACACCGAGCACTGCCGCAAGGAGCAGAAGCTGGTCGGAACCGGGCAGCTCGAACACCAGATCTTCCTCGTCAACACGCCGCAGTGCCTCATGGCCGAAGGGCTGGCCGACCATGCGCTCGCCGCCGCGATGAGTACCGCATGGCATGAGTGGGCCGCCGAGATCTACGCCGACTTCGGGCTCCGATTCGACGCCGAGAAGGCCCGCGCCGTCTCGCGCGCGACCGCGGGACTGCTCACAGTCCGTCAGGACGCCGCACTACTGCTTCACGACCGCCATGCCGATGAGGACTCGGTGGCCGCGTTCCTGCAGCGATGGCTGCTGGTGAACCCCGACCGCGCCCGGCAGCAGCTGCGCTTCCTGACCTCGCCGCTGTGGCGCGCGTACATCTCCACGTACGTCGAGGGGTACCAGCTTCTGGATCGCTGGCTCGACGCCGCGGATGAGAGCCGTCTCACACGATTCGGCCGGCTGCTCGACGAACCGCTCACCCCGGCGGTCCTCCGACGCGAACTGTCCATTTAGACTGGTCGGCATGAGCCTGTTCACGCAGTCCCTGGCCGATCTCGATCCCGATGTGGCTGCCGCCATGAACGGGGAGCTGTCCCGCCAGCGCGACACCCTCGAAATGATCGCCTCGGAGAACTTCGTGCCCCGCGCCGTCCTGCAGGCGCAGGGCAGCGTGCTCACCAACAAGTACGCCGAGGGCTACCCGGGCCGTCGCTACTACGGCGGCTGCGAATACGTCGACGTCGTCGAGGACATCGCACGCGACCGCGCCAAGGCACTGTTCGGTGCCGAGTTCGCCAACGTTCAGCCGCACGCCGGCGCACAGGCCAACGCCGCCGTGCTGCAGGCCCTGATGGAGCCGGGCGAGACGCTGCTCGGCCTGGACCTGGCCCACGGCGGTCACCTCACGCACGGCATGCGCCTGAACTTCTCGGGCAAGCTGTACGAGAACGCCTTCTACGGAGTCAGCAAGGAGGACTTCCGCGTCGACATGGACGAGGTGCGCAAGATCGCTCTCGACACCAAGCCGAAGGTCATCGTCGCCGGTTGGTCGGCGTATCCGCGCACCCTCGACTTCGCGGCGTTCCGGTCGATCGCCGACGAGGTCGGCGCCCACCTGTGGGTCGACATGGCGCACTTCGCGGGCCTGGTCGCCGCCGGACTGCACCCGAACCCCGTCGAGTACGCGGACGTCGTCTCGACCACCGTCCACAAGACCCTCGGCGGCCCGCGGTCGGGCATGATCCTGGCGCGCAAGGAATGGGCCAAGAAGCTCAACTCCGCCGTCTTCCCCGGCCAGCAGGGCGGCCCGCTCATGCACGCTGTCGCCGCGAAGGCCGTCGCCCTCAAGGTGGCCGGCACCGAGGAGTTCGCCGAACGTCAGCGTCGTACGCTGTCGGGCGCCTCGATCCTGGCCGACCGTCTCCTGTACGACGACGCGAAGAAGGCGGGCGTCACCGTCCTGACCGGCGGTACCGACGTGCATCTGGTCCTGGTAGACCTGCGCGACTCCGACCTCGACGGCCAGCAGGCCGAGGACCTCCTCCACGAGATCGGCATCACCGTCAACCGCAACGCCGTGCCGTTCGATCCGCGTCCGCCGATGGTCACCTCGGGTCTGCGTATCGGTACGCCCGCACTGGCCACCCGCGGTTTCGGCGACACGGAGTTCACCGAGGTCGCCGACATCATCGGCACCGCGCTCGCAGCGGGCCGCTCGGCCGACGTCGCCGCCCTGCGCGCGCGTGTCAGCGCCCTGGCCCTCGACTTCCCGCTGTACGAGGGACTCGAGGACTGGGGCCTGATGAGCGGCAAGTGACCGCCGTCATCGATATCCGGTTTTTCGCCAACGTCGTTTAGGGTGGTCCACGTGGCAGTTTTGAGTGAAGACGAGTTGATCGCGGCGTTGGAGAAGGCCCTTCCCGAGATCGCCGAAGAGCACAGCCAGGCCGCGCTGGACTGGAACCCGGGTGAATGGGTGCCGTGGTCCAAAGGCCGCAATTTCGCGTTCCTCGGCGGCGAGGACTTCGAGCCCGGGCAGGCGACACTGTCGCCGACGGCGGCCGCCGGCCTGCTCGCACTGCTGCTCACCAAGGACAACCTGCCGTCGTTCCACCGTGTTCTGGCGCGGCACTTCCCGCCGTTCACCGACTGGCGTCAGCTCATCGGCGTCTGGACCGCCGAAGACAACCGGCATTCGATCGTGCTGCGCGACTACCTGGTGGTCACGCGCGCGATGGATCCGGTCGACGCGGAGAACCGTCGCCGCATCCACGTCGTCGCCGGGTGGAAGCAGACGCCGGAGGCCGTGGCCGACCTCGGTCCGCTCGAAACGCTCGCGGTGCTCGCCGTGCACGAGAACCAGTGCGTGCACTTCATCACCGAACTGCTCGCGTACGCCGAGGATCCCGACCTCGTCACGATCCTGGAGAAGATCAGGACCGACGACGCCGCACAGGCCGCGATGTTCCAGGCCTACCTGATGGCCGGCATCGTCGCCGATCAGGAGACCGCGGTGCTGGCCGTCGACAAGGCGCTTGCGAACATCGAGCCGATCGGCTCGGACGTCGCCGACTTCGACACGCAGCGCGAGTACATCTCCGACTTCGAGGACGTCGCCTCGCACGCGGCCATCGCGGCGAAGCTCGCGGACGAACTCAAGCTGGAGAGTCTGCAGAGCCTGAGCGCGCAAGCAGAGGCCGCGCGCACCAGGATCCTGGAGCGCGCCGCCGGTCACTGAACCGATTCGACACCGGACACCAGGCGTTCGAGTGCCCTTCGACGGGCCTCGAACGCCTGTCGTCTTTCACCACCGGATTCACGGTGCCCTCCGGCCGTGGAGGAGACGCTGCTACCTCCGTCGTCGCCAGCGACAGCGGGGCTTCACGCAGCCTTAACCGACACGCTGCCTGCGCTTCGGGTGTTGTCGAGGTCACACGGCGTAGCGTCACGCATGACGGGCCGTGGGGAAGCGGTTCGTTCGGGAGGTTCGATTCGTTGACTGCCTATGTCACGACAGGACCGGCCCCGGTCCTTGCTCGTGCGACCTCATCCCCGGGTCGCAGGGTACGAACCGACCGGCCGGAGAAACTCGGACCGTGCGGGAGCCGCACGGCGCCAAGGAGCCAGACGTGACCGCACGCACTTATGTCCTCGACACCTCCGTTCTGCTCTCCGACCCGTGGGCGGTGACTCGGTTCGCCGAGCACCACGTCGTCCTCCCACTCGTCGTGATCAGTGAACTCGAGGGCAAACGGCACCACAGCGAACTCGGCTGGTTCGCCCGCCAAGCTCTGCGACTGCTCGACGACATGCGCGTACAGCACGGTCGGCTCGACGTGCCGCTGCCGGTCGGCGACGACGGCGGCACCGTCCAGGTGGAGCTGAACCACACGGACCCGGCCGTCTTGCCCGCGGGATTCCGCAACGACACGAACGACTCGCGGATCCTGGCCTGCGCGCTGAATCTTCGCGCCGAGGGCCGAGACGTCACGCTCGTCTCCAAGGACACCCCGCTGCGTGTCAAAGCGGGCGCGGTGGGGCTCGTCGCCGACGAGTATCACGCGCAGGACGTCGTCGTCTCCGGCTGGACCGGAATGGCCGAACTCGATGTGGTCGACTCCGAGATCGACACCCTGTTCGCCGACGGCGTCGTCGACGTCGACGACGCGCGTGACCTGCCGTGCAACACCGGCACCCGACTGGTCGGTACCTCGGGAAGCGCGCTCGGTCGCGTCACCGAGAACAAGCAGGTCAAACTGGTGCGCGGCGATCGCGAGGCATTCGGTCTGCGAGGTCGTTCCGCCGAGCAGCGGGTGGCGCTCGACCTGCTGCTCGACGAGTCCGTCGGCATCGTCTCCCTCGGCGGAAAGGCGGGCACGGGAAAGTCGGCGCTCGCGCTGTGCGCCGGACTGGAGGCGGTGCTCGAACGCCGGAGCCAGCGCAAGGTGGTCGTGTTCCGCCCGCTGTACGCGGTCGGCGGCCAGAACCTCGGCTATCTCCCGGGCAGCGAGCAGGACAAGATGGGTCCGTGGGCGCAGGCGGTCTTCGACACCCTCGAGGGGCTCGTCTCGTCGGAGGTGATCGACGAGGTCCTCGACCGCGGAATGCTGGAAGTGCTGCCGCTCACGCACATCCGTGGCCGGTCGTTGCACGACTCGTTCGTCATCGTCGACGAGGCCCAGTCGCTGGAGCGGAATGTACTGCTCACCGTGCTGTCTCGCCTCGGTTCCGGATCGAGGGTGGTGCTCACCCACGATGTGGCCCAGCGTGACAACCTGCGCGTCGGCCGGCACGACGGCGTCGCCGCGGTGATCGAGAAGCTCAAGGGCCACCCGCTGTTCGCCCACGTCACACTGACCCGGAGCGAGCGGTCGCCGATCGCGGCTCTGGTCACCGACATGCTGGAGGAGTTCGCGCCCGGCACGCTGTGACTCCCTCGCGTGCGTGGTACCTGTGCTCGGAGCCGACGGCTGTACGGGACCGGCTCCGAGTGCAGGTACCTTCTACGCGAGCTGAGAAGGGCGACGGTGCGCGCCGTTGCGGATCGCGGTCATGATCCGGCGGTGGGTCGCGACATCGTCGAACGCGACGTGTTCGTAGGTGAACGGCAAGTCGGTGTAGCCGAGGTTCTGGGCGTCGACCATGCGTGTCCGGTCGCTGTTGAAGTGAGGCTTGTCCCCGTGAAACTCCCAGCCGTCGAGCTCGATGATCAGCCAGTCGCCGACGAGCAGGTCGACGCGGCCCACGCCGGTGATCGTCACCTGAATGTCGAGCTTGACCTGTTCCGTGAGCAGTCGTGATCGGATCATGCTCTCGGGCCCCGATTCTGCGCGGCTGTCGATACGGGTCAGGACACGCTGAATCCATTAGGGGGCGTCGCGAAAGAGGTGGGCGACCTCGTCGTATGACATGAGCCCGCGATGGATGATCGAGTCGATCACGACGATCATCCCTTCGGCGTCGAGACAGTGCACGCTGTGCTCCAAGGCGGTCGGGACGTCGTCTACGGCGCCGTACTCCGGAAGCGGACGCCCGTAGCGGCGGCAGAACGGCCCCGTGCGGTCGGCGACGGCTCGCCGGTTTCCCCGAACATGGACATCGTGGAACTCGGGCACCCAGACGTGATGCCGCTTGAGTGCGGACAGACAGCTGCAGACCCCTCCTCGTCGAACGGCCGCGACGATGTCCTGCGGTGCGGCGCCGACCTGGATCCAGCCCTTTCGCAGGACCTGCGCCTTCTGCTCACGAAGCAGCTTCTCCAGGCTCGCCCGTCCGATCGACCTGTACAGTTCGCGGGTCGGGAACACACCCGTCGGAATCTCGTCCATGCCCAGAGCATGGTTCGAAGTCGGCGCGGAATACGGCGTGCATACGATCTGTGGATAACCGGACGCCGTATGCACAGATTCTCCTGGGCCGCGTCACGAGTACCTGTGTTCGGAGCCGACCTCGTATAGCCGACGGCACCCCGCACAGGTACACTTCACGCGTGGCGCAGAATCGACACCGCGAATTCGGCGTCGTCGTGCCACGGTTTCACGTCCCAGGTCGACAGGCGCAGATCCAGGCGCAGGGCGGTCTGGGCGAGGGCCGCGTCGAACTGCTCCACCGGCAGCTTCTCGACGTGGAAGCCGACGACGACGAAGCCGTCGTCGACCAGGTGTTCGTCGAGGCGGTTCAGCACGAGTGACTCGGTATCGGGTGCGACGAACGCGAGGACGTTCCCGGCGCAGACGATCGCATCGAAGGTGCGGCGGCCGCCGTCGTCGTCCCGCAGGTCGAGAGCGGCCAGGTCGTGGACCTGCCAGTCGGGGCCGGGGTAGTCGGCCGTCGCGGCCTCGATGAGGATCGGGTCCACGTCCACGCCCACGACCTCGTGACCCACGGAGTGGAGGTACCCGCCGACGCGGCCGGGGCCGCAACCCGCGTCGAGGATCCGGGCCGAGCGTCCGACCATCGCGTCGATCAGCCGGGCCTCGCCGAAGAGATCGGCGCCCTGAGCCGCCATGGTGCGGAACCGTTCCACGTACCACTCGCTGTGCCCGGGGTCGGTGTCGGTGATCCAGCGGGGCTGCCCGGGTGTGGTCATTCCTCCACCATAGACGCCAGTCATCGCGTTGCAGAAAGGTGACGATGCTCTCGCCGGGGTGGCGGACGCCCGGCACCCGCTGGCACACTGAGGTGGTGCTGAAGTTACTGATGAGGCGAATGTGGCAAGTGGGGCTGCTGGCGTTGGCGGGTGTCGTCGCGTTGGCGGTCGGGTCCGGGCAGGCGTCCGCCGCGCCGACAACTCCCGCACCCGAGGGTCAGAACAGCGAGATCACGAAGCTGATCGAGAACATCCTCAAGGCGCTCAAGGGCGACGAGCCCGTCGACGACACGCAACAGATGGTGATGGTGAGTGCGCCGGTGGCGTCGTCGCAGACCGCGACGCTGACCGCGTTCGAGAAGGACGCGAACGGTCAGTGGCAGAAGGTCGCCGACATCGGCCCGGCCAAGGCGTTTCTCGGTGAGAAGGGCATGGGCAAGGCGCAGGACAACGTGTATCGCACCCCGCAGGGCACGTTCGCGTTGAACCAGGCGTTCGGCCGCAAGGCGAACCCCGGCACCAAGATGCCGTACTTCCAGACGACGACGCGTGACTGGTGGGATGCGAACCCGAAGTCGCCGACCTACAACCAGCACGTCCAGAGCGATCGAAGCCCGGGCGGCGACAGTGAGAACCTCTACAACATGGGGTCGGTGTACGACTACGCCGTCAACATCAACCACAACCCCACCAACACCCCGGGCGACGCGTCGGCGATCTTCCTACACGTGTCCAACGGCGAGCCGACGTGGGGTTGCGTGTCGACCGACGAGTCGACCGTGGTGAACATTCTCAAGTGGCTCGACCCGACGAAGAATCCGAAGATCACGATCGGCGTCAACCAGGACACGCCGCCGGTGGCTCAGGCGGAGACGAGCCCCAATGGCGACGTCCTCGGCGGGCTGCTCGGCAACCTGGCCGCACTGCTCCCGAACGAACTGGCGAACTTGATTCCCAGCGCCAGCTGACCAGACGTCTCTTCAGCGATCCGAGGCCGCACGCGACACATCGCGTGCGGCCTCGGAGCTGTGTGGTCGTCTAATCGGCGGCGACGTCGACGAAGGCGTATCGCATCCACCAAAACGCCAGTCGGCCGAAGAGATACGAGATTGTGGGCAATGCGATCAACCCGGCGGGTCCGGCAGACAGGCCCGCGAGAGCGATCTGATACGCGGTCGCGACCAGGGAGGCCGCGATCACTGCGTACACCACGCGCCACATTAAAGGGGCGTGCGCTCGAACGAGGATCCAGGTGGGGGCGGCAAGGAGAGAGGCCGCTGTGGCGGCGTATGCGGGAACGGCCATATCGAGTCCGACGAAGACCATCGTCGTCGTGACAACGACTGGCGTCGCGCCCTCGATCGTGCTCCACGTTCGGTTCGTCGGAACCTGAGTTCGGACTCGAGAGACGGTCGCTCGCCACATCTGCACCGCGAACGCTGCAGCGGCGTGAACGGACTGATGGACGGCGATCGGCGCGAGGATGCCGACCGGTGCCGCCAGGCCGACCGCCACCCCGATCATGTCCACTCGTGACCGGACTGGCAGATCATGTCCTAGATGCCAGCCGAGCCCAATCGCAATCACCTGAATGGACAGGTACTCGAGAACGACGAGTCGGGATCGGTCTGCGCCTCGCACCGGTCCCAGGATGATCTCGACCAGCTGTGTCAACGCGTAGCGCATGGTTTTCGTCGCTGCCGTTCGCCGACTATGCGTCGCCGCGGACCAGAGTGAAGCCCGACGCCCGCGCGGCGTCGAAGCCGTCGATGGGGCCGGTGCCGCGGTCGACCTGCGCCGTCGCCTGCTCGACGACCGGCGTGTTCGGATCGAGGACCTCGAGGTAGACGCGGTGGCATTCGAGCGCCGCGATCGCGGCGTCGGTGAAGCCTTCGACGTCGGCGGCGTGCGTCACGTCCGGTCCGTTGGTGAACAGCGCCCGCGGCTTGTTCTCGAGGCCGTCGAAGGCGTCGACCACGGCGGCGGCGAACTCCATGTGGTCGCGTTGGTTCGGGAAGCCGGGCGCCCACTCCGGTCCGCCGTACAGGCTCAGGACGACGTCGGGTGCGATGCGTTCGATGGTCTCGGCGACCTTCGCACGCAGTTCCGGCGTGTTGAAGATCTGACTGTCGGGGAAACCCCAGAACTCGACCTCGTCGACGCCGACGACTGCTGCCGAGGCGATCTGTTCGCCTTCGCGCAGCGGCCCGCACTCATCGGGCGACATGCCCTCGATACCTTCTTCACCGCTGGTCGCGAGGGCGTAGACCACCCGTTTGCCCTGAGAAGTCCAGCGGGCGACGGCTGCCGCCATCCCGTACTCGGGGTCGTCGGGGTGGGCGACGAGCGCCAGGGCGGTGGACCAGTCTTCGGGGAAAGTCTCAGTCATACCGGCCAGGGTAGCCGGGAGGTCCGACGGGTGCAGATGTGACGAACGGCCCCGGTGCGGACACCGAGGCCGTTCGTGGGAGCGGTCGGTCAGAGATCCAGGCGCGCGTACTCGCGAAGCTTGGAGGTCTGGTGGACGGCCTCGACGGTGCGGATGGTGCCCGACTTGGAGCGCATCACGAGCGAGCGGGTCGTCGCGCCGGTCGGCCGGTAGGTGACGCCGCGCAGCATGTCGCCGTTGGTGACGCCGGTGGCGCAGAAGAACGAGTTCTCGCCGGCCACCAGGTCGTCGGTGCCGAGGACACGGTCCAGATCGTGGCCCGCGTCGATGGCCTTCTGACGCTCGGCGTCGTCCTTCGGCCACAGCTTGCCCTGGATCTCGCCGCCCATGCACTTCATGGCGACGGCCGTGATGATGCCCTCCGGCGTGCCGCCGACGCCCATCAGGATGTCGACCGAGCTGTCCGAGCTCGCGGCCGCGACCGCTCCGGCGACGTCGCCGTCGGAGATGAGGCGGATCTTGGCGCCCGCCTGGCGGATCTCGGCGATCAGATCGGCGTGGCGCGGACGGTCGAGGACGACGACGGTCAGGTCGGCGACGTCGATGCCCTTGGCGGCGGCGACGGAGTTGATGTTCCACTCGACCGACTGGTTGATGTCGATGGCGCCCTTGGCCTCGGGGCCGACGGCGATCTTGTCCATGTAGAAGACGGCCGACGGATCGAACATGGTGCCGCGCTCGGAGACGGCGATCACCGCGATCGAGTTGGGGCGGCCCTCGGCCATCAGAGTGGTGCCGTCGATCGGGTCGACGGCGACGTCGACCTCGGGGCCCTCGCCGTTGCCGACCACCTCGCCGTTGTACAGCATCGGCGCCTCGTCCTTCTCGCCCTCGCCGATCACGACGGTGCCGCGCATGGAGACGGTCGAGAGGAGTTCACGCATCGCGTCCACGGCGGCGCCGTCGCCGCCGTTCTTGTCGCCCCGTCCCACCCAGCGGCCGGCGGCCATCGCCGCGGCCTCGGTGACTCGGACGAGTTCCATCGCGAGGTTACGGTCGGGGGCTTGCTTGGTCGACATGGGTCTCCGCTCGATAAGACAACTCAGACCTGGCCATTCTTTCACGCGGTCGGGGGCACCCGCCCTCGAGGGTCGCCGCAGCGGCTGATGGATAATGGCTGGCATGGCCGACAAACCCAGGATCCTGCAGGACGGCAAGGACCTCATCTGGTCACTCATCGCGTTGGGAGTGATCATCCTGGTCGTCGCCGGAATCGCCGGCAGCTGCAGCTGGGGCTTCGGGTCCGACGCCAGTGAACAGAAGGTGCCGCACTTCGACGTGTCCGAGGGACTGCACGCGGACGCGTCCGCCATGCCGTTCCCGATCCGCGAGCCGACGGTGCCGCGGGCGTGGCAGCCCAACTCCGGGTCGACGCAGGAGATCGGTGACAAGCTGAGCAGCAACGTCGGCTGGATCACCGAGGGCGGCGCGTACGTCCAGCTCACGCAGACCGATGCGACCGAGGAGAAACTCGTTCGCAGCCTTCTCGGCGACGAGGTGTCCGGCACCGGCACCCAGGACATCGGCGGACAGATGTGGGTCACCTACGAGAACCTCGAAGACCATCAGAAGGCGTGGATCGTCGACCTCGGCGACGTCCGCGTCGGCGTCAAGAGTCGCGGCAGAGACGAGTCCATGCGCGTCCTGGCCGACGGTGTGATGGCGGCGCAGCCGATCGCGTCGGATCGGCCCAAGCCGATCGGGTGACCGATCCGGTCAGTCCTCGTCGTCCGGGTTCAACGCGGCCTCGATCCGTGTCCGCGCACCTTCGAGGTGCGCGGTGCAGCGGGTGGCCAGCGCCTCGCCGCGTTCCCACAGGGCCAGCGACTCGTCCAGCCCGAGGCCACCGCGTTCGAGAGCGGTGACGACCTCCGACAGCTCGTTCCGGGCGTCCTCGTACGACAGTTCGTCGACCGGTGTCGGGGTGGATTCGGTCATGACTGATCTCCTTCGACGATGGTGGCGTGCCGTGAGCCGTCGGCCACCCGGATGCGGACCCGCGCACCCGCGGGCAGCTCGTCCACACTCGAGACGGCGTGGGGGCGGTCCGTGTCGGTGCGCTGGACGACGGCGTAGCCGCGCGCCAGGGTCTGTGCGGGCCCCAAGGTCGACAGACGCGCGGTGAGCTGCGCGTTCCGGTGTTCTTCGACGGTCAGCAGGTGCCGCGCACTGCGCCGGATGTCGACGACGGCGGCGTCGACCCGCTCCTGGCGGGCGTCGATCATCGTCAACGGGTTCGCCAGGACGGGCCGCGTACGCAGTCCGTCGAGCACACGCTGTTCGCGGTGCACCCAGTTGCGCAGCGCGTTGGCGTTGCGATCACGCAGCGATGCGATGGCCGCGAGTTCCGCGGTCACATCGGGGACGACGCGCTTGGCGGCGTCGGTCGGGGTGGCCGCACGAAGATCGGCGACCAGATCCAGGAGCGGGCTGTCGGGTTCGTGACCGATCGCACTCACGACCGGTGTGCGACAGTCCGAGACGGCACGCAACAGTGTTTCGTCGGAGAACGGCAAGAGGTCCTCCACGCTGCCGCCGCCGCGCGCGATGATGATGACCTGCACGCGTGGATCCGCGTCGAGTGCGGCGAGTTCGGTGAGGATCGCCGGTACCGCCGTCGGCCCCTGAACCGGAGTGTCGCGGACGTCGAACTGCACGGCCGCCCACCGTTGCCGCGCGACGGCGAGCACGTCCCGCTGGGCTGCGCTGGCTCGTCCGGAGATCAGGCCGACGGTGTGGGGGAGGAACGGGAGCGGACGCTTGCGACGCGCGTCGAAGAGCCCCTCCGCGGCCAACAGGCCGCGCAGCCGCTCGATCCGGGCCAGCAGCTCACCGACTCCGACCGGCCGGATCTCGGTGATCCGCAACGACAGCGTGCCCCGTCCGGAGTAGAAGTTGGGGCGGCCCGAGACGATCACCCGGGTCCCGTCGGTGAGTGGAACCGGACTGCGCCGCAGGATGTTCGGATCGCACGTCACCGAGATCGAGATGTCGGCGGCCGGATCGCGCAGCGTGAGGAACGCGGTCCGGGTCCCCGGCCGCGCGTTGATCTGGGTGATCTGTCCCTCGACCCACACCTGGCCGAGACGGTGAATCCATTCGGCGAGCTTGAAACTGAGTGTGCGCACCGGCCACGGCGTCTCCGGAGAGCTGGCCGGTGTCTGTCCCTGGGAACCCGATGTCACTGGGCGGCGTCGGCCTTCTTCTGCTCACCGGTCACGCGATTGTCGATCATCGTGACGAAAGGCGAACGGTTGCGATTGGCGCGCTCGTACTCGGCGAGCGTCTGCAGATCGGCCAGCCCCAGGGTGCGGACCTTGGCGCGCAGCTGCGCCAGGGTCAGCGAGTCGTAGCCGATCTCGGTGACGATCGCGGGCGACGACCCCGACGGCTCCACGGGGGCGGTGGCGGTGGTTCCGGCGGTCACGTCGGCGGGCGGCGAGCTGTACAGGGCGAAACGCCCCGCTGCGGGCTCGGGTTCGGCGGCGTCGTCAGGAGTCTCCACCGCCGAGGCGGGTTGCGCGGGCGCCTTCGGTGCGGGCGCGGGCGCGGGTGGATCGATCTCGTCTTCGTCGAACGTCGCCCAGGCCGGCTGCTCCTCGGTCTTGTCGAAGATCGGCGCCAGGATCTCGTCGCCCTTGATCGCCAACTCGGCGACGTTCTGCTGCAGTCGCATGCCGGCCTGCACCGCACTGCTGACCGCCGACATCGGCATGGTGATGACGCGTGTCGGCAGCTTCCGGGTCTCTTCGACGGTGGTGACGAGCAGGCCCGCGACCACGCGAGCAGCATACGGAGGTCGGTTCATGTAAACACCTTCTCATAGCCCGTACGATTGAGGTATGGCTGAATCCAAGCGTGTCCTCCTCGCCTCGCCGCGCGGCTACTGCGCGGGCGTCGACCGGGCGGTCGAGACCGTGGAACGTGCGCTCGACAAGCACGGTGCCCCGGTCTATGTGCGTAAGGAGATCGTCCACAACCGACATGTCGTCGACACCCTCACCGAGCGCGGCGCGGTGTTCGTCAGCGAGACCGACGAGGTCCCCGAGGGGGCGATCGTGGTGTTCTCCGCGCACGGCGTCTCCCCGGAGGTTCACAAGACCGCCGCACAGCGGAGCTTGAAGACCATCGACGCGACCTGCCCGCTGGTCACCAAGGTCCACCAGGAGGCCAAGCGGTTCGCGCGGGACGACTACGACATCGTCCTCATCGGCCACGAGGGTCACGAGGAGGTCGAGGGCACCGCGGGGGAGGCGCCCGAGCACATCCAGCTCGTCGACGGCCCCGGCTCGGTCGATCAGGTCGAGGTCCGCGACCCCGAGCGCGTCGTCTGGCTGTCTCAGACCACCCTGTCCGTGGACGAGACCATGCAGACCGTCGACCGCCTGCGCGAGAAGTTCCCGCTGCTCAACGACCCGCCGTCGGACGACATCTGCTATGCCACGCAGAACCGCCAGGTGGCGGTCAAGGCGATGGCTCCGCAGTGCGACCTGGTGCTCGTCGTCGGCTCCAAGAACTCGTCCAACTCGGTGCGGCTGGTGGAGGTGGCCCTGCAGAACGGCGCGGTCGCGTCGCACCTGGTCGACTATGCCCGTGAGATCGATCTGGCGTGGCTCGACGGCGTGCGCACCGTCGGCGTCACCTCAGGCGCCTCGGTCCCCGAAGTACTGGTGCGGGGCGTCGTCGAGCTGCTCGCCGAGCACGGGTTCGACGATGTGCAGACCGTCACGACCGCCGAGGAGACGCTGACCTTCGCGCTTCCCCGGGAACTGCGCCCCGCGCGAACCGCAGACTGAGCGCGAGCACGGCAGCGGCGACGACGAGCGCGATCGCGATCCGGAACCCGCCGCCGGGTTCGATGTCTGGTGGTGCGGGGGCGGCGACGGCGTGCGTCCTCGACGAGTCCGGGCGCGACGGCAGATGAGCGGTGAGCGCTGCGACGGGGTCGATGACGCCCGCGCCGAGGGCGCCGTCGCGCCCGCCGCCCTGCGCGGTGGCCACGATCCGCTCGATCACCTCGGGCGCCGACAGCTCCGGAAAGCGTGCCCGCACCAGGGCCGCGGTCCCGGAGACGTACGGTGCGGCGTAGCTCGTTCCGGCCAGCGGCGCCGGACCGCGGTCACCGGCCAACGCGTAGACAGGTCCGATCCCGCGACCGACCGGCGCGACACTGACCACGTCGGTGCCCGGCGCCCCGACCGACACCCACGGACCGCGCAGACTGAACGGCGCGGCGTGCCCGTCGTCGGCGTCGGCGGCCCCGACGGTCAACACCAACGGCGCGAAGCGGGCCGGGGTGGCGATCGTCGCGATCGCGGTCGCCGGATCCGGATTCTGCTCCCGGCACGCGGTGGCCTCGGCGAGATTCCCGGCGGCCACCACGACGACCACGTCGCGGTCGATCGCGTACCGCACGGCCCCGGCCACGGCGTCGTCGTCGAGTCGTGACTCGTCGGCGACGCACGCGGTCTCGGAGATGTTCACGACGGTCGCGCCGAGGTCGACCGCGCGCCTGATCGCCTGCGCCAGCGTGCCCAGCGGTCCGAACCCGACGCCGACGGTCACATCGTCGTCGGCGCGTGAGTTCTTGGCACGGAACGCACCGCTGGACTGGCGGATCGCGATGATCCGCGCCGCCGGCGCCACGCCCACGAAGTCGTCGGCGGGATCGGGGCGGGCCGCGATGATCCCCGCGACGAGTGTGCCGTGCGCATCGCAGTCGCTCAGGCCGTCGCCGTCGGAGACGTAGTCGCCGCCGCCGATCACGCCGGGCAGCCGGCGATGCGGGTTCACCCCGGTGTCGATCACCGCGACGGTGACTCCCTCGCCACGGCTGAAACGATGCGCCATCGCGACGTCGAGCAGTTCATGACCGGCGGGCACGCCCGGCGACGGCGACGCGACCGGCCTCGCGCACCGCGCGAACTGCTCGGTGGCCGTCGGAGGAGCCGCCGGAATCGGAGCGGCGAGCACCGGTGCCGGCAGGAGGGTCGCCGCCGTCAGCGCCGCGACGACGACTCCGATCGCGCGCACGTCACCACTCGCGGACGAGACGATATGCGTCGAGCACCCACAGGAGCAGTGGGATCAGCGCGATCAGCACTGCGAACTGCGCGATCTCGACCGCGCGGACCTGCAGCGGCGAGAACTCACGGCCCGCGGCCACCGTGCCGACCCCGAGGCCGGCCGCGCCCAGTCCGGCCGCGGCGATCATCGCGATCACCGGCGTCGACGCGTCCGATCCGGTCAGCATCGAGGCGACGACGACCGCGGCGATCGCCGCGGCGCCGCCGAGGATCCCGACGGCCGATTGGATTCGATCGACGTGCACGCGGCCGCGGATCAGCAGCGCGGCCGAGGCGACCGCGCAGTAGGCGAGCACCACGGTGTCCGGTGCACCGAGCACGGCCGTCACCGTCACCGACGCCACGGTGAAGACGGTTGCGCCGCCGAGTATCCCGGTCAGAAACGACGACGCCGCCGCGGTCCGTCGGGCGAGGACCTCGGAGTCGGCGAGCGCGAGGTCGGCGAGCGCGCCCAACGGGTCCGGCGGCATCGGTCCGAGCGCATCCACCCCGTCGACCGTCGACCGCCGAGCGGCCGGATCGTCGGTAGGGGGTGCGGCCACCGGAACCGGCGGAAGCGGGAGCCGCGCCAGCGCGATCGATCCGCGACCCGCGAGCGCGAGGATCACCACGCCGACCGCGACGGCGACCGCGGCGATCGACGATGCGGGCGCGTGCCACACGGCGGCGAGAGCGCCGATCGCCGCTGTGGCCGCACCAGCCGTCGCGACGGCGGTGTGCGCGGCGGGAGCGGTCCCGGTGCCGCGACAGCCGACGACCGCGATCGTCCCGGCGGCCACTCCGGCGAGCGCGATCCGCGCAGACGTCGACGGGCCGGCGGCGGCTACGGCGGCGGCCGCGCCGAAGACGCAGGCGCAGATCGAGAGGGCGGCGCAGGTGCGCGGGTCCACCGTCAGGCGACGACCGGCGAGTGCGGCCACGATCAGTGTGAGGGCGACGGCGCCGGTGAACGCCGCGGCTGCCGTCGCACTGCCTGAACACGCGGCCCGCACGCCCGCCGCGGCCGAGACGACGGAGGCCGTCACGGCCGCCGCGTAGGCCGCCCACCGCGCCGACTCCGCGGTCCACTCGCGGCGTGTCTGGCGGGTCAGCGCGGCGACACCGGCGGCGACGTCGTCGACCGCGGCGCCCGGCGACGCGGGCGGGTCGTCGGTGAGGATCAGCAGATCGCCGTCGTGCACGTCGGCGTCGGCCAGGGTCTGCGCGGTGGCCAGCGGACCGTCGCCGATGCGGGCGAGCGTCCAACATCGGTCGGCGTCGTCGACGTGCAGCAAGGCGAGCACATCGGGTAGCAGCGCGGCCAGCGGCAGATCCGCGGGCACCGCCACATCGACCTGCGATCGTCCCCCGACGACCGAGATCCGTACTGATCCAGTCACAACGGTCATTCGACAGACCCTCCCCCGAGGTTCGGTGTAGAACCGACATATCGCCGCAAGGCGACCTGGCGTCGAACTTAACCACAGGTCGTCGCCGCACAGTGGGGGATTCGGGGGAATCATGAGCACTGAGGGTGTTTCGGACGGGTGGGCGAGGCCCGCGTGGTCGCCGACCATCGGACATCGCCGCCGACCGCGGCCGATGCGTAGTGTCCCGCCGCCGGGCGATCTGACCGTCGCGGCGCCGCCGGAACTCTCGCGCGGTGTCCCACAGAACATGCTGTTACGTCTTCTGCCTGCGGTTATGGTCGTCGCCGTGGTCGGCATGATCGCCATGATGGCGATCACCGGAGGCCGCTCGGCGTTCGCCAATCCGCTGTTCCTGATGTTTCCGCTGATGATGGTGATGTCGATGGTCGGCATGGTCGCCTCGGGTGGGCGCGGCGGTCCGGCGCGTGCCGCGGAGATCAACGAGGACCGCAAGGACTACCTCCGGCACCTCGCGCAGTTGCGAGAGACGGCCGACGAGGTGGCGGCGACCCAACGGGCCGACGCCGAACACGATCATCCCGATCCGCGCGCGATCGCCTCGTTGATCGGCACCGACCGCATGTGGGAGCGCCGACCGGCGGACGACGACTTCGGCGACGTCCGCGTCGGCCTCGGCACGCATCGTCTCGCCGGCGATCTGCGTTCACCGGAGACACCGCCCGTCGAGGCCGTCGAACCCGTGTCCGCGGTGGCCTTGCGACGATTCGTCCAGGCGCGTGCCGCGGTCGCGAACCTGCCGACGGCCGTCGCACTGCGCGGATTCCCCGCGGTCAGCCTGTCCGGGCCGCACGACGACGTCCACGCGCTGGTCCGCGCGATACTGACCCGGCTCGCCGTGCAGCACGGACCGGACCACCTCGGGATCGCCGTCGTCGCGGCCGATCCGGTCGCACCGGAGTGGGACTGGCTCAAATGGCTGCCGCACGTCGGGCATCCCGATCGCGTGGACGGTCTCGGGCCGACCCGCATGTTCTATCGCTCGCTGGGCGCCGCCGAGGACGATCTCGCCGAACACCTCGCGGACCGGGGGCGCTTCTCGCGGACCGAACCGTCGCCCGGTCTGCGCCATCTGGTGCTCCTTCTCGGCGACGGCGAGGTGACCGGCGAGGAGGAACTGGCCGTCGGCGCAGGTCTCGACGGTGTGACCGTCCTCGAACTCGGTGCGACGGCCGACTCGTTGGCCACCAGGCGCGGCCTGTCGCTGATCGTCGACGGCACCGCGTTGTCGGCGCGCACGGAGGCGGGAACCGAGGAGTTCGCCGTCGCCGACCGGTGTGCGCTCGCCGACGCCGAGGCGATCGCCCGACGCCTGGCGCGGTACCGGCCCGCGTCGTTCGGTTCGCTGGCCGACCTCGACGTGTCGCTGACCGCCTCCGATCCGGGGATCGGCGGACTGCTCGGTGTCCGGGACGTCGGCGCGTTCGAACCGGCGGCGCAGTGGACCGGACGCCGCGGCCCCGATCGTCTGCGTGTGCCCATCGGGTACACGGCGTCCGGCGATCCGGTGCTGCTCGACCTCAAGGAGAGCGCTCACGGCGGTATGGGGCCGCACGGGCTGTGCGTCGGCGCGACGGGGTCCGGGAAGTCGGAGCTGTTGAGGACGCTGGTCCTGGGTCTGATCGCCACGCACTCGCCCGACGAACTCAACCTGGTGTTGGTCGACTTCAAAGGCGGCGCAACGTTTCTCGGCCTCGAGTCGAACCATGTCGCCGCGGTGATCACCAACCTCGAATCCGAGCTGGAGATGGTCGACCGCATGGCGGACGCCCTGTCGGGGGAGCTGCATCGCAGGCAGGAACTGCTGCGCGCCGCGGGGAACTTCGCCAATGTGACCGACTACGAGCGGGCCCGCGCGGCAGGCGCCGACCTCAAGCCCCTGCCCGCACTGCTCGTCGTGGTGGACGAGTTCTCCGAACTCCTCGCGCAGAAACCCGACTTCGCCGATCTGTTCGTCGCGATCGGTCGCCTCGGTCGCTCACTGCACATCCATCTGCTGCTCGCCTCGCAGCGTCTCGAAGAGGGGCGCCTGCGCGGGCTCGACAGTCACCTGTCCTACCGCATCGGTCTGAAGACCTTCTCCGCCAACGAGTCCCGCACCGTCCTCGGGGTGCCGGACGCATATCACCTGCCGAGCGAACCCGGTGCGGGCTACCTCAAATGCGATTCGTCGACGCCGATCCGATTCCGATCGTCGTTCGTGTCGGCGCCGTACGCGCCGCCGCACGAGTCGAGTTCGAGCGCCGGTTCGACCGGCGGCATCGTGACCGTCCTGCGCGCCGACACCGTGGTCGACCTGCCCGTCGACGACGAGCCGGAGCCCGAGGCGGATGCGATGGGGCCGACCGTGCTGACCACCCTCGTCGGTCGCATCGCCGGTCACGGGGCGTCGCCGCATCCGGTCTGGCTGCCGCCGCTGGAGCACTCGATCGGCCTCGACGCGGTGATCGCTGAGACCGGCGCGGGCGCCGGGGCGCTGTGCGCGGTGATCGGCGTCGTCGACCGGCCGTACGACCAGCGTCGCGAGCCGCTGCGTGTGGACCTGTCCGGATCGGCCGGGCACGCGGCGATCGTCGGCGGCCCGCGATCGGGGAAGACCACCGCGCTGTGCACCCTGATCTCCTCGCTCGCCCTGGGGCACGGCCCGGACCGGACGAGCTTCTACTGCCTGGACTTCGGCGGCGGGGGACTGGCCGCGATCGCCGGACTGCCGCACGTCGGCGCCGTCGCACCCCGTACCCGACCCGACGCCGTGCGCCGCACCGTCGCCGACGTGACCGGGGTGCTCGCCGCCCGCGAGGCCGCCGCCGACGGGTACGCCGACGATGGTTACGGGGACGACGGTTACGGGGACGTCTTCCTGGTGATCGACGGCTTCGCCGTGCTCCGCAGCGAGTTCGAGGACCTCGAACAACAGATCGCCGACGTCGTCGCGCAGGGTCTGTCGTACGGGGTGCACGTCGTCGTCGCGGCCGGCCGATGGGCCGACATCCGCCCGGCCGTCAAGGATCTGCTCGGCACCCGCATCGAGCTGCGGCTCGGCGACGCACTCGACTCCGAGATGGACCGACGCGCCGCAGTCAGGGTCCCCGCCGACCGGCCGGGCCGCGGCATCACCGCCGACGGCCTGCACCAGCTCGTCGCCGTGCCGACCGTCGACGGGTCGACGCAGACCCTGATCGACGCCGTCGCCGCACGGCACCCCGGTCTGCATGCGCCCGCGGTCCGGACGCTCACCTCGTACCTGTCGGCGGCAGACCTCGCCGCCCATCCGGTCGCCGTCGACGTCGGGCAGACGGTGATCGGACTGTCCGAGGCCGCGCTGGAGCCGTACATCGTCGACTTCGGCCGCGAATCTCACCTGCTGGTGTTCGGCGATGCCGAGGCGGGGAAGACGCATACGCTGCGCGTGCTGGTCGAGGGGCTCGTCGCATCCGGTCCGCCGGACCGCGTCAAGGTGATCCTGGTGGACTTCCGGCGCACCCTGCTGGGTGCGGTGCCCGGCGATCACCTGGCCGGATACGCGACGTCGGCGCGGACCGCGGCCCCCATGGCGACCGAGCTCGCCGAAGTCCTCGCCGGGCGGCTGCCCGCCGACGACGCGACTCCAGAGGCGCTCGCCGATCACACGTGGTGGACCGGCCCCGACGTGTATCTGGTGATCGACGACTACGATCTCGTCGCCGGTCCCGCCGGGAATCCTCTCGCGCCACTGACGGATCTGCTCGGTCACGCCCGCGACATCGGACTCCGGGTGATCCTGGCGCGACGTTCCGGCGGTGTCGGACGGGCGCTGTTCGATCCGTTCATCGCACGGATGCGCGACCTGTCGTGCGACGTGTTCCTGATGTCCGGCGATCCCGACGAGGGATATGTGGTCGGCCGACACCGGATGCAGCGGTTCGGCGTGGGGCGCGGCGAATACGTCTCGCGCAGCCGGGCCGCCGACATCGTCCAGATCGTCGCGCCCGACGGCGAGGTCGGGCGATGACCGGCGTCGTCGACCTCGCCTACGGAGAGCACGACCAGGCGGTGGCCGAGCTGCTCGAACACATCGACGACCCGGCGTGGTCGATCACGGTGTCGGTCGCGAACGGCGAGACCACGTGTCCGACCGTCTGGGGCTCACGACGCATCGCCGAACTCCGACGCAGGCTCGACGGTGCCGACGTGGTGCCGCGGGCGATCGCCGTGGCGCGCAGCCACACCGATGCGACGGCCACGCGCTGCGCGGTGATCGAGACCGCGCTCCTGCCCGCCGTCGGACGCTACTGGTCGGCGCATCTGCTGGTCCTGTGCGACGGCGACTGGGCGATCACCGCAGGACTGGTCACAGCGCCCGACGAGGTCGCGGCGGATTCGGACTGGGCGGCGATGATCGCGGCCGTCGACCTCGTCGTCGTCGACGGCCCCGACGAGGAGTCGATCGACGCGGCGATGCGGACGATTCCGGCCGCGACAACCGGTGTGCTCCGCGCCGACCGCGCTCTCGTGGCACGCCACGGCGGTCGGGAACCGTCGATGCGGGAGTCGATCGAGGCCGCGGTCGGGCCGCCGCCCGCTCCGTCGCCCCGGTCGAAGACGCCCCTGGCCGTCGGCGCGGCGCTCTGCGCGCTCCTCGCCGTCGGCCTCGCCCTGGTACGCCCGGGATCCTCGCCCGCCGAATCGGCGACCACCGAACACGCGGTGGGCGACGTCGTCGTCGCCGTGCCCGCGGACTGGCGCCGCTCCGACCTCGCCGACGACCGACCCGATGACGGTTCGGGGGTCCGCGCCGTGTTCGCCGACCCCGCCGACGGCGGTCGCCTGATCGTGGTCGTGACCCCGCTGCGCCCGGGCTCGGACCGCGACTCGGTGTCCGAGAGCCTGGCCAACCGCCTTCTCCAACGCGGCGACATCGGCATCCTCGAATTCGCACCCGACACCGTGTTCGGCGGCCGCCGTGTCATCTCCTACCGCGAGACTCCCGCCTCGGGTCCGCCGATCGCCTGGTACGTCGCCGTCGAGAGCGGTGTGCAGACCAGTGTCGGCTGCCAACGGGGGAGCGGCGACGAGACGATCCACGCGGTGTGCTCGGCCGCCGTCGGCTCGGTGCGGGCACGGCGGAGTCCGTAGGCAGGCCGCATGGGCGATCACCGTCTTCGACCCGGACACCGGCGACCTGACGCTGCGCACCGGCGTCACGGGAAGGCCGCGCGCACCGGTCGCCGCCTCACGATCGGTTTCACCGATTGGAGCGCGACCGTCGATGTCGAGTGGAACTGGAGTCGCTGCGATAGACGATGTGAGGGCTCGGTCAGTACGGGCAGGTGCACCTGTCGGCTTTCACCGCGGACGGCCATGAACATCAGATCGTCGGTGTTGCCCTTACGGTCGATGGTCTCGGTGAGTGTTTCGTCGCTGTCTCTGGCGGACGGCTTGACTCGGGCGGTGGTTGGCGCGACCTAGTAGGTCGGCGAAACGTATCGGGCGAGTCCGACTGGTGGTGGCTAACGCCACCTCTGGGTGGAGTAAGCGCATCTCACGTTGTCTCGTTCGACAACCTACTGTGAGTCACGCCACGTTCAGGTCGGGGTATGACGTTATCCGGCCGCAACGCGGGCCCGACTCAAGTTCACCCATTGTAAAAGGACCACGCAATGTCTCAATTCTGCGCTACAGAGCCCATTCGGGTCGCCGTCACCGTCGACGAACTCATCTTGTGGGAAGGGTCTCCGCTTCCTACGGGGTACACATCCCAGAGAATCGTGTCATCGATGGTGGACGCACTCGGCGAGCGCAACATCTCAGGCTGCTACGGATTCCCGCACACCCATCCCGTCGTCGCGTCCCCACAACTGCGAGAGACCCTTGAGCTGTGGACCGATTCGGGCCACCACATCGGGAATCACACGCATCATCACGCTTCGTTGAATTGGGTGAGCGGCAAGCAATACGTCGACGACATCGATACTGCCGAAGAACACCTGGGAGACTTGCTCGACCGCGCTCCGACGCGGTACTTCCGGTACGCGATGGATATGACCGGTAGATCCGAGTACAAGCGCGGAATGGTCGAGGACCACCTCCGCGACGCCGGCTATACGGTCGCGCCGATCACCGCGTGGTTCGGCGACTTCGCCTGGATCGCTCCGTACTACCGTGCGAAGGTCAATCGCGACGGTGAGGCCCTCGCCATGTTGCGCCAGAGTTATGTCGACGCTGCCGAATTCCACCTGCGCAGTCACGTTCGCGCTGCACGAGAACTATGGAGCACGAACGTACCCTGCATTTGGCTGATCCACTCGACGCCCATCGCCAGCGACATGCTCGGAGCCATTCTGGATCGGTTCGCCGACATCGGCGTCGAATTCATCGGCCTCGATGAGGCCATGCGGCACCCCAGCAACAAACTACTCCCGCCTGTGACCCACTTGTTCCGCAACCATCTGGAGCGCCAGCTCAGCGCCGCCGGAGTCGAACGAGACCAGATACCGCCCGAAATGGCTGCTGCCGTACTGAACGCGAGCCCCCTCGACGGTTACGACAGCTTCCACGTGTACGAGGACCGGATCCTCAAACCGATCGTGAAACGTGTGGGCGGTGAATGGGACTGGGACTGGTCCTAGCTCCGACTCGCCCGCGGTGATCGTGGCGAGGCGAAGCGTATTCGCCGTGGCGAACAGCAACGCGCGTGGCCAGCGGCAGCCCGGAAATGAGGATCGGCGCAGCAGTCACGACGTGCCTGGCGGTGAGGAAGTGAGGACTAGCATCGAATGATGGATCGGCAAGACGAAGCTCGAGCGTTGACCGGTTTGCAGATCTTCCTCGATTGGCTTGAGCGAGAGAGCGAGACGATCGTCGAGGAGATGTTCGCCGCGGTCGTTCGCACTACCCCCTTAGTGGCCGGCACCGACGATGATCGCGCACTCTTGCGCTCTGCCCTGACTGCGCACCTGCCGGTCCTCTACCAGGTCGCCGAGACCGGAGACGTGCGGCCCCAGGTCCGGCTTGCGGCACCGGCGAGGCGCTGGGCCAAGCACCTGGCGACCTCGGGAATCGACCTTCCGGAACTGGTCCTCGCCTACGACACCGCCGGCGATGTGGTGGTTCGGATGTTCGCCCACTCACTGCGCAACGATCGGCCCCGCGTCGACGACGCCACGCGAGCAGATGCGCTGGAGATCGCCATGGATCGGCTCTACCGCTACCTGCGAGCGGCGATGACCGCCGCAGTCGCACTCCATCTGCGCGAAATCGAACTGCTGCGCCGTCGCACCGTGTCCGACCTGCATGAGTGGATACGGCGCGTACTGAGCGACGACGTCGACGAGGCCGCCGCTCAGCAACGCCTCAACTACGGGTTCAAGGGTTACCACGTCGCATTTGTCTTGTGGTCCGATGATCCGGCGGGCCCCGAGCTCGATCGGGCCGCGGCGCACGTGAAGGCCGCAACGCGGGCGCGGCAACTCCTGCAGCTTCCCATCGACCATCACACGATCCACGGCTGGCTGGCTCTGGAGTCCCCGTCGTTGAACACTCGCTCGCTTTCCGACGATCTTCCGAACGGGGTAAGGGCCGGATTCGGGGCCGCCCACCCGGGAATAGTCGGGTTCCGCACCAGCCATCGCGAGGCGCTCGAAGCGTGGCGTGTGGCAACTACCTTCCGCCCAGAGCCGCGTCTCATCCATTTCGACGACGTGGCACTGATTTCCATGGGTTCTCATGCCGACGACTTGGCTAGATCGATCGTGACCAGGCGAGTGGGACCGCTGCTGGACCAGCCCGTCCTGATACTCACGCTGCGGGTCTGGTTCGGCGAGTCGGGCAGCCCCACCAGAACTGCGCGAGCGCTGGGGCTTCACACCAATTCCGTGATCAAACGCCTGGAGCGGATCGCCGAGCGACTGCAGATCGAACTCGACCCGGGAGACCTGCTGCTGCGCGTGGCCATCGAGTTGGTCCCGCTGGCCGATCACTCCGCCCCTCGGTAGCTGCTGTCAGGCGGTCGTGGCGATTCCACCGTCGACCGGGATGATCGCACCGGTCAGGTAGGCACCGGCCTTGCTTGCCAAATAGGTAGCCGCACCGACGACATCCTCGGGACGACCGATACGGCCCAGCGGTGACAATGCGGCGATCCGATTGCCGTCGGCGGCGAGGACGGCGTCCATCATCCGAGACTCGAACGGTCCGGGTGCGATGGCGTTGACGGTGATTCTGGACTCGCCGAGGTCGCGCGCAAGATGCCGAGTCAGTTGGTGCACCGCCGCTTTGCTGGCCGAGTACGAGTACGAGGGCGTCTCGGGCACGCGGAGGCCGCCGTCGATGCTGCCGATCATGATGACTCGGCTCGGGTTGTCGGCGGTTCCCGACCTCGTGAGCGTTGGCAGCAGTGCTTGTGTCAACAGGAAAGGGACTCGAACGTTGAGGTCGACGACCTTGTCCCAACCAGATACCGGAAATTCTGCGATCGGCCGTCCCCAGGTGGTGCCCGCGTTGTTGATCAAGACGTCGAGGCGTCCGTAGTCGCGATTGATGTGCTCGGCCAAGGACTGCGGAGCACCGTCTCGGGCGAGGTCGACCTGTACGGTCTTCAGACCCGACCGGCGTGCCCGTTCAAGCGACTCGGTCTTGCGGCCGGCGACGATCACCTGCGCGCCCTGCGCGAACAGGCCTTCAGCGATCATTGCGCCGATGCCACTGGTCCCACCTGTCACCAAGACGAGCTTTTCTTCGACGCTGAAGAGATCTGTGTAGTCCACGCGGATAGTCATGAGGAGGGTTGTCCGTTCTGTTCATTGGGACGAGCACCGGCGGGCGGAATGAGCACTGATGGTCCACGCGTGCGCCGGCGAGGTGTGGACCACGCTTCAAGAATGGCGCGATCGGCCGTCGGATTCAGTGGCCGCACCGTCTACCGCGGGGTGGTCTCCGAGGCCGTTTCGCAGCGTCGGACGGGCCCCTATCGTCGTCGTCATGGATTCTGATGACACCCTGGTTTCGACCTTTCGTTCCACTGTCCGGGCGACACCGGACGCGCGCGCTCTCCGCGACAGCGCCGGCCGGATCGATCTGACCTGGCGCGAGTACCAGTGCATCGCCGACGATCTGGCCGCGGGTCTATCATCGCTTGGTATCGGACCCGGGTCGACAGTCGCGATCCTGCTGGGGAATCGTCCAGAATGGCAGCTCATCGACACCGCGTCGCTGATCGCCGGTGCAACGCCGTTCTCGCTGTACATCAACGCCGCCCCGCCTCAGAATGCCGAACTGGTGCGCCGCGCACGCGCCGGAGTGGTGATCGGCGAGCCGGCACTGCTGGCGGCACTGCGCCTCGAGGAATACAGGCATCCCCTCACCTTCATCGAGGTGGGTCCGTCGGAACTGCTGGACAAGCCGAGCGGCTCCGGCGACGGCACTCCGGCCACCCTCAGTGCACTCCGGCAGCGGGGATCCCGGACTCCATTCACTCCGCCCACCGTCTCGCCGGATTCGCCCGCAACTCTGATCTACACCTCCGGAACCACCGGGCCGCCCAAAGGCGTCGAACTGTCCCACCGGTCACTGCTGTTCGTGATCCGCTTCATCGGCTCCGTCGTTTCACTCTCGTCCGGACGCACGATCTCGTACCTTCCTCACGCCCATATCGTGGATCGCATCATCGGTCACTACGTCGCGCTTGTATCGGGCTCATCGGTCACCACGATCGCCGACCACCGCACACTCTTCGACGCTCTACCCGATATCAGGCCGACGCTGTACACCTCGGTGCCACGAATCTGGCAGCGACTGCACCTCCGGCTTCTGCACGAGATTGACGAGGAGCCACCTGGCCTCCGGGAAACGATCCGGACCGCCGTCGACGACGCGTGTACGGCCATCGAGATGCGGGAGGCGAGACTGCCGATCCCACCCGAGCTGGCAACCAAGGTTGCGATAAGCGATACCGACTGGTTCCTGCCGATGCGCAAGTCCGTCGGACTCGACGCGGCCGAATGGATCATCACAGGTTCGGCACCCCTTCCGCGCTCCACACACCTGTTCTTCGCGGCCATCGGGATGCCCCTGCATGACCTGTGGGGTCTCAGCGAGACGTCCGGAGTCGCTACATTCAGCGCCGCCGGAGAACATCACCTCACGACCGTCGGACGCGCACTGCCCGGTACCGAGGTCGTCCTCGCCGACGATGGCGAGGTCCTAATCCGGGGCCCCCACCTCGCGACCGGCTACCGCGACGATCCCGTTGCGACCGCCGCCGCCTTCGACGCCGACGGATGGTTTCACTCGGGGGACCTCGGAGAATGGGACGCTGATCGGCTCCGTATCGTCGGGCGCAAACGCGAACTGATGATCAGCGCGGGCGGTGAGAACATGTCGCCGTCGCGGATCGAGGATGCATTGGCGAGTGCATCCCCACTGGTGTCATCGGTTGTCGTCATCGGCGATCAGCGTCCCTTCAACGTCGCGCTCATCGTTCCGGACCTGGAGCGAATCGGTGCCGACCTCGGTCTTAGTGGTCCATCCGCCGAGGTCCTCGCCAGCGATCGACTCCACGAAGTCTTCGACACATTGGTCGCGTCTGCGAACACGCAGCTCGCCCGGCACGAGCGCATTCGCAGATTCGCCTTGCTCGCCGATCCCTGGACCGTAGAGAGTGGGGAGCTGACCCCCACCCTGAAGATCCGGCGCACCGTGGTGCAGAACAAATACGGCGAGACGATTGACGCGCTCTATGCCGGCGACGAGGTGGATTTCCACCTTCGCGATCGTTCCGGTTAGCGGAGCTTCAGGGACTCGCCGGTGACGTGAGACCTCCCGTCGGTGCGTCTGCGTTACGAACAGCGTCGCAATCGCGGCTCAGCGCCGACGATTTCGGCGATGCGAGCGAAGAAGTC
Organism: Gordonia humi; assembly: GCF_014197435.1. Taxonomy (NCBI): domain Bacteria; kingdom Bacillati; phylum Actinomycetota; class Actinomycetes; order Mycobacteriales; family Gordoniaceae; genus Gordonia; species Gordonia humi. Next base: position 2,282,017 of record NZ_JACIFP010000001.1, read on the forward strand.
GGTGGTTCGCATCCCCGTCATGATGGTCGGTCTGGCGATTCCAAGGATGTCCAAGCCTTCTGGTGCGGTTCATCGCGTTCGATAGGCTGGTCCGCATGGCGATCACCATCTTCGGCCCGGACACCGGCGATCTGACGCTGCGCACCGGCGTCACCGGCAAGGCCGCGCGCACCGGGCACCGCCTCACGATCGGTTTCACCGACTGGAGCGCGACCGTCGATGTCGACGCGCCGTCGCAGGTCGCCGTCCGCGTCGCGGTCGGATCCCTGGAGGTACGCGGCGGCGAGGGCGGACTCACCCCGATGACCGCGCCCGAACGGCTCGTCGCCCGTACCAACGCACTGAAGTCGCTCAAGGCCGACAAGCATCCGGAGATCGTGTTCACCGCTCCGTCGGCGACGCCCGACGGCGACGGCTACCGTTTCGACGGGACGCTGACTATCGCCGGCGCCTCCCGCGAGCACAGTGTCCGGGTGACTCGTGACGGCGACCGGGCGACCGGATCGACGCGGATCCGGCACGCCGACTTCGGACTCAAGCAGTACTCGCTCATGATGGGAGCGTTGAAGGTCGCCGACGAGGTCGACGTCGAGTGGAGCCTGGCGCTGTGACGTCGTTTTGACCGGCACGCCCGCCGCCCCGTACTCTGAATCCTCGGCGGCGTGCACCGCAGGAGTCCCCGGGTCCCAACTGGTCGCCGGGAATCGACTCCGCACGACCCGCCCGACCAGCAACGAACACTTCAAGTGAGGACCTACTGTGGCTACTTACAGCCCCAAGGCCGGTGACGTCACGCGTACGTGGCATGTCATCGACGCCACCGATGTGGTGCTCGGCCGCCTCGCCGTGCAGAGCGCGAACCTGCTCCGCGGCAAGCACAAGCCGACCTTCGCACCCAACGTGGACGGCGGCGACTACGTCGTCATCATCAACGCCGAGAAGGTCGCGATCAGCGGCAACAAGGCCGACGACAAGCGCATCTACCACCACTCGGGCCACCCGGGCGGTCTGAAGTCGCGCACCGTCGGCGAGGTCCTCGCGACTCGTCCCGACCGTCTCGTCGAGAAGGCTGTCAAGGGCATGCTGCCGAAGAACAAGCTGGGCGATCAGATCGCCTCCAAGCTGAAGGTCTACGCAGGCCCGAACCACCCGCACGCGGCCCAGCAGCCCGTCCCCTTCGAGATCAAGCAGGTTTCCCAGTGAGCGAGAACGAGAACGTCGAGGTCGTCGCCGACGAAGAAGTCGTCCTGGAGGACGGTTCGTACACCACCGAGTCGACCGAGGTCGTCGACGCCGAGGCCGCGCCGTCGCGCGGTCCGGTCGTCCTGGACCACCCGGTGCAGACCGTCGGTCGCCGCAAGGAGGCCGTCGTCCGCGTCCGCCTCGTGGCAGGCAACGGTGGGTTCACCCTCAACGGCCGCACTCTGGAAGACTACTTCCCGAACAAGGTCCACCAGCAGCTCATCAAGGCCCCGCTGGTGACCGTCGAGCGCGAAGAGTCGTTCGACATCCACGCTCGTCTCGTCGGTGGCGGCCCCTCGGGACAGGCAGGCGCCCTGCGTCTGGCCATCGCCCGCGGCCTCATCGAGGTCAGCCCCGAGGACCGTCCGGCCCTGAAGAAGGCAGGCTTCCTCACCCGTGACGCGCGTGCCGTCGAGCGCAAGAAGTACGGTCTGAAGAAGGCCCGCAAGGCTTCGCAGTACAGCAAGCGCTGATCGCTTCTGTGGCACGCCTTTTCGGCACCGACGGCGTCCGGGGCCGGGCCAACGACGAACTCACCGCAGAGTTCGCGTTGGCCCTGGCCTCGGCCGCCGTTTCTGTTCTCGGTGCAGATGCGAACTCCCGACGCGACGATGCGGACCGAGTCCGACCGCGTGTCGTCGTCGGTCGAGACCCCCGAGCCTCCGGTGAGCTGTTGGAGGCCGCGCTGTGCGCCGGCATCGCCGCCGCCGGTGCGGACGCGATCCGGGTCGGCGTCGTGCCGACCCCGGCCGTCGCATTCCTGACCGCGGACTACGGCGCCGACTTCGGCGTCATGATCTCCGCATCGCACAATCCCATGCCCGACAACGGCATCAAGTTCTTCGCGGCGGGCGGCCACAAGCTGGCCGACGAGGTCGAGGACGCCATCGAGGCCGCGATGGACGTCGAGCAGTTGCGCCCGACCGGAGCCGGAGTGGGCCGTCTGCACGACGCACCCGACGCCGAGGAACGCTATCTGCGTCACCTCGCCGCATCCGTCCCCGGCTCGTTGGACGGTCTGACGATCGTCGTCGACGGCGCCAACGGCGCGGCATCGACGGTCGGCCCGCACGCCTATCAGGCGGCAGGCGCCACCGTCATCGCGATCCATTCGGACCCCGACGGACTGAACATCAACGACGGCTGCGGGTCCACCCACCTCGACGTGCTGCAGGCCGCCGTCCTCGAGCACGGAGCCGATCTCGGTCTGGCGCACGACGGCGACGCCGACCGCTGCCTCGCGGTCGACTCCACCGGCTCCGTCGTCGACGGCGACATGATCATGGCGATCCTCGCCCTGGACATGCTCGAACGCGGCGAACTCGTCGACAACGTGCTGGTCGCGACCGTGATGAGCAATCTCGGTCTCCACCTCGCGATGCGTGAGAAGGGCATCGAGGTCAAGGTCACCGGCGTCGGCGACCGGTACGTCCTCGAAGAGCTCCGCAACGGCGGGTACGCGCTGGGCGGCGAGCAGTCGGGTCACATCGTGATCCCGAGCGCGGGCACCACCGGCGACGGCGTCCTCACCGGTCTGCGTCTGGCGGCCCGCGTCGCGTCGACCGGCACACGACTGGCCGATCTCGCGGCGGTCGTCACCGTGCTTCCGCAGGAACTGATCAACGTCCCGGTCAGCGACAAGCACGCGGTCGCCGTCGACCAGGCCGTGCAGGACGCGGTCCGGGTCGCCGCGGCCGAACTCGACGGATCCGGTCGAATCCTGTTGCGCCCCTCCGGAACCGAGCAGCTCGTCCGCGTCATGGTCGAGGCCGGTACCCACGAGGACGCGCGCGGCATCGCCGAGCGCGTCGCCGCGGTCGTGGCCGCCGTCTGACGAACCGCTCCTCCGCGCCCGGTGTGTCGTGGAACCCGATGACGATCCGGTGCGTCTAACAGGTATGGAGCAGACATCGGACGTCCATGTGGATGCGGACGGATTGATCGACCACACGGCGCGGCGGGCGGCCCTGGTGGCGGACGCCGCCGAGTGCGCCGCCCTGCTCGCCGGCAGCGGATTCGGCGCCTGGTGGCGAGACGGTCGACCGACCGGTCTGGAGCCGCGGCTGACCGACCTGTCGGCCCGCCTCGAACGGGCGGTGTCCGGACTCGACGGTGCGACCGGTGACGTCAGACGCCAGTCGGCGGTGCTGACCGCTGCCGACGCGGAGGCGTCCACCCGGCTGATCGGACTGCGGAGATGATCGACGACTTCATCGCGATCCTCGACGTGGGTGCGCGGCTGGGGCTGATCTCGTTCGACGACCACACGGTACGTCGGGCTCACGTCGACGTGCAGGCGTTCGACACCGCAGCGCTCGCCTCGGACGCCGAACGGGTGCGCGCGGTGGCCGATCGTCTCGGCGACCCGGCATGGGCGGAGTCGTCCGCATTCGGGGACCTCTGGTCGGGGCGCGCGGGCGACACCGCGGCAGAAGTGCTGAGCTCGGCGACGGCCGACCTCGACGCGGTGGTCGCAGACATCGCGACCACCGCGATCGCACTGGAGTCCGCGGCGACGGCGGCGGACGACGTCCTGGTCCGGTACCGGCGCGCGATGGCGGCGGTCTGCGACCCGGTTCTGGGCGGCGTCGACGTCGACGCGCTGCCCGCGGCGGTGTCCGCGGGCGCCGTGGCCGACGACGACGTCCGCGCGGAGTTGGTGGCACGCATCGAATACGCCGACTCGGTCGGCCGCACCGCGAGTCGCGCGCTGGTCGCGTTGGCGCGGGAAGCGGTCGACGGCGCCGCGTCCGCCGGGGAACTCGTGCTGGCGGGTCTGCGATGAGCGCCGATCCGATCACGAGGATCGCCGCCGGGGCCGCGGACGAGTTCGACGAGGCCGAACGCCGCTATCTCCTGCGCCGCGAACAGGCGGTCTCGAAGCCACGGATCGTCGTGGCCGCCGCTGACGACGCTCTGTTGCCGCCGCTCCGCGCGCCCGCGGCCGGGCGTCGGCACCGACGGTGACCGGCCGCGGCGATTCATCGATCCAGGCGCGTCGGCCGGCGAGCGGACCGCCGCGGGATAGGGTGGAGGCGTGTTCGGGAAGAAAGTGGTGGCGCCGCCGCCCGACAAGCTGATGACAGAACTCGCCCGTCGTGGACCGCACAAGGTGGACCGCGGTGATCTCGGCATCGTCGGGATGAGCGGACAGATCTTCGCACCGCGTGACGGTCGTCGCCTTCCCGCCGTCGCCTTCGCACACGACTGGCTCGCCGGAAGTCCGCGCTACCGAGACCTGGTGTTCCATCTCGCTTCGTGGGGGATCGTCGTCGCGGTGCCCGACGGCCAGACGGGCGTCTTCGCCTCCGACGTCGACCTCGCCACCGATCTCCGGGCGGCGGTCACCGTCCTGCAGAGCGTCCAGCTGGGCGACGGGACGGTCAGCGTCGATCCCAAGCAGGTCGGCGTCGCCGGTCACGGGTTCGGCGCGGCAGCGGCCGTACGGGCGGCGTCGAAGTCGACGCTGCTGGGCCGACCGCCGATCGAACTGCGCGCTCTCGCCGCGGTGTTCCCGTCGCCGACCACCGCGGACCTGCTGCCCGCCGCGGCGACGGTCAGCGCGCCGTCGCTGGTCTTGTCGGCTCCCGGCGAACTCGACTCGATGACCGGCAATGCCCTGGTGCTCGCTGCCGAGCTCGGCGGCGACGTGGTGTTGCGCACCGTCGACGACGCCGACGATCGCGGCCTGCTGGAGAAGTTCGGACCCAAGGCGCTCCTCGGCATCAACGGCGCCGACAAGGCCACGCACAAGGCGGTCCGTGCTCAGCTCACCGGATATCTCCTGCACGCACTCACCGGTGACGAACGCTACGCGGCGTTCGCCGACCCGGAGTCGACGATGGCCGATGCGATCGCGACCTCGGTGGACGACGCCGACCCCGCGGCGCTCGATCACCTGTCACTCTTGCTGGGAGCCAAGCCGCCCAAGGCGTGACGCTCCCTACCGGTACGATTTCTGACTATGTGCGGAATCGTTGGATACGTGGGCTCGCGTCCCGCGTTGGACATCGTCGTCGACGCCCTGCGGCGGATGGAGTACCGGGGGTACGACTCCGCCGGTGTGGCCATTCTCGACGGCGCCGGGGGACTGGCGGTGGAGAAGAAGGCCGGGCGTCTGGAGAACCTCGACAAGCAGATCGCCGAGGTCGGCGCCGACACGCTGCGCGGCAGCACCGGCATGGGACACACGCGGTGGGCCACGCACGGTCAGCCGACCGACCGGAACGCGCACCCGCATGTGAGTGTGGACGGTCGGCTGGCCGTCGTGCACAACGGCATCATCGAGAACTACTCGCCGCTGCGCACGGAGTTGGAGAACGCGGGCGTTGACTTCGCCTCCGACACCGACACCGAGACCGCCGTCCACCTCCTCGAGCGCGAGTACACCTCCGGTGAGCACGCGGGCGACTTCGTGGCCAGCGCCTATACGACGCTGCGTCGCCTCGAAGGCGCCTTCACCCTGGTGTTCACGCATGCCGACCACCCGGACACGATCGTCGCCGCGCGACGCTCCACACCGCTCGTCGTCGGTGTCGGCGACGGCGAGATGTTCGTCGCCTCCGACGTCACCGCGTTCATCGAGCACACCCGCGACGCGGTGGAACTCGGTCAGGACGAGGTCGTGGTCATCACCGCCGACGGCTACACGATCACCGACTTCGACGGCGAGCCAACCGGCGGTACCCCGTTCCACATCGATTGGGACCTCGCGGCCGCGGAGAAGGGCGGCTACGACTACTTCATGCTCAAGGAGATCGCCGAGCAGCCGGAGGCGCTGGCGAGCACCCTGTCGGGCCACCTGCACGACGGCCGGATCGTTCTCGACGAGCAGCGCCTGTCCGACCAGGACCTGCGCGACGTCGACAAGGTCTTCGTCGTGGCCTGCGGTACCGCGTACCATGCGGGTCTGATCGCCAAGTACGCCATCGAGCACTGGACCCGCCTGCCCGTGGAGGTGGAGCTGGCCAGTGAGTTCCGCTACCGCGACCCGGTGCTCGACCGGTCGACGCTGGTGGTGGCGATCAGCCAGTCGGGCGAGACGGCCGACACCCTCGAAGCGGTCCGCCACGCCAAAGACCAGAAGGCCCGCGTCCTGGCGATCTGTAACACCAACGGCGCGCAGATCCCCCGTGAATCCGACGCGGTGCTCTACACGCACGCCGGTCCGGAGATCGGCGTCGCGTCCACCAAGTGCTTCCTCGCGCAGATCGCCGCCGCCTACATGGTGGGTCTGGCACTCGCCCAGGCCGTCGGCACCAAATACCAGGACGAGGTGGTCCGGGAGTTCGAGGCACTCGAGGAGACCCCGGCCGCCGTCGCGAAGGTCCTCGAGCAGATGGAGCCGGTCCGCGAGCTGGCTCGTTCGTTCGCCTCCAGCGACACCGTCCTGTTCCTGGGACGCCACGTCGGCTACCCCGTGGCGCTCGAGGGGGCGCTCAAGCTCAAGGAACTCGCGTACATCCATGCCGAGGGCTTCGCCGCGGGCGAACTCAAGCACGGCCCGATCGCCCTTATCGAAGACGGACTGCCGGTCATCGTCGTGATGCCGTCGCCCACCGGTCGCGCCCTGCTCCACTCGAAGATGGTCAGCAACATCCGCGAGATCCAAGCGCGCGGTGCCGCCACCATCGTGATCGCCGAACCCGACGACGAGGCCGCGGCCGCCGTCGCCGATCACCTGATTCCGATTCCGGCGACGCCGACCCTGCTGCAGCCGCTGGTGTCCACGGTCCCGTTGCAGGTCTTCGCGGCCACCGTCGCCCAGTCGCGCGGCTACGACGTCGACAAGCCGCGCAACCTCGCGAAGTCGGTCACGGTCGAGTAGGGGAGTCGGCGCTCGTGATCGGATTCCACACGGCGGACGCGATCCGGGACGCCGAACGCGCCACGGGACACTTGCTGACCGACGGTGTGCTCATGGCGCGCGCGGCGCACGCCGTGGCGCACGTCGTCGCGGCCGAGCTGGCCGTGCGCGGCGGCGTCTACGGAGCCACCGTGGTCCTGGTGGTGGGTGCGGGCGACAACGGCGGTGACGCCCTCTACGCCGCCCGTCACCTGCGACGGCGGGGCGTCCGGGTCCGCGCGGTACTGACCGCCCCGGACCGCGTCCACGCGGCCGCGCTGGCGGACTTCCGCGCCGCGGGCGGCACGCTCGTCGACACCGTGGACGGCGCCGACCTCGTCGTCGACGCGATCGTCGGACTCGGCGGACGCGGACCGCTCCGCGAGCCCGCCGCCTCGATCATGGCCGCGCTCGGAGACACACCCGTGGTCGCCGTCGATCTGCCGTCGGGCATCGACCCGGACACCGGCATCGTCCACGATCCGTCGGTGCACGCCGACGCGACCGTCACCTTCTCCCTGCGACGCCTCGCCCATCTGCTCGCGGCGTCCTCGTGCGGTGCGATCACCGTCGCCGACATCGGGATTCCGGTTCCGACGCCGGCCGTCGAGTCGCCGACGGACGCCGAGGTCGCCGCGCGGTGGCCGCTCCCCGGCCCACGCGACGACAAGTACACCCAGGGCGTGGTGGGGGTGATCGCCGGATCGACGGCCTACCCCGGTGCCGCGATTCTGGCGACGACCGCCGCGATCGCCGCCACCTCCGGAATGACTCGCTATGTGGGCCCCGCCGCGCCGCAGGTGGTCGCGCATCGTCCCGAGACCGTCGCCGTGACCGACCTCGCCGCCGCCGGCCGAGTGCAGGCCTGGGTGATCGGCCCCGGATACGGCACCGGACGTGATTCTGCCGACCTTCTCCGGCAAGTCCTCGCCGACGACGTCGCCGTCCTGATCGACGCCGACGCCCTGACCGTCCTCGCGGCGAACGACGATCTGCGCGCGGACCTGCGTGCCCGCGAACGACCCACCCTGCTGACCCCGCACGCGGGCGAGTTCGCGCGTCTGGCGACCGCCGCGGGCAGCGCCGCCGCGGGCCTACTCGAGACCGACCGGCTCGCCGCGGTACGCGTGCTGGCCGCCGATCTGAACGCGACGGTGCTGCTCAAAGGCCGTACGACGCTCGTCGTCGACGCCGACGGCACCGCGTGGGGCACCGACGCGGAATCGTCGTGGGCCGCCACCGCGGGGTCGGGCGACGTCCTCTCCGGCATCGCCGGAGCGCTCCTCGCGGCGGACATCGAGCCGCGCGTCGCCGGGACCATGGCCGCCCGGCTCCACGCCCGCGCCGCGGCGACGGCCAGCGGCGGCGCCCCGATCGGAGCGTCCGACCTCGCGGCCGCCGTCGCACCCGCGCTGCGCGCGCTCCTGCATTTGCGACAATAGAGCGCGATGACCATCGCCAACCTGATAGCCACCGTCGACCTCGACGCCATCGCGCACAACGTGGGAGTCCTCCGCGCGCGCTCGGGCGCCGAGGTGATCGCCGTGGTCAAAGCCGACGGCTACGGCCACGGGGCCCTGCCGGTCGCTCGCACAGTCCTGGCCGCGGGGGCGCAGGCGCTCGGCACCGCGAGCATCCGGGAGGCGCGCGAACTGCGGGCGGGCGGCATCGACGCGCACATCACGGCCTGGCTGCACCGGCCCGACTCCGACTACGCGGGCGCCGTCGCCGACGGCATCGACGTCGCGGTCAGCTCGCCGCGTCAGCTGACCGCCGTGATCGACGCGGCTCGCGCCGCGGGCACCACGGCGACCGTCACCGTCAAGGTCGACACCGGTCTCGCGCGCAGCGGCATCGCGCGCGAGGAGTGGGAGACCGCCGCGGCACAACTCGCCGCCGCCGTGGCCGAGGAGTCCGTGCGGCTCCACGGCGTCATGTGTCACCTCGCCTTCGGCGACGAGCCCGACGACCCGCACAATGACCTGCAGGCGCAGCGGCTCGACGACGCCGTCGCCGACCTGGCCCGACGCGGTGCGACGCCGCGCGTGGTCCACATGTCCAACTCGCCCGCGGCACTGACCCGCCCGGACCTGTCGCGGGACGCGGTCCGCCCCGGTCTGGCGCTGTACGGCTATTCGCCGGTCCCGTCCCGCGGCGACTTCGGACTGATCCCGGCGATGACCCTGGAGACGCAGGTCGCGCTTGTCAAGAAGGCCGACGCCGGACAGGGCGTCTCCTACAACCACACCTGGCACGCGCCCGCCGACACCGTGCTCGGCGTGATCCCGGCGGGCTATGCCGACGGCGTTCCACGGCAACTGTCCGGGCGGCTGCAGGTCCACATCGGCGACCGACTGTTTCCGAGCGTCGGCCGCATCTGCATGGACCAGCTGGTCGTCGACCTGGGGCCCGACGGCGGCGGGGTGCGGGAAGGCGACCGCGCGGTGCTGTTCGGTCCGTCCTCGGCCGCGGACGGAGACCGTGTCCCCACCGCCACCGACTGGGCCGATCAGATCGGCACCATCGACTACGAGATCATCTCGCGCATCGGGTCACGCCCGCAGCGCTGTTATGTCGGGGGACCATCGCAGGGGGAGAACGATGACTGATCGACAGAGACGACCAGCGTGGCGATCGGGGCTCGCCCAGGTCGGCGTCCTGGGCAGGGACGTCGCGGGCGGGGCGATGCGCCGCCGCCGGACACGCAAGGCGCCGGTCGGTGATCCGCACCGCGACGTCGACTTCACCTCGATCTACCGCGACGAGGCGTCCACCGTGACCGTCGACGACGGCGTCGCGCTCGCCGTACGCTCGGTGGTCACCGGTCCGGCCGCGGACCGCGACGGACAGCCGTGGGGACGCCAGAGCACCCCGGAACTCACCGTGGTCTTCGTCCACGGCTTCACCCTGCGGATGGCGTCCTGGCACTTCCAGCGCTACCACCTCGCGCAGCGGTGGTCCGATCGGCGCATCAAGATGGTGTTCTTCGACCAGCGAGGACACGGTGCGAGCGACCGGGCGTCGGCACGCAGCTCCACGATGGCCCAACTCGGCGACGACCTCGATGCGGTGATCCGCGCCGTCGCACCCACGGGTCCCGTCGTCCTGGTCGGTCACTCGATGGGCGGCATGTCGATCATGTCCCTGGCCCGCCGCCACCCGAAGCTGTTCGGGCACCGCGGCCGCATCGCGGGCGTCGCGCTCGTGTCCACGGCGGCGCGCGGCATCACCGAGGCCGGACTCGGCGAGGGATTGAACAACCCGATCGTCGACGCGTTGACCGCCTCGGTCCGCTACATTCCGCGTGCGGTCCAGGCTGGGCGCGGAGTGACCCGACGCATCGTCGAGCCGGTCCTGGTGGCCGCGAGCTTCGGGCCGGGGTACAACAGCCCGGCCGCCGGGCGCGCAGTGGAGAAGATGATCCAGAACACGCATATCGCGACCATGGTCAACTTTCTGAAAGTTCTCGAGAGCCACGACGAATCGACGGCGCTGCCGGTCCTGGCCCAGGTCCCGACGGTCGTCGCGTGCGGAGACGACGACCGCCTGACCCCGCTCCCGAACTCGCTGCGGATGTACGCCGAGCTCGGCGACGACTCGCGGCTCGTCGTGGGGGAGGGCTGCGGCCACATGCTGCCGATGGAGGCGCCCGAACTGGTGGACGACGCCATCGACGATCTGGTGTCCCGGTCGCGGTTGGCGCTCGGCCGCCCGGTGATGCCCGCCTACGTCGCGGTACGCGGCGACTCCGAGGAAGACAGCGATGACTGACCGATCAGGCGGAAGCCGAGAGCTTCCGGACACCGTCGACACCGAGACCCTCGGTCGTGAACTCGCAGCCGATCTGCGCGCCGGTGATCTGGTGATCCTCGACGGTCCGCTCGGTGCGGGCAAGACCGCGTTGACGCGCGGCATCGGGGCGGGTCTCGGCGTCACCGGGCGCGTGTCGTCGCCGACGTTCATCATCGCCCGCCAGCACCCGTCCGGCGGCGACGGGCGTCCAGGCATGATCCATGTCGACGCCTATCGGCTGGCCGATGCGAACGGGCACGCCACCCTCGACGATCTGGACGCGCTCGACCTCGACACCGATCTGGCCGACAGCGTGGTCGTCGTGGAGTGGGGCGAGGGCGTCGCCGAACGACTGACCGACGAACATCTGCTGGTGCGACTGCGCCGCGACGACGATTCCGAGACGCGGCACGCCGTGTGGGAGTGGGTGAGCAATGACGGGTGAGTCCGTGGTGCTGGTGATCGACACCGCCACCGAGACGGTGGTGACCGGAGTGGTCCGGCTGTCCGCGACGGGAGAGGCGACGACGCTCGCCGAGCGCACCGTCCACGATCACCGCAGGCACGCCGAGATCCTGACGACGCTGATCGGCGAGGTGCTCGCCGAGGCGTCGCTGGTCGGCGCCGACCTGGACGCCGTGGTCGCGGGCACCGGCCCGGGACCGTTCACCGGCCTGCGCGTCGGCCTGGCGACGGCGGCCGCGTACGGCGACGCCCTCGGTCTGCCCGTGCACGGCGTGTGCTCGCTCGACGCGATCGCCTCGGTGGCGGGCGAGCAGTCGGCACTCGTGGTGACCGATGCGCGTCGCCGCGAGGTGTACTGGGCGCGGTACGCGGGCGGCGAGCGGGTGGCCGGCCCCGATGTCGCCGCGCCCGCCGTCGTCGCGGAGACTCTCGACGACGCCCCGGTGGACACGGTGGTCGGGCCGCCGAGGTTCACCGAGCAGATCGCCGCCGGTCGCGCCGAGGAGGTCGGCGTCGTGCATCCGAGCGCGCGGGCCCTGGCCGCAGCGGCGTCTCCGGAGCTCGGGACGACGCCCGGTCCGCTCGAACCGCTGTACCTGCGTCGTCCCGACGCGGTCGAACTCAAGGACCAGCGTCGCAAGTCGCTGCTGCCGGTGAACCCGTGATCGACGCGTTGACGCAGGTCGATCTGGTGCGGTGCGCCGAACTCGAGGCGCAGCTGTTCGCGGGCGACTCGCCGTGGCCGCTGGCCGGGTTCGTCGCCGAACTGCGCGCCGAGCACAACCGCTACTTCGCCGCGCGCGACGGCGACGTCCTCGTCGGATACGCGGGAGTGAGCGTGCTCGGGCCGGTCGGCGACCGCGAATGCGAGGTCCACACCATCGCCGTCGATCTCGCGTACCAGGGGCACGGCCACGGTCGGGCGCTGATGGACGCGCTGCTGGCCGTCGCCGATGCGGAGAACGCCGCGGTGTTCCTGGAGGTACGCACCGACAACGCGCCGGCCGTCGCCCTGTACGAACGCAACGGCTTCACCGTCGCCGGGACTCGGCGCAACTACTATCAGCCCTCCGGCGCGGACGCCTACACCATGGTCCGGAGTCCGCGCGGGGAGCGGCTCGAACAGGAGGACCGCCCGTGATCGTGATGGGTATCGAGAGCTCGTGCGACGAGACCGGGGTCGGCGTCGTCGACTGGGACGGCGAGAAGGCCACGCTGCTCGCCGACGAGGTGGCCTCGTCGGTCGACGAGCACGCTCGTTACGGCGGTGTGGTGCCCGAGGTGGCGTCGCGCGCGCACCTGCAGGCCATGGTCCCCACCATGACCCGCGCCCGCGAGGCCGCCGACATCGACCGCCCCGATGCGATCGCGGTGACCATCGGACCGGGTCTGGCCGGCGCCCTGCTGGTCGGCGTCGCCGCGGCCAAGGCGTACGCCCTCGCGTGGGACGTGCCGCTGTACGCGGTGAACCACCTGGGCGGTCACGTCGCGGTCGACACCCTGGAGCACGGTCCGATGCCGTCGTCGGTGGCGCTGCTGGTCTCCGGCGGACACACGCACCTGCTCGGCATCGATGACCTGTCGCGGCCGATCGTCGAGATGGGCACCACCGTCGACGACGCCGCCGGTGAGGCCTTCGACAAGGTGGCGCGTCTGCTCGATCTGCCGTATCCGGGAGGCCCGTCCGTCGACGCGATCGCCCGCGACGGCGACCCGACCGCGATCGCGTTCCCGCGCGGCATGACCGGTCCGCGTGATGCGCCGTTCGACTTCTCCTTCTCCGGACTCAAGACCGCCGTCGCCCGGTACGTCGAGGGGCGGGTCCGCGCCGGACACGACGTGTCGGTGCCCGACGTCGCCGCATCGTTCCAGGAGGCGGTGGCCGATGTGTTGACCGCCAAGGCGATCCGGGCCTGCCAGACGCGCGATGTGACGACCCTGGTCCTCGGCGGGGGAGCGACCGCCAACTCGCGGATCCGTTCGATGGCTCAGGAGCGCACCGCGGCGGCGGGCATCGACCTGCGTGTGCCCAGACCCCGACTGTGCACCGACAACGGCGTCATGGTCGCCGCACTGGGCGCGCACGTGATCGGCGGCGGCGCACCGGCGTCGCCGCTGACCGTGGCAACCGACCCCGGCATGTCGGTTCAGATCAGCAAACTGTGATTGAATCCACCCCACCGGTTGAGCGTTGGCACTCGCATGGGTAGAGTGCTAGTTGGCTCTGGCGCTCCCGTCACGGCACCCGCGACGACGCGACGGTGCGCCTATAAGAGCCGCGAACGTTATTCGTATAACACGAACGAAAAGGAATGACATCGTGGCGAGCGTGAACATCAAGCCGCTTGAGGACAAGATCCTCGTGCAGACCGTGGAGGCAGAGACCACCACCGCTTCGGGTCTGGTCATCCCCGACTCGGCCAAGGAGAAGCCCTCCGAGGGCAAGGTCATCGCTGTGGGCCCCGGCCGCGTCAATGAGGCAGGCAACCGCGTCCCCGTCGACGTCGCCGAGGGCGACGTCGTCATCTACAGCAAGTACGGCGGAACCGAGATCAAGTACGCCGGTGAGGACTACCTGATCCTCTCGGCGCGCGACATCCTCGCCGTCGTCGGCTGAGCCGACATCCGCGTAAGACTACGACGCCCCGTCCGGTTGGCAGTTTCTAGGGGTCCTCGCAACACCTGATGGTTAAGGCATCATCAGTAGATCACGCAGACGCTCGGCTGGGGTATCCCAGCCGAGCGTTTTGCGTGGACGACCATTGAGCTCTTGAGCGACGTGCTCAAGGTCTTCAGACCCGTACGGCCGCAGGTCCGTGCTCTTCGGGAAGTACTGGCGCAGAAGCCCGTTTGTGTTCTCGTTGCTGCCCCGCTGCCAGGGTGAGTGCGGATCACAGAAATAGACCGGAACCCCAGTCGCGATGCTGAACTGCCTATGCGCTGCCATCTCGGCGCCCTGGTCCCAGGTCAGTGACCCCCGCAGATGCTCAGGCAGCGTACCGATCAACCCGATGAGCACGTCACGGACTTCCCCGGCGGTGTGCCCGCCGGGCAGATGCCCCAGGAGCACGTATCGAGTCGTTCGCTCCACCAGCGTCACGATCGCCGAAGCACTGCCTGGCCCGACGATCAGATCACCTTCCCAATGGCCAGGCACCGCGCGGTCCTCGATCTCGGGCGGCCGCTTCGAAATCATCACCATCTCGTCGATGAACCTGGACATGCGCTGGCCGGGATGCTTGCGCGGCTTCCGGCGTGTCCTCCCGGTCCGCAGTGTCTCCGCGACCTCACGCTTGAGCCCACCGCGTGCCTGGACGTACAACGCCTGATAGATCGTCTCCGGGCTCACTCTCATACTCTCGTCGTCGGGAAACTCCTTCCTCAGAGTGTGGCTGATCTGCTCCGGCGACCACCGCACCGACAGCTTCTCCTGCACGTACTCCCGCAACGACACGTGGGTGACGAGCTTCGAGGACTTCGGCCTGGACCTCGACGCTGCCCAGGCGCGATGGGCGAGGTAGGGCTGATAGCGGCCGTCCTCAGAACGAGCATCGAGCTCACGCTTGATCGTCGAGGCAGGTCTTCCCAGCACGCGACCGATCGCTCGCAGGCTCATGCCACTGCGATACAGGTCAGCGATCGTCTCCCGCTCCTCGAGCGAGAGATACCGGGGATGGAGCACGGCCTCCACCGCTGGCAGGGCGGGAACTTCTACCTGCATAGTCATACCGGTGTTGTAATCGATCACGGTGCCATCGGGATAGATACGGGAGTTACTCACATGCCGGACACCCTGGTCCCAGTCCCTCGCTGAGCGCACGTTGACGCCCACTCTGGCCGCTGCTTCTGACTGTGACATGCCATCGGCGCGTAGTTGCACGTACTCAGACTTACGAGGGTGAGGGCCGTTCCCCCTGACCCCACGTCCACGGATCCCGGCCCGTCGCGCCCACCCGTACGCGGTGTTCCGGTTGACACCGACCTCGCGAGCGGCGGCTGAGATCCCGATGTCCGAACACCTCAGCGTCTCAAGAAACATCTCTTTCAACTCATTGAACGACACGATCCCCGCAACTCCTTGAAGTTCAAGGTGTTGCGGGGATCGCTATAACCCGCCGATTCTCCGGGCGGGGCGTTGTCATGTCTGTGCGGTTCTGTCGAGGGATGTCAGCCGGCCGCGAGACGTCGGCGTGGGGACCGACGGCGCATCAGGTTGCGTTCGGACTCGGTGAGCCCGCCCCAGATGCCGTACGGTTCATCGACGGCGAGTGCGTGCGATCGGCACTGGGCCAGGACCGGGCAGTCGGCGCAGACCTGCTTGGCGCGACGCTCACGCTGTGCGCGCGCCTGTCCGCGTTCGCCCTCCGGGTGGAAGAAGACCGACGAGTCGAGTCCGCGGCACGTGCCGCTCATCTGCCAATCCCAGAAATCGGAGTTGGGGCCGGGCAGTCGGTCGAGAGTGGTGATCAATCTCTTCGCTCCTAGAATCGCGGGGAGACCCGTTTGACGTCTTGACCTCACGGTAGGGGTCCGATGAAAAGTGAGTCAAACGCCGATTCGCAGGGTTTTCGGACTTTGTTAAACATCGTTGTATGAACAGAAGGCGACGGGAAGAATCGAGGACGCGATCAGCGTGCGAGCCGTCGGTGAGAACGTGTTCCCACCGGCTACTGTCCCGGTGACCTCGGAGGATGTGTTGTTTCGGGAATTCGTTCGCGCGGATCGACGGTGCCGTCCGGCCCGAGGTTCGGTCGAGGAGTTCGGCGGCGAAAGTTACCGACAGTCGAACGCATCGTTACCGTTGTTCTCATCAGTCCATCCATTGCTCACCCTGGGTTACGTGAAGTTAATTGTGATGATCGTCGCGGAATGCATGAAAGGCGTGGAATGCGGAGAGAATCCGACGGTTTCGAGGCGGCGTTCGGTGTCGCCGATGCGGGCGGCGATGCGCCGGAGGGTGTAGGCCGCTGGGCGCGCGCCGTCGACCTCGGGGCGCGGGGCGACGTCGCCGCCGCGCGCGGCGCCGTCGAGACGCTGCTGCGGACCGTCGGTGACGATCGCACGCGCGCGCTGGCGTACGCCGCACGAGCCTCATGGACCCGGCAGTCCGGTCGACACGGCGACGCCCGAGTCGACGACGGGCGGGCGGCGCGACTCGTCGCGCGATCGGCGACGACCGGCGACCGATGGGCGGTCGCCGCGTGGGCCGACGCGCTCACCGGGCTCGCAGCGGACTCGCTCGGCATCGGTGACTTCTCCGGTGCCCGCCGTCTGCTGCATCGTGTCGACAGTGTTCTTCCCGACGCCGGTGTCGGCGCGCCCGACTGGGTCACCGGCGATCGACTGCGACTCCGCCTGGCCTGGGTGCAGACCGAACTCGCCCTCTATTCGGGCGACACGCCCGGCACGACGGCGCCGCGTGAGCGCGCCGTCGCGTTGGCGGCCGACTGCCCGTCGCCCCGACACGTCGTCAAGACCGATCTGATCGCTGCGGCGGTCGCTGCGGCGGTCGGCGACATCGCTCATGCCGCCGAACTCGCTGGTGAGGTGGAGAAGCGATGTGCAACCGCGGGATTGCTGCCGCTGAGCTGGGCGGCGTCGACGATGCTCGCGGGTTGCGGTCCCGAGCCGACAAAATCCGCACAGCGTGCCGCCGCCGCCGCGCGCGAACTCGCGGTGCGCGGGATGCCGATCAAACCGGCGGCATGAGCGCGCATCGACGATCGATAGAGTGGTCGGAGTGATTCCCGGGAGAAGTGTGCGCGCCGACCGTCGGCCGACCCGTGGAACCCCTTTCCCATCGACCCGTAACACTTTGAGACTCGATTGACGATGAAACTGACAGGTGATGCGTTGGGCCAGGCGGTCCGAGCGGCCGCCGCCGGCGACCGCAACGCGCTTAGCTCAGTGCTCGAGAGTGTGCGGGAACCGGTCCTGCGGTACTGCCGAGCGCGAATGGGTGCCGGTGAACGGCATCTGTTCTCCGCTGACGATGTGGCTCAGGAGGTGTTGATGGCGGTCATGACGGCGTTGCCCCGGTACGAAGACCAGGGTCGGCCATTCATGGCGTTCGTCTACGGCATCGCCTCCCACAAGGTCGCGGATGCGATGCGCTCGGCCTCACGCATCAAGGCCGATCCGGTCGACGAGATCCCCGAGACCGTCGACTTCGCGAACGGACCCGAGCAGTCCGCGCTGGACGCGGACGCGGGACGACAGATGCGCCTGCTCCTGGAGAAGCTGCCCGAGAAGCAGCGCGAGATCCTCGTGCTGCGCCTGGTGGTCGGACTCTCGGCCGAAGAGACCGCGGACATGGTCGATTCGAGTCCTGGTGCGGTCCGCGTCGCGCAGCACCGCGCACTGACGAAACTGAAGAAACTTGTGACACAGGGAGGTGGGCGTCGATGAACCGCCGGCGAGATCAGCAGTCATCGCGCGACGGTGAACCCGTCGACCTCGGCGCCGTCGGCCACGACGACGCGTTCATCAGCGATCTGGCGGTCGGACGACCGACCCCGATCAACGACGACGCCGAGTACCAGTTGGCCGCGATGATCACGGCGTGGCGGGCCGACACTCTGGCCGCGCCGATTCCGGCCGAGCCGACGCTCGCGCAGATCGACGCCGCCGTCGCGGTCCGTGACGGACGCGGCTCCATGTCGCGTCGTCTGCGGATCGTGTCCGGTGCCGCCGCGATCCTCGCCGTGTTCGGCGCTGGTCTCATGGTGATGTCCGAGGGCGCCGAGCCCGGTGACGCACTGTGGAGCGTCAAGCAGGTCGTGTTCGCCGAACAGGCCCGCCAGACGCAGGCGCGGGTGAACGTCGAGGACAACCTCGACGCGGCCAAGGTGGCCTTCGAAACGGGCGACGAGGAGATGGCGCGCACCTACATCAGTCGCGCCGAGTCGGAGCTCGGTCCGGTCGGCGACGCCGACACGATCGCGGGCCTGCGCAACCGCATCGCCGATCTGCGCAAGTCCGAGGACCCCAAGCCCGACGACCCGCGGATGACGGCCATGACGACCAAGCCCTCGGGACCGACCGACGCGCAGGACTCGTCCGATCCGACGTCGTCGGAGACCGACGACCCGAGCGATACGACGACCGGGCCCAGCAAGCCGTCGACGTCCCCGTCCTCTCCGTCCACCCGCCCGTCGGAGTCGGATTCGTCACGCGAGTCCGTCGAACCGACGAGCCCCGCCTCGGCGAGCCTCACGCTCCTGGAACGGCCCGCCCCGCGGTAGGAACCGCTCGCGCCCGTCGGCGGTGAAACCGGCCTGTCAGATCCGCGGTTCGTTGTAGCGGAACACGGCGTCGGCGTACCCGCGGCAGTAGTCCCAGGTGACGTAGTCGTCGGGATGCGGGTCGACGGCGGGCTCGTGCGGGCGGACAGTGCCGTCGCGCAGGAGCTGAGTCAGGTTGGCGCGCAGCATGTCCCAGTCGTGGTAATGATCCTCGCGACAGTCTTCGCAGATGACGACCAGACCGAGTACGCCGCGCGGTGCCAGAAGACGCTCGTAGACGTCGAGGTCGGCGAGGTCTTCGTGAACGGCCTGGCGTTCACCGTCGTCCAGCGGGATACCGGGGTCGAGTTCCTCGAGCGCCGCTGCGGGATCGCTCGGGTCATCGGCGAACGGGTCCGGCGGAAGTCCGGGGAATTGGTCATGCACGAGTCCACCGTAGCCCATGGTCGCCCCCGAATGTAGGACTGTCGGTTACTCGGTACGATGGGACGATGACGCGCGTGAGCACTGGTGGAGACAACCCGAGCAAAGTTGCGATGTTGGGCCTGACGTTCGACGACGTGCTGCTTCTTCCGGCAGCGTCGGATGTGGTTCCGAACGCTGTGAGCACCGAGTCGAAGCTGACCCGGGAGATCTCGCTCCGGGTGCCCCTCGTCTCGTCCGCGATGGACACCGTCACCGAGGCGCGGATGGCGATCGCCATGGCCCGCGCGGGCGGCATGGGCGTCCTGCACCGCAATCTGTCCGTCGAGGATCAGGCGGCGGCCGTCGAGACCGTCAAGCGGTCGGAGGCGGGCATGGTCACCAACCCGGTCACCGCCCTGCCCACCGACACCCTGGCCGAAGTGGACGCCAAATGCGCCCGCTACCGCATCTCGGGTCTTCCCGTCGTCGATGAGACCGGCGATCTCGTCGGCATCATCACCAACCGCGACATGCGCTTCGAGGTCGACCAGAACCGCCAGGTCGCCGACGTGATGACCAAGGCTCCGCTGATCACCGCCGAAGAGGGCGTCTCGGCTGAGGCCGCGCTGGGCCTGCTGCGACGTCACAAGATCGAGAAGCTCCCGATCGTCGACGGCAGCGGGTGCCTCACGGGTCTGATCACGGTCAAGGACTTCGTCAAGACCGAACAGCATCCGGACGCCACCAAGGACGACGACGGCCGACTCCTGGTCGGCGCCGCCGTCGGCGCGGGCGAGGAGGCGTGGGCCCGTGCCATGACACTCGCCGACGCCGGGGTCGACGTCCTCGTCGTCGACAGCGCGCACGGTCATTCGCGCGGTGTGCTGGAGATGATCGCCAAGCTCAAGGCCGAATTCGGCGGTCGTGTGCAGCTGATCGGCGGCAACGTCGCCACCCGCGACGGTGCGCAGGCGCTCATCGACGCCGGGGTGGACGCGGTGAAGGTCGGTGTGGGGCCCGGCTCGATCTGCACCACCCGCGTCGTCGCCGGTGTCGGAGCCCCGCAGATCACCGCCATCCTCGAAGCGAACGCGGTGGCCAAGGCGGCCGGCGTCCCGGTGGTCGCTGACGGCGGACTGCAGTACTCGGGCGACGTCGCCAAGGCGCTCGCCGCCGGTGCGTCCACCGCGATGCTCGGATCGCTGCTGGCCGGCACCGCCGAGTCGCCGGGGGAGCTGATCCTGGTGAACGGCAAGCAGTTCAAGAGCTACCGCGGCATGGGATCGCTCGGTGCGATGCAGGGACGCGGACAGGGCAAGTCGTACTCCAAGGACCGCTACTTCCAGGACGACGTGCTCGCCGAGG
The DNA here is from genome assembly GCF_014197435.1 of Gordonia humi. Taxonomy (NCBI): domain Bacteria; kingdom Bacillati; phylum Actinomycetota; class Actinomycetes; order Mycobacteriales; family Gordoniaceae; genus Gordonia; species Gordonia humi. Next base: position 2,302,375 of record NZ_JACIFP010000001.1, read on the forward strand.
ACAAGCTCGTGCCGGAGGGCATCGAAGGGCGCGTACCGTTCCGCGGACCGCTGGCTCAGGTGATCCACCAGCTCGACGGCGGCCTCCGCGCGGCCATGGGCTACACCGGATCGTCGACGATCCCGGAACTGCAGGAGGCTCAGTTCGTGCAGATCACCGCGGCCGGACTCAAGGAGTCGCACCCGCACGACATCACCCTGACCGCCGAAGCGCCGAACTACTACACTCGGTAAGCCGACATCATCGCGTCGGCCCCGGCACCCCGCGGTTGACACACCCCTATCGAAAGGGCGCAGAAATTGCGTGACCTCGTCGAGTTCGGCATGGGCCGGACGGCTCGTCGCACCTACGAATTGGATGACATCTCGATCGTTCCGTCCCGGCGGACCCGGTCGTCGAAGAACGTGTCGACGGCGTGGCAGATCGACGCCTACCGGTTCGAGTCGCCGATCCTGAACCACCCGACCGATGCGCTCGGCTCGCCGGGGTCGGTCATCGAGCTGGGTCGACTGGGAGCGCTCGGCGTCCTCAACGGCGAAGGGCTGTGGGCGCGGCACGCGAACCCGGAAGAGAAGATCGCCGAACTCGTCGACATCGCCGAGAACGACCCGGATCCGGCGGCCGCCGTCCGTCACCTGCAGAAGTTGCACGCGGCACCGATCAACCCGGACCTGCTGGCGGGCATCGTCAAGCAGATCCGTGACGCCGGTGTCACCACGGCCGTCCGCGTCAGCCCCCAGAACGCACCGGACCTCGCGCCCGGCGTCATCGCCGCGGGCGCCGAGCTCCTCGTCGTGCACGGAACCATCATCTCGGCCGAGCACGTCGTGCTGGTGGACCGCGGCAGTGAGGACGGCCTCGTCGCCGAACCGCTGAACCTCAAGACGTTCATCTCCGACCTCGACATCCCGGTGATCGCCGGTGCCGTCCACGATCACCGCACCGCGCTGCACCTCATGCGCACCGGCGCGGCGGGCGTCATCGTCGGATACGGCTCGGCCGAAGGAGCGACGACGACCGGTGAGGTCCTGGGCATCGGTGTGCCGATGGCCACCGCCATCGCCGACGCCGCCGCGGCCCGTCGCGAATACCTCGACGAGACCGGAGGACGCTACGTCCACGTGATCGCCGACGGCGACATCCACAACTCTGGCGACCTGGCCAAGGCCATCGCCTGCGGTGCCGATGCCGCCGTGCTCGGCACTCCGCTCGCGTGTGCGGCGTCGGCCCCCGGCCGCGGCTGGTACTGGCCGTCGGCGGCCGCGCACCCCAGCACGCCGCGCGGTGCGCTGCTGCAGGTGGCCGAGGACGCCGAACGCGTCGCGCTCGACGTCGTCCTCAACGGACCGTCGGACGACCCGGACGGTCTTCTCAACTTCATCGGCGGTCTGCGTCGTTCGATGGCCAAGGCGGGCTACTCGGATCTCAAGGAGTTCCAGAAAGTCGGTCTGTCGGTGCGCGGATAGCGCACCGCCCGTGTCGTACCGGTCGTAACTCAACTTAGGCGACACTTACTTTCGCCACTGTGACAATGGTCATTAGTATGTTCTGTCATGGCGACCACAGACTTCGACGTCCTCATCATCGGTTCGGGTTTCGGCGGCAGCGTCAGTGCGCTGCGGCTGGTCGAGAAGGGCTATCGCGTCGGTGTGATCGAAGCCGGCCGACGCTTCGAGGACGATCAGTTCGCGAAGACGAGCTGGCGACTCAACAAATGGCTGTGGGCGCCCAAGTTCGGCCTGTACGGTGTGCAGCGCATGCACTTCCTCAAGGACGTGCTGATCATGGCGGGCTCGGGCGTCGGCGGCGGGTCGCTCAACTACGCGAACACGCTCTACAAGCCGGGTAAGCCGTTCTTCACCGATCCGCAGTGGAACCACATCACCGACTGGGACGCCGAACTCACGCCGCACTACGAACAGGCTCGCCGCATGCTCGGCGTGGTCACCAATCCGACGTTCACCAACTCGGACGCGGTCATCAAGGAGGTCGCCGACGAGATGGGGGCGGGCGACACCTTCACCGCGACACCGGTCGGCGTGTTCTTCGGTGCCAAGACCGGCGGGACGGGGGCACCGGGCGAGACGGTGCCCGACCCCTACTTCGGGGGCGCGGGTCCCGACCGCACCGCGTGCACCGAGTGCGGCGCCTGCATGACGGGGTGCCGGGTGGGCGCGAAGAACACGCTGATGAAGAACTATCTCGGCCTGGCCGAGCGCAACGGCGCCCGGATCATCGATCGCACCACCGTCGACGGTCTGGTGCAGACGGCGGACGGTTCGTGGCGAGTCGAGACGCACGGCTCGTCGTCCTGGGGTCCGTTCGGTGCGCGACGCCGGACGTTCACGGCCGGTCAGGTGATCGTCGCCGCCGGCACGTTCAACACACAGAAGATCATGCACGCCGCCAAGGGCTCGACGCTGCCGGATCTGTCGGACTCGCTGGGGGTGCTGACGCGTACCAACTCGGAGTCGATCATGGGGGCGATGGCGGCGAAGTACGATCCCGCGCGCGACTTCTCCGAGGGCGTGGCGATCACGTCGTCGTTCTACCCGGAGGAGAACACGCACGTCGAACCGGTTCGGTACGGCAAGGGGTCGAATGCGATCGCGTACCTCCAGACCGTGATGACCGAGGGAGGCAGCGTCGCCGATCGATTCACGCAGTTCCTGAAGGCCGTCATCACGAACCCGCTGGTCCTGGTCCGCCTGCTGTACGTGCGCAAGTGGAGCCAGCGGACCGTGATCGCGCTGGTGATGCAGAACAGCAACAATTCACTGACGACGTTCGTCCGCAAGCGCGGTCCGTTCAAGTACGTCACGAGCAAGCAGGGGCACGGCGAACCGAATCCGACGTGGATCCCGAAGGGCAATGAGGCCACGGCCAGGATCGCGTCCAAACTGCCGAAAGGCATCGCCGGCGGTACGTGGGGCGACGTCATCAACATGCCGATGACCGCCCATTACCTCGGCGGCTGCGTGATCTCCGACGATCCCGCGACCGGCGTCATCGACCCCTACCACCGCGTGTGGAACTACCCGACGCTGCACGTCACCGACGGTGCCGCGATCACCGCGAACCTGGGCGTGAACCCGTCGCTGTCGATCTCGGCGCAGGCCGAGCGCGCCATCTCGTTCTGGCCGAACAAGGGGGAGCAGGACCCCCGCCCCCGCCAGGGCTCGGACTACCGGCGCCTCGATCCCGTCGCGCCGAACTCGCCGGTGGTTCCCGAGGGGGCTCCGGGCGCGCTGCGCCTGTCGATCATCCCGGTGTAGGCGCGCCCGCAACGCCGGTGATCAGTGCGCCGCCACGAAGTCCTTCGAGCGGATCAGGACCAGTGCCAGGACGCCGCCGACCACGGCGAGTCCACCGCTGACCCAGAGGAGTTCGTTCAGGGCGGAGGCGAACGACGAGCCGACGGCGCCCGCGAGTTCGCTTTGGAACGGTGCGGGCGCGTGGTCGATGACCGCGGACTGTTGGCCGGCGCTGACCGCGCTGGCGATGTCGTTCGGGTTGATCGCCGTCGTCGCGTCGTCGCTCAGGCGGGACTGCAGTCCGCGAACGATCGCCGAGGAGAACAGGGTGCCGTACACCGCGATGCCGACGGCGATGCCGACCTGGCGGAAGGTGTTGTTCACGCCCGAGGCCATGCCGGAGCGCGCCACCGGAACCACGCCGACCGCGGTCGATGCGAGCGGTGGATTCACCAGACCGCCGCCGATGCCTGCGACGATGAATCCGGCGATCAGATGGGTCCACGAGCTGTCGGCGTCGATTCCGGCCATGAGGAACAGCCCGACGCCGACCAGGACCAGGCCGGGGCCGATCATCCAGCGAGTCGGGAGCTTCTCGGTGAGTCGGCCGGCGATCGTCGCGACGACCATCGTCGCACCGGAGAACACCAACAGGCGCAGGCCGGCTTGGAACGCGCTCAGGCCGAGCTGGTTCTGCAGGTAGAGGACCAGGTACATCATCATCGCGAACGCCGATCCGTTCATGCAGAACGCGGCGATCGATCCGCCGACGAAGGTCGGGACGCGGAAGAGGTCGAGGTCGAACATCGGCTCGCGGATCTTCCATTCGATGATCCCGAAGGCGATGAGCAGGACGGCCGCGGCGATGAAGCAGGTGATCGCGGTGCTGTCGGTCCACGACTTCTCGCCGGCCTCCGTGAAACCGAAGATCAAGAGGAACAGACCGACGGTGAAGGTGATCATTCCGGCCCAGTCGATGCGGCGGGCGTGCGGCGCCTTCGACTCGGACATGAGGAAGTACGTCAGCACCAACGCGAGGACGCCGAACGGCAGGTTGACGTAGAAGATCCCGCGCCAGCTGATGCCGGTGGTGAGGGTGCCGCCGAGGATCGGGCCGAGGGCGGTGGCGATACCGGTCACGGCGCCCCACACGCCGAACGCGATACCGCGGTCGCGGCCGTGGAAGTTGGCCGCGAGAATCGCCAGGCTCGTCGCGAACAGCATGGCGCCGCCGATGCCCTGCGCGGCGCGGGAGCCGATGAGCATCTCGGGGCTGACCGCGGCTCCGCACAGGGCCGAGCCCGCGGTGAAGATCGCCAGGCCGACGCCGAAGACCAGGCGCCGTCCGAACCGGTCGGCGAGCGAACCGGCGGTCAGCAGGAGAGAGGCGAGAGTGAGCGCGTAGGCGTCGGTGACCCACTGGAGGTCGGTGAAGCTCGCGTGCAGATCGCGTTCTATGTCGGGGAGGGCGACCGTCACGATCGTCACGTCGAGCAGCAGCATGAACGTGCCGATGCAGACGATGACGAGTGTCCACCACTTGCGTTCCACTCGAATACCTTCCGTTGTCGTGTCAGGAGAAGTCAACCAGTCCTCACACGACTACCGTTATCCAGATGAACCCAGAGTGGCGAGACGCACGTGTCGAACACATCCGAGCGTTGATCGGTCAGGCGGCACCCGGCGTCGTCGAAGAGGCGAAGTGGAAGAAGGCGTCGAACCCCGACGGCGTGCCGACGTTCACGCTCGACGGTCTGATCTGCACGGTGGAGACCTATAAGGACAAGGTGAAGGTCACGTTCGCCAAGGGTGCGTCACTGCCCGATCCGGCGAAGGTCTTCAATGCGAGTCTGACCGCTGGAACCCGGCGCGCCGTGGATCTGACGGAGTCCGACGTCCTCGACGACGACGCGTTCGTAGCGCTGATCCAGGCCGCGGTGGCGTTGAATCAGGCGTAGTGGGAATCACCGCCGCGTGATGGACGGCCGGCGATGAACTGACGCGCCGTGAGCGATCGATCCCACGGCGGTGATTCCGGGTTTCAGATGTACAGCGCCGGATCGGCGTACGGATCGGTCGTCGACGCGCCGGGCTTCGACGTCGCGGCCAGTCCGACGGCGACGTGACCGGACGGGACGTCGCGGACGACCACCGCGTTGGCGCCGACCTTGGCGTCGTCGCCGAGGGTGATCGGGCCCAGCACCTTGGCTCCGGCGCCGATGAGGACCCGGTCGCCGACGGTGGGGTGACGTTTGCCCTTGTTCATGCTGACTCCGCCGAGGGTGGAGCCGTGGAACATGACGACGTCCTCGCCGATCTCGGTGGTCTCGCCGATCACGACCCCCATCCCGTGGTCGATGAACATGCGGCGTCCGATGGTCGCGCCGGGATGGATCTCGATGCCGGTCATGAATCGGGAGAACTGCGACAGCAGGCGGGCCGGAAGGCGAAGCGCGCCACCGGCATTCCACATGCGATGCGACACCCGGTGCGTCCACAGAGCATGGACGCCGGGGTAGGCGAGCGCGATCTCGATGAAACCGCGCGCCGCGGGATCCCGCTCCTGCGCGACCTGCACGTCTTCGCGCAGGTCGCGCAGGAGCCGGGACAGGGCTGACATCAGTCGACCAGGCCTTCGAAGAGCGCAGTCGAGAGGTAACGCTCGCCGAAGTCCGGGAGCACGACGACGATGGTCTTACCCGCGAACTCGGGCCGCTTGGCGACCTGCGACGCGGCCGCCAGCGCGGCACCGGAGGAGATGCCCACGAGCAGGCCCTCTTCGGTGGCGGCGCGGCGCGCGTACTTCAGCGAGGTGTCGATGTTGATGTCGATGACCTCGTCGTAGACGTCGCGGTCGAGGACCTCGGGGACGAAGTTGGCGCCGAGGCCCTGGATCTTGTGCGGGCCGGCGGGGCCGCCGTTGAGGATCGGCGACTCCTCGGGCTCGACGGCGAAGATCTTGACCTCGGGCTTGCGCGACTTGACGACCTGGCCGATACCGGTGATGGTGCCGCCGGTGCCGATGCCTGCGACGACGGCGTCGACTCCGCCGTCGGTGTCGGCCCAGATCTCCTCGGCGGTGGTCTTGCGGTGGATCTCGGCGTTCGCCTCGTTGGCGAACTGACGGGCCAGGACCGCGCCCGGACGCTCACCGGCGACCTTCTCGGCGGCGGCGACGGCGCCCGCCATGCCGTCGGCGGGCGCGGTCAGGATGAGCTCGGCGCCGAACGCGCGGAGCAGCGCACGACGCTCCTTCGACATCGACTCGGGCATCGTCAGGACGACGTTGTAGCCGCGGGCGGCGCCGACCATCGCCAGTGCGATACCGGTGTTGCCGGAGGTGGCCTCGACGATGGTGCCGCCAGCGGGCAGCTCACCCGACGCCTCGGCGGCGTCGACGATGGCGACCCCGATGCGGTCCTTCACCGAATTGGTCGGGTTGTAGTACTCGAGCTTGGCGAGCACGGTGGCTTCAGCGCCGTCGGTGACCCGGTTGAGGCGGACCAGCGGGGTGCGGCCGATGAGCGCGGTGGCGTCGTCGAAAACGTTGGCAGACATGCGAACTCCTGTGTCTCAGGGATGTGGAGAGGAAGGCATCACGCGAGTGCGTGAAAGATTCTGGGGCTCGTGAGCGCCGGGCATGCGCCGTCGACGATGCGAGGGCGCAGGGTACGGGCCTGGCGCTCTATCGACAGTGATCGGTGAGTAGGTGAACCGTGTGAGCGAACAAGGCGAGGGACAGGTGACGGCTGTGGTCCACCGTGTCCTCCTCGAATCTCGTCAGTTCTAAAGCTGTCCAACACAGCCGTCATCCAGTCTAATCCCGCGGCGTTCACGCGCGCAGTCGAGACCCCTCAATCCAGTCCGCGGGCCGCGAGAGTCTCGGCGAAGCCGTCCGCGGTCTGCAATGTGGCCAGCACCGCCGGTGCCAGGAGGACGGTCGGGGTGGGTCGCAGGCCGCGGGCGCGACGGGCCTCGTCGACCTGGTTGAAGACCTGTGCGATCAGCGGGATGCTGCGGATCGTCAGTGCGAACGTCATCGCGATCAGGTCCGTGCGGACACCGAGCCGGGCCAGCGGCGACATCGCCGTCGTCAGCGCGGAGAGGATGTCGGAGGTGCGGGTGGTCAGGGTGACCACTGCGGCCAGGCACACCGACGCGAACAGGATCGCGGTGACGATGAGCGCGTTGCGCCAATCCGACAGGATCCACTGCAGGACGAACAGTGCGATGAGAAGCCACACCACCCCGCGGATCTGAATCCAGACCAGCTTCGCGGGAACCCAGGCGAGGACGAACGACGCGGCCGCCGCCCCGATCGCGATGCCCGCGGCCATCGGTGAGCGCACCACGATCGTCATCGTGATGATCGACGCCGCGAGGAGGACGAACTTCAGGCCCGCCGGGAGCCGGTGAAGGACGGAGGCGCCCGGAACGTAGACGCCGATCACGCCATCGCCCGACGGTAGTACTCCAGCGCGGCCGACGGCTCGTCGTCGGCCGCCACTCGGCCGTCGTCGATCACGAGGACCCTGTCGTAGTCGGCGAGGAACCCCAGATCGTGGGAGAGGACGATCAGCTGTTCGTCCAGTCCGGCGAAGGTCTCCTTGAGCATCAGGGAGTTGCGAAGATCGAGCATCGTCGTCGGCTCGTCCGCGACGAGGACCGACGGCCCCAACACCATCACCGAGGCGAGTGCGAGGAGCTGCTTCTGGCCGCCGGAGAGCTGATGGGCGGGTTGGTCCGCGTGGGCGTCGAGACCGAAGTCGGACAGCACCGAGAGCGCGCGGGCCTTGCGCTCGGCCTTATCTTTCACCGTGCGGGAGAGCGACAGTTCGATGTCTTCGGCGACGGTCGGCATGATGATCTGCCGGTCGGGGTCGGAGAAGATGAAACCGACGTCGCGTCGTACGGCGCGCTTGTTCTTGCGGACGTCGAGCCCGTTGACGGTCACCGTGCCGCGGTCGGGAAGGATCAGACCGTTGATCATCCGGGCGAGTGTCGACTTGCCCGATCCGTTGGCGCCGACGATCCCGATGCGACGCTGCGTCAGGCTCAGGGAGATGCCGTGGAGGACGGGGCGGTCGCCGTAGCTGTGGGCGACGTCGTCGAAGACGATGGACCGCTCAGGCATGCTTACGGCGAAGGGGCGTGATGAGACCGGGCCGCCCGCGGTGGACCGGTGCCGCCACCAAGGCCGCGACCACCGCCTTGATGATGTCGCCCCAGACGAAGAGTCCGTTGGTTCCCAGGGCTTCGCCGAACGACATGTCGGCGCGGATCATCAGGCCGATGGTGCCGCACAGATAGATCACCAGCATGCCGCCGACGAGGTTGATGACTATGCCCAGCACGATGTTGTATCGAGGCATCATCAGCGCGGTGAGCAGACCGATCACGATCACTGCGGGTAAGAAGCCGATGAAGAATCCGGCGGTCGGCGCGCTCAGAGACACCAGTCCCGTCCGCCCTCCGGCGAGGATCGGCAGACCCGCGATCGCCAACACCATGAAGATGACGACGGCGAGCGTGCCCTTCTTCGGGCCGAGGATCGCGCCGGCCAGCATCACGCCGAGAGTCTGCAGCGTGATGGGGACGCCCGCGGACAGGTTGATCTGACCGGGGAGTCCGAGCACGGCGATCAGCGCTGCGAACACGGCGGCCTGCGCGAGATCCGACAGTGAGAGAGCCCACGGGCGGCTGGCGGCGTACGAGTTGGTCACCGGATCATCGTAGTTTGTGCGGTGCGCCGGAAGAGAATCGTGCTCGAGCCGCGACGGCGATGTACCCGGGATGACAAGATTGCTTGGTGGAATTCACGGAGATCGCCGGGTATCGGATCATTCGTCGGCTCGGTGCCGGCGGCATGGGGCAGGTGTTCCTCGTCGAACACCCGCGACTGCCCCGGCGGGACGCGTTGAAACTGCTCGACGCGGGAGTGTCGCGGAGCGACGACTTCAAGACGCGATTCCAGAGGGAAGCCGACATCCTTGCGCAGTTCAGCCATCCGAACATCGTGATGCTGTACGACCGTGGCGAGGTCGACGATCGGCTGTGGATCACCATGGAGTACGTCGAGGGCACTGACGCCGGCGCTCTGGTCGCCGACCGTGGACCGCTCGACGCGGGCACTGTTCTGACGCTGGTGGGCGGTGCCGGCGCAGCGCTCGACTACGCGTGGCGCAAGCGCCGAGTGACTCACCGCGACGTGAAGCCGGAGAACATCCTCATCGGGTTCGACGACGACGGTATCGAGTCCGTGAAGCTCGCCGACTTCGGCATCGCGAAGGCCGCGGGGGTGGCGACGTCGTTGACGTCGACCGGCACCACCGTCGGCACCATGCTGTACGTGTCGCCGGAGGCCATCGAAGGGCGTGATCTGGACGATCGCGCCGACCTGTACTCGCTCGGCTGTACGGCGTTCCACTTGCTCACCGGTCGGCCGCCGTTCTCCGGATCATCGGTGACGGCGTTGCTGGCGGCGCATCTGCACCGGACGCCGCCGCGCGCGAGCGAGGCGAACACCCACCTGTCGCCGTCCGTCGACGCGCTGTTCGCGAAGGTGTTGGCCAAGGATCCGGAGGCGCGCTACGACTCATGCGGTGAGTTCGTCGACGATCTTGCGCGGGCACTGCGCGGTGAACCGATCAGCGCGTTCGCATCGACGGTGATTGCGCCGCACCGGACGATGGACCCCCGGCCGGTCACGAAGAACACGACGCTGATCGCCGCGGTCACGGCGATTGCGGTGCTGCTCGTCGTGGGTGTCGCGGTGGCGCTCGGTGTGTACGTCGCCGGAGGCGACGATCGGGCGCCGGTGGCGGCAGCGCCGTCGACGACGCAGTGGGCGTCGGTGACGAAGACGGTCACGGCGACGGCCGAATCCACGACGCGCACGACCACTCAGGAGGAGCCGACGTGGACTCCGGACGAGACCACGACGACGCAGGCGGTCGTCGAACCGTACGAGGGGATGCCGTGCGATCCCTCGGAGTTCGGCGACCGGTCCGCCGACGGCACGCTCGGCTGCAGTGGGCTCGAAGGATCGTGGGTGGATCTGACGAATCAGGACCATGAGACCGTCGAATTCGGTGCCCCGTGCGCTGAGCCGGGTGTGCGAGCCCGAGTCACAGCGACCGAACGGATCGTCACCTGCCGGATCGCCGCGTCGGGCGGCAGCTACTCGTGGCAGGACTGAAATGCCGCGATCACTGTCAACACTGGGATCTCCGTCAGCACTGGGATCTCCGTCGGCGTCGACCAGTCGCCCACGAACATTCGAACCAGACTGATTCTTGTGCGCCGTCGTCGGATGGGAGATTCCGGCGCGGGTGGACACTGTTGGACGATCAGTGTGATCGCAGCAGGTGGGGTACGTGATCGACGGCTCGACGGTCGCGTATATCCCGGCGGGAGGAGGCGCGCAAGAGGCGTAGTCGCCCGGCCCTGAGAGCGCCGATTCCGCCACTACGTTCTGTGCTGTGACCACCACCCGATCTGCGCCGGCCCGTGATTTCGACGGCTTGTACGACTCCATCCGCGACGGCGCCGCCGACCGCGAGCGTTCCGCGGAACGTCCCCACGACCTCGTCGCCTTGATCCGTGCATCCGGATTCCTGGGACTTCGGGTGCCCGCCGAACGCGGTGGCCGTGGCGCGTCGTTGCGCGAGTTCTTCGAGCACCTCATCGACCTGGCGCGCGCCGACTCGAATCTCGCTCAAGCACTTCGCGCTCACTTCGGCTACGGCGAGCAATTGCGGTTCGTCCCGGCGGAGGAGGTCGGTGACGCGTTCGGGGTCCTCCTGACGGAGATCGTCGGCAACGCGATCACGGAGCCGAGCGGTGCGCACTCGGGAGACTTCGCCGGACTGGCGACCACGTTCACTCCCGACGGGGGCGATTGGACGATCACCGGAACCAAGTTCTATTCGACCGGCACCCTCTACGCCGACCGCGTGTGGGTATGGGGCGTCACGCCCGACGGGCTCCCCGCCAGCGCCGTGGTACCGCTCGACCGTGACGGGATCACCGTGGTCGACGACTGGGACGGCTTCGGGCAGCAGGCGAGTGGAAGCGGAACGACACACTTCGCGAACACTCCCGCGCTCGCCACCGAGGTGTCGGTCGCCGGGACCGAACCGCCTCCGCGCCTCGCGCTCGGCGCGTTCCTGCAGCTGTACCTCACCGCGGTCATCGTCGGAAACCTCGAAGCCGCGCGCGACGACGCCGTCGCGACCCTGCAGGCCAGGACTCGAAACATCACCCACGGCAGCGCGGAACTGCCGCGCCATGAGCCGGTCCTGCTCGCTCAGACCGGTGACATCGCGGCCAAGGCGTATGCCGCACGGTCGATCGTGCTCGACGTCGCGTCGTATCTCGACGAGGCGGACGTCGTACTGTCCGCCGGCCGTTTCGACACCGGGGTCGGCGCGACGGCGGGACGCAAAGCGGCCGAGGCCAAAGTCGTCGTCGACCGACTCGCGCTCGACGCGGCGACGGCGCTCTTCGAGGTCGGTGGCGCGTCGGCCACTCGCCGCGGAACCAACCTCGACCGTCATTGGCGCAACATCCGCACGCTCGCCTCGCACAATCCGACCCGGCTGAAAGCCCAGGTCATCGGCGACCACCTGGTCAACGCCGCTGTTCTACCCGACAACACCTATTTCTGATCCGAAGGACTGCCTCCCATGACTGAAGCACTGCGCACCGTCCCGCTCGACGAGTTCGGCCCCGACGCCCGCCATGTCGACACCACCGTTCTCGACTCCCAAATCCATCACGTCGAATCCGGCGACGGCGACCCGATCGTCTTCCTGCACGGCAGTCCGACCAGCTCCTACCTGTGGCGTCACGTCTTCGCTCGACTCATCGGGCGCGGTCGCCTCATCGCCCCGGACCTGATCGGCTTCGGGGACTCCGGCCGCCCCGACATCGCCTACGAACTCGACGATCACCTCCGCTACCTCGAAACCTGGTTCGACACGCTCGACCTGCGGAACGTGACACTGGTCGTCCAGGACTACGGCGCCGCGCTCGGTGTCGCGTGGGCCTCGCGCCACCCGGACCGCGTCAAGGCGGTGCTTCTGGCCGAGCCGGTCATCCGCGATATCGAGTCGAAGGACCTGCCCGAACCGTTCGTGCAGGCACAGCTGCTCATTCGAACGCCGGGCGACGGCGAGAAGTTCGTCGTCGACGACAATCTGTTTCTGACCCAGGTGCTGCCCGGAGCGTTTCTCACGGCGCCGTCGGACGAGTCGCTCGCGGTCTACCTGGCGCCGTTCCCGACCGCTGACAGTCGCGGGCATCTCATCACGTTCCCCAGGAATCTTCCGATCGACGGTGTCCCCGCTACGTCGGTCGACTTCCTCGAACGGAACGTCGAATGGCTCGCCACCAGCAACGACGTCCCCAAACTCTTGCTCACGTTCGAGCCCGGTTTCCTCGTCACGCCCGGCATCCTCGCGTGGGCGAAGGCAACCGTCGCCGCCCTCGAAGTCCGTGATGCGGGTGCGGGGGTGCACTTCGTGCAGGAGGACCAGCCGCAGGCGATCGCCGACGGCGTCGTCGATCTTCTGCGGCGCGCGGACGGCGCGCGGTGACCGCCGTGATCTCGGCCGCAGTCCGGCCCGGGTCGCCCGAATTGGACGCGCTCATCGAGCGGATCGCCGACGGCGCGTTCGACCGCGAACGCACCGGTACCGCCCCGCATGAGCAGGTCGCCTGGCTCAAGGACGCCCGCGTCGGCGCGTACCGGCTGCCGGTGCAGGACGGCGGCGGCGGAGCGACGGTCCGCGAGCTGTTCGATCTGGTGATTCGGCTCAGTCGTGCCGATTCGAATCTCGGACATCTGCTTCGTGCCCACTTCGGGACCGTCGAGGACGTTCTGCTGTGGCCCGACGGGGAGCGGCGGCGCCGATGGGTCGAACGCATCGCGGCGGGCGAACTGATCGGCAACGGCAACAACGAACTCAGCGGCAAGCACGCCGGTGACTTCGCGAAGTCGACGACGTTCACCCCGGTCGACGGCGGCTACCGCGTCGACGGCGTGAAGTACTACTCGACCGGCACCTTGTACTCCGAGCACGCGTTCGTCACCGGCGTGACACCCGACGGCGTACCCGTGCAGGCACTCGTCACACTCGACCGTGCGGGCCTCACCGTCGAAGACGACTGGGACGGTTTCGGACAGTCGCTGACGGGAACCGGCACCACCCGGTTCGACGGCGTGCTCGTCGAGTTCGACGAGGTGACCCTGCCGCCGACGGATCTGAGCACGCTCGGCCGCTGGCACCTCGGGCCGTTGTACCAGCACTACCTGAACGCGGTGGTCGCGGGAAACGCATTGGCCGTGGTCGACGACGCGGTCGCGTTGATCACGGGTCGGAAGCGGAGCTTCACTCACGGGTCGGCAGACCTCCCGCGTGAGGACCCGGTTCTGCTCGAGGTGGTCGGCGAGATATCCGCGCTCGCGAATGCGACCGGGTCGATCGTGCTCGAGACCGCGGACGTGCTCGGACGGATACCGGAGTCTGTGGTCGACGGCGCTGTGGAATCGGACGTCGTGCACGAGGCGGCGCTGCGTGCGTCGCAGTCGCAAGTGGTCGTCGCCGACCTCGCGCTCCGGGCCGCGACACTCCTGTTCGATGTCGGGGGAGCGTCGGCCGTGAAACGGTCGGCGAATCTCGACCGGCACTGGCGGAACATCCGGACCGTCGTGTCCCACAACCCGACTCGGTTCAAGAATCGGGCGATCGGGGAGCTGCTGGTGAACGGAGTCGAACTGCCGGACAATACGTACTTTTGAACGATGATCGTCGGGCTGGATCCGCCGGCTGGATCCCCGGTCGCCGACCCCACGGAGGCGCTGCGATGTATGCAGGAGTTTGTCGACCGAGACCGAACTGGATGTGAAGTGCGTGTCCGCACCCGACGAACTCGGTCGCGGGCTGTTCCTCTAACTTTTCTGAGACTGGTTGATGTAGACCTTGGGAGCCCCGTGTCGACGTCGTCCGCGCGAGTTCTCAACTGCAGCATCGCTTCCGCACGATCGGCGCTCACGCGCTCCACGGCGCGGGCCAATGTGGGCGGACGGTGATGTTGGGGAGTCGAAGTAGCGTTGTAGTGGGGTGCCGGACTGCCGGACGTAGCGGCGGCCAATTGGAGCGCCGCCGACGGAGTTTCGGCGATCAGAACCGGTTTGTCGGTGCTGACGTGACGGTGATATGTCCGTGGGCTGCGCTGTGCTCGTGACGTCGAGGGTCAGTGCTCGGTGCTCGGTGCCGCATGTCTGCGAGCGTGACCACGCGGATCCACGGACCGGACAAGCGGTGTTCTTTGAACCATTCGTCGATGGGCCATTGACGATATCCAGGGTTGCCAGTTCGGCGAAAAGGTATTGGTCGGCGAGCACAGTCAGGTGTTGTTCACGTGCCATGGAAGGGCGGCGGTCGGTCATAGCGGCAGTCTGTCATCGCCTGCCAGCAGATGTGGACACGTCATCTCACAGGCTGGCCTTTGAGCTAGCCCGTATCGACGCACCACCTCAGGGGTGGATGTGGTGTCGATCGCAGGTTCACCGGGAAATCCAACAATTCGGCAGGTTCGTCCGCAGAAATCTGATCGGTACGGAGAAGCACGATGGAAACTCTCGTTAACGCCCGCCTGCGCACTGCTCATGCTCGTCGTCGGTGCCGCGTCCCGCGGGCGCTACAGTACGTCTGCAAGTCCTGGACGATCACGATAACGCACGGCGCCTCGTTGTCTGATTGATAACCACCTCTGGTGGGCTTCCTGAGCGTCAACGTAGTCGTCGGCGTACCGCCGTGGGCAGCAGTCGCGCGTGTGGCCGCTGTCGGCTCCGACGGTCCACGTCGATGAAGGTGAGGTTGAGTTCGACCAAACGGTGTCGAGATCAACCATCAGAGTAAGCTCTCAATTGCCTCGGTATACCCCGTCTTCGTCAACTCCTTCGTTGAAGTCCTCAAAATCAAGATTTGATACCGTGAGGTTGTCTGCTACTGATCGAATAAACTCGGGGGCGACCCGAAATGAAGGATCATTGTACTCCAAATCGACCACGAGTAGAGAGTGATCGGAGTCGTTCATCGCCCGTGCATCCGCAATGAAGGCATAATCTAAATCGGTCATTCCTGCCGATTCAGCAAGGCGAATGATTCCTTCTCGGGTCAGCCCGTCGTGGCTCCGGTCATCTACCAGAGTAAACTCTGCAGGGCCTCGGTGTTTCTCAATCAGGTCTGTGACCTCCTTCCATGCTTCATCACTTGAGAAATCGGCACGGAAAACGACGTTCTGTCCGGGCGGGTATTCGCTGGTCATGTCCAAATGCTACTGCAAGACCAGTACCAGTACAGAGAAACAGGAGATCTGGCATACAATTAATTCGACTGAATACGTGTGCAATGAAACTTGCAAACGGGGAACTGCTGGGCCTGATCACGCTCCCGCGGCAACACTTTCGAGACCGACTGGGCCTCCAGTGCAGTCGAACGGCGAGAACGCAAATCAGAGAGCGGGGGCGGTACCTCGAAAGCTTTCGGGGTGCCGTCAGGAGTCTGTTGCGGAACGCTCGGACTGACTCGCCCATTCGCTCGGGACGTGTCGTTGCGTTATGTTGGATGGGGATCGGATTACGGTAAGGACCTGATGCTCTGCGTTGAATAGGCTGGTGTACCACGGCCCGGGGGTTGCTGTCTTTGGGCGCGCAGTAACGCGGCCTGGATGATTGTAGCCAGGCGGGCCGGGACGAGCGGTCTCGTAGGAAAGATGGCGCTCGTACGCGGTATATTTTCAACCACAACAGGATTTGGGTCGGTGTATGTCTCGATCGAGGTTAGCCCTTTTGTTGACGTTCAGGAATCCTGATGGCTAATCAGATTGGAAGATATTGCTTGAGTTCTTCGAGTGTGTCAGCAAAGGAGTGTCATTCAGTCTCAATTAGAGACGACAGATTCTCAAGAGGCTTGTCATCTGACGCGTAAGAGACAAGTGTCCAGTATTGATCAATATAGTCATCGAGTGTTGCGGTTGGCTCTGCGTACTCGATCACCGAATAATTCGGTTACAGCGCCCCGCGAATCGTTGCGAATCTTAATACGATGGAGTTTGTTGCGTCTAACGCGAAGAACCAGCGACCTACGCGCGTGGTGCGGTCGTCGTTGCGGACGAAGCGACCTGGACGCTCAAGTGGTCTTCGCTCTGGCGCCGGGCACAGCGATACCGATCTGCACTCGACGCCACTCATCGTGTAGTCGGCACCGGAGGATCGCCCGCTGCGCACCTGTGCCGACGCAGCGGCATCCTGATCAACGCAAATCCGCGGTATACGTGCGGCTAGTAATCTCAGCTACGCGGTTCAGTCGAAAATGGCTGGCTGCTATCAGTCGGCAGGTATGATGTCTCGATGTCGTCGAGGGGTGTGAGCGTGTGGATGACGACCGTGTCAGCGCCGATTCCGGCCCAGGAGATCGACGTCGCTAGTCATGCTCGAAGTGGCTTTCGGTCACGTAGATCACCCGTCGCAGTCGCTAGATCGAAGATCCTGAGGATTGAGTAGCGGAAGGTTGGCGCGGCTTTGCCTCGCAGTTCGACGTTGCCGACGACTGTAGGTCGGCTCCCTCCGATCGTTGTGCAGCCCACGCTCGGAATTTCTTGGACCACTGTCCCGATTCCGCGTGCGAACTCAGCGGTGTACACCTCTGAGGCGACCCCGCCTCCCCATACTTTGTCTATTGACTTCAGCCTCCTGACTCAAAGTGGAGTCGGCGAGTTCGAGGGGCGGAACACGCGATTCACGGGTGCTGGTCGAATACATGGAACCTGTATGCACTACGATCTCCGGACCGCCGGGCCGATTCACAGTTTCGCTGAAAGCTAAGTGCTGGTTCGAGGGCGTCGATACGCTCGATCAATGGAACCTAGTTCACGGATCATGCGCCTGTTCGGGAGTTGTGTGGCGGCAACAGTCCTCGGTCTGGCTGCGCTCGTGGGATCTCCGGCAGCAGCGCATGCCGCGCCAGACGGGAAACATGATTCAGTCTCTGTTGTACGTAGCTGCGCGGGTGGGAAGCAAGTTCGTCCACGGCAGCTGACGTCAATCTACTGCGGCGATATGGGTTTGTACGTCACTGCTATCACGTGGATTGGCTGGACCGATGGCTGGGCCGCGGGTTACGGGACCGAGCACCGGAAACTATGCAAACCTGACTGCGCTACGGGCCGGACCGCGAGTCGCCCTGTGGGCGTCTGGCTGTTCGCGCCGCGCAAAGGAAACTTCACGCACGTTTCGTTGTACTCGTCGTTGACCTCACCGGCACGTACCTACCGACTTACTGGTGACGCTCGCCTCTGACCGAGTAGCTGCCGTCAGTAGTAGCAAGGGTGAAATTGGGCCCTGCACCACATGCGAACGCCGACTTCTGGCTATGGCAACAGGGCCAGTTGGGACGACGCTGACGACTCAGCGGCGCCGAGCAGGCGCCCACCGCGCTGTGCGGCGGGACGACCGGCCGGGTCGGCTCGAGTCTCCGCACGCGATATCGCGACCGCCCGACAATCTGCCCACTCCTCCGAACAGTCGACACCGTCGGAATTGTCGCACCGGCGTGATGTACTCCGTCCATGGAACCAGTCGCCGTCGTCCTACTCGCCATCGTGTTGATCGCGCTCGTGCTCGTCGGCGTGCGGATGAGGCTCGGCGCGAGCCGCTCGGCGGCATCACGATCGACGGAGTTCTCGTTGATTCGTGCGACGCAGCGCGAGCGGCTGATGCGCGATCGGGAGCGTGGGGACGAGTGCGCGCGCATCGAGTCGGCGACGTGCGACGCTTCCGGTCCGAGACCGGAGAACGGCCACTATTCGGGGTTCGAGACGCTGGTCGTCGACGTGTGGGACGGTCGGGACTTCACCCTGCGACATCGCGCCGTCGGACTCGGCTGGCTGCCGTTCGTCGGACCGCCCGAGCATCACGAGACACCGGAGATCACGCGTGGACGCCTCGAGCGCGTCTACAAGTTGAACGACGACGAACGGCGTGCGCACGCGCAGGTCCGCGACACGGACGGCGGCCGAATCGCGATCGCCGCAGCAGTTGTCGCTGCGCGGATCTATCGGTATCCGGTGTGGCACGAGGGCGTGTTCGACACCGTCCACACCCGGGTGGATCTTGTCGACGAGGTCACCTATCTGACGAAAGCCGCGGCGGAGATCGACGATCGGCTCAAGGCAGTGCGGCCGCCGGCCGGCGAGTCGGTACGCGATAGCGACGTCGTCGCCGTGTATGTGCAGAAGTCGGGGCTGCTGCAGGCTCGGCTCGACGGACTGCTCGACCGCCTCCGCGCCCTCGATGAACTCCGCGGAGCCGTGGCACGAGCTCAGGTGCAGGCGGACAAGACTGATTGGCTCGACCGCGCCGGCACGATCGACGACGTCGACACGGCGGCCGATGCGATCGCCGACTCGCTCTACGCGATCGACATGCGTGATCGCGCGAGAGCGTCGGAGGCCGCTGCCGGGCTGCGGTTCGCGCCGACCGGAACACCGAAGATCGAAGCGGTGGCTCAGGACGAGTAGTCCCGCTCGAACGTCGACCGGGAGCGTCCGTGCGCCGGTCGCCGGTCGACGCGGCGGTTCAGACCTCGTTCGACGCGTCCAACGGCCGCCCGAGACTCAGTTCGATGTTCTCGGCAGCGGCCTGTGCTGCGGACAGCAGCCGAACCTCTTCGGCGGCGTCCATCTGTGTGCTCAGTGCCGAGATGTGGATCGCTGCGACGACGGAGTCGGTACGCAGTGGAACGGCGAGGCCGACGACGCCGAGAATCGCCTCTTCGCGACTCAACGCGAAGCCCTGCTCCTTGATCTGGGCGAGCTCACGCTCGAGTTCGGCGTCCTCGACCAGGGTGTGCGTCGTCAGGCGAGGTCGCGGCTGTGAGAACAGGCGTCGTCGTAGCTGCGGATCGTAGGCGGCGAACAGCTTTCCGACCGACGTCGCGTGGAGGTAGAGCGACTGGCCGAGCCTGATGTCGACGCTGACCGGACGAGTGCCGGCGAATCGGTCGACGTAGGCGACATGCTTGCTGAACGGTACGGCCAGGTAGACGTCGTCGCCGGTGTCGCGTGCGAGTTCGATGAGCCGCCGCCGTGCGACGCTGCGCACTTGAAGCCCGTCGACGATGCGGATGCCGAGACGGACCGCGCGCGGTCCGATCGAATACCGAAGGTCCTCGGTGATGCTCACGACTTCGGTCGTGACCATGCGTTGCAGCAGATTGTGGCTGCTGCTCAGCGGGAGGTCGAGGCGCTTGGCGATCTCTGTCGCCGTCATCCCGTCGGCGTGGCCGGCGAGAAGCTCTAACACGTCGAACGTGCGCGAGTACCGATCGCTACTGCTCATGTCACCTGCTCCGCGTGTGATGGTCGGGTTCGGACCGATCGTATCCGATGCTCCGAAACTCGAATGTCGCTTCAATATCTCGAAGAAAGTTGTTGACGCGGTGCAATTCGCTCGGATACATTCAGGAACACGAAGTTCTATTCGAAAACTCGAATTCAGGTGCAATCGCGTGTCCGTAGCCGGAATCGATCGACCCGAGGCGGTCCGCAGTGCGGATTGGCTCGAGCTGATCCGCCCGGGGGATCTCGTCGTGGTGGCCCAAGGGGTCGGCGAGCCGACGGTGCTCCTCGAGACGGTCCTCGCCGCGTCGCCCGACGACGTCGACCTGTTCGTCGGTCTGTCGCACAGTGCGGCGTTGGCGCCGCCGGCCGCGATGCCGCTGCTGTCGTTCGGTGCGCTCGGGCCGCTCGGTGCGCCGGCGCACCGGGGGCGCGTCGGAGTGATACCCGCACACTTCGACGATCTGCCGCGTGTGCTGCGCGAACGCGGGCAGGACATCGTCGTGCTGATCCAGGTGGGACCGGTTGATGCCGACGGCACACACGGTCTCGGCATGGCGGTCGACCACACCTACGAGCTGCTCGCTCATGCACGGGTGGTGGTCGCGGAGGTCAACGATCAGATGCCGCCCACTGCCTCGCCGCGGATCGCCGCTGCCACGTTCGACGCGGTGGTCGAGACGTCCCGACCGTTGCCGGTGGTCGCGACTCCGCCGACGACCGGCGTGCACGATCGGATCGCCGAGCACGTCGCGGGTCTCGTGCCGGATGAGGCCACGCTGCAACTCGGCATCGGCGCGATGGCTTTCGCGATCGGGCGCGCGCTCTCTGATCGCGTCGGGCTCTCGGTTCGATCGACGCTCGTCGGTGACTGGCTTCTCGAACTCGAACGCTCCGGCAGCATCCGCACCGGCGGTGGCGCCGTCGTCATCAGTGAGGCCGCCGGCTCCGCCGAGCTCTACGACCTCGTGACTCGCGGTGCGATCCCGGTTCGTCCGGTCGCCGACGTCGTCGGTCCCGCCGCGCGCGGTGAAGTGGCCCGCTTCGTCGCCGTCAACTCCGCGCTCGAAGTCGACCTCACCGGGCAGGTCAATGCCGAAGCGCTTCCGACCGGATACATCGGCGGGATCGGTGGTCAGTCCGAGTTCCTCCGCGCCGGGCAACGTTCTCCCGGCGGCCGGTCGATCGTCGCGCTTCCGGCGACCGCCGGGCGATACTCGCGCATCGTCGGCTCCCTGACCGGAGACGCGGTCACGTCGCCTCGATCGAACGTCGACTTCGTCGTCACCGAACACGGAGTGGCCGATCTTCGTGGCCGGAGCCTTGCCGAACGAGCGGACGCACTGATCGCGATCGCCGCTCCCGAACATCGCACCACCCTCAAGGAAGGACTCGCACGATGAGCGCCGTACTCACCGATGCCGTCGACGTCGACACGACCGGACCGATCGATGTCGCCGAGCGGCTCGGCCAGTTCCTCGCCGCGAACGCCGTCGACGGAACGATCACCGATCTTCGCCGCGCGGGCAGCGGGCGATCCCGCGACAACTGGCTCTTCGATCTCGTCTCCGCCGACGGAACCCGCGAGCCGTTGATCCTGCGTACCGATCCCGACGGCGGTCTCATCGACACCGATCGCGCCGTCGAGTTCGCGGTTCTGCGCGCGCTCGAAGGCGGAACTCTGCCGACGCCGGTCGCTCGCTGGCTCGACGCGGACGGAACGTCCATCGGTCGGCCGTCGCTCGTCATGCGCCGGTTGCCCGGAGAGTGCGACTACCGGGTCCTCCGGAACGGCACGCGTTCGCTCGCCGAGCGCACCGATCTGGCTCGCGCATTCTGCGACCTCCTCGCCGATGTTCACCGGGTGGACTGGCGTGCGCTCGGCCTCGGCGACGTCCTGGCCGACCCCGGACTCGAAGCGGCACGTCACGAACTCGACGCATGGTCGGCCGTACTGCGCGTCGATCAGCTCGAACCGCAACCCGAACTCGAGTACGCGATCGCGGTGCTCGCCGAGCACGCGCCCACCGCGGGGTCCACGGTCCTCGTGCACGCGGACTACAAGCCCGGCAACATCCTGCTCGAAGGACAGGAGGTGACCGCCCTCCTCGACTGGGAGCTGGCACACCTGGGCGATCCGCTCGAAGACCTCGGCTGGGTCACCCAGCCTCTACGAGCGGCCGAGCACACGATCGACGACGCCTGGAGCGCGGACGATCTGATCACGCACTACGAATCGGTCACCGGTACGTCCGTCGACCGCGACGCGGTGCGATGGTGGGTCGCCTTCTCCTCGTTCAAGACCGCCGTCATGCAGGTGAGCGGACTCCGAGCCTTCGTCGAAGGCCGCGCGGAAGAACCGTACCGACCCACCCGCCGAGTGCTCTCGGCGCTTCTCGACGCCGTGGAGGAACTCTGATGCGACCGACCATCGACGAACAGCTCGGCGGCGCATCGCGCCTGCTGACGCTCGCCGAGAACGAACCCGACGCCGAGGGCGTCACCGAACTCGTTCGCAACGCGCGGCGCCTGGTCGACCGCGTGTCCTCCTCGTGGGCGGCGGCCGAACCGTTCCTGCGCGGCGACAACGCGGAGCTGGCGGCGCTCCTGGAGACGGCCGACCCCACCCCGCCCGATCCCGGGCTGCAGCGGGTCGTCGACGTCAACGAATCGCTGCGTTTTCGACTCTCCGACCGTATCCGCGATCTCGGACCGGGCGCGTCCCGCGATGAGATCGGCACCTACCTGCGACGGCGACTGACCGTCGATCCGACCTGACGTGAGGTGAGGACACCCATGACCGATGATCACGGCCTGTTCGTCGACGACGAGCACTTCGCCGAGCAGTTTCCGCTGACCCCGATGGACGATTACATGATCCATCAGACGCCGGACCCGGTCCGCGTCATGTGGACCGGCGACCCGCGCGCCTACGAGCGCTTCTGGATGGTCTCGCACGACAGCACCGGCGACATCGTCGTCGCCACCGGAGCCAGCTTCTATCCGAACCTCGACCGCGCCGAGGCCTACGCCATCGTCAACGTCCGCGGTCGACACAGCGCGGTCCGCAGCTTCCGCAGCATCGGCGCCGACCGTGCCGATCTCCGTATCGGGCCGATCGTTCCGCAGATCGTCCGCGGCCTGCGCGAATGGCGTTACGTCCTCGAGCCCAACGAGCAGGGTATCGCCTACGACATCACCTTCACCGACACCACTCGGCAGGTGTTCCGCGAGCCGTTGTCGAACTCCACCAGCGGGAGCCCGCGAGGTCGTCGCGGCGACGTGACCAGTGGATTCGAAGGCTTCGGCACCGTCTCCGGCTGGGTCGAGGTGGACGGCGAGCGCATCGAGCTGAGTCCCGGCTCGGTCGGTACCCGCGATCGGCACTGGGGGACCGGCCGCGGTGTCGGCGGACCCGCGCTGTCGCTCGGCGGACGTCTGCACGTGGGCACCAACGGCAATGCGTTCGTCGCGTTCGACGACTGGACGATCTGGGGCGACCGGCTCTACTACCCGTTCGGTGATCAGAAGAAGGGCTGCGCCAAGGTGTTCAAACCGACACGGCGGCTCCGATTCGAGCCGGACACCCAAGTGTTCGCCGAGGCGATCGTCGACTACGAGTTCGACACCGGTGAGAAGGCGCAGCTGCACTACGAGAAGATCGGGCAGCAGACCGCGTTCCTACGGTGCGGCATGTACGGCGGCACGCCGGGCGGCGACATCCATCAGGGCGGCTACGACGGCCCGGACATGACCGAGGGCGAGACCCTCGACGTCACCCTGCCGCGGACGCGTATCGGCGTCCGCGGTCTCGATGAGCACCTGTGCCGTGTGACCCGCGACGACGGTGCGAGCACGCTGGGGATCTATCAGACGATCGATCCCGTCGCGTTCGAGGCGTGCACCTCCGGACGGAAGGGGTGGGACTTCCTCTAGGCGCCGACCGGTGCTGGAGATGTGAACCGACCGCGGACATCTCCGACAATCCCGGGATGTATCTTCCACCCATGAATCCTCAGGAGTAGTAATGACCAACGATCTGCACAGCCGGGGGGTACAGACGCGCATCGCAGTCGCGTGTCTGATCGGCAACTTCCTCGAGTACTTCGAGTTCGCCCTCTACGGGTTCTTCGCAGTGGCCATCGGATCGACGTTCTTCCCGTCGGACAGTTCGACGGCGTCGCTCCTCAAGTCGCTCGCGGTGTTCGGCGTCGCGTTCCTGCTGCGGCCCGTCGGCGGCGTCATCTTCGGCATCATCGGCGACCACACCGGTCGTCGAGCGGCGCTGAGCATCAGCATCGTGGTGATGGGTCTGGCCACCGCGCTGATCGGCCTGCTGCCGGGGTATGTGACCATCGGGATAGCCGCGCCGATCCTCCTCGTGGTGCTCCGCTGCGTGCAGGGCGTCGCGGTCGGCGGCGAGTGGGGCGCCAGCTCGGCGTTCCTGATCGAGACCGCGAAGCCGAACCGCCGCGGCATCCGCGGCAGCCTCCCGTCGACCGGTGCCGCCCTCGGCCTCGTGTTCGGCAGCCTGCTGGCCCTGATCTTCACCCTGGGCTTCTCGGCCGAGGTCCTGGCCAATTGGGGTTGGCGCATCCCGTTCCTGTTCGCCGCCCCGCTGAGCCTGCTCGGTCTGTTCATTCGCCGTCGCCTCGAAGACACACCGGTGTTCCTGGAACTGCAGAAGGACGAGGACCGTCCGCGCCCCCGCGTCCGCGACGCATTCCGCCGCGATCAGGCCAAGGCCATCGGCGTCACGTTCTGCTTCTCGTGGATCTGCGGTGTCGGCCTGTACTACCTGGGTACGTACGTCGTGAACTTCCTCTCGTCGACGGCGGGCGTCGGTAAGACCGAATCGATCATTCTGACCTGCATCGGCCTGATCATCTACGCCTGCCTGTGCCCGGTGGCCGGCCGGATCTCGGACAGGATCGGTCGACGCAAGACCATCCTGTTCGGTTGTGCAGGACACACGATCCTCGGTATTCCGTTGTTCATGCTGCTCGGTACGGGCAGCGTGGCACCCGTCCTGATCGCTCTCGTCGTCTACGCGATCTTCCAGGCGCCGATCAACGCGAACACTTCGCTGATCCTCGTCGAGATGTTCCCGGCGTCGACGCGACTGACCGGCGGCTCGGTCGGTTTCAACCTGGGCGTCGGTGCACCGTCGGGCTTCGGTCCGCTGATCGGCGCATCGCTGGTCACCGCGACCGGTCTCAAATTCGCCCCGGGGTTCTTCCTCGCAGGCGTCGCGCTGATCTGCGGCGTGATCCTGTACTTCCTGCTTCCGGAGACGGCCGGGCGCGATCTCCTCAGCGAACACGATGCGACGAAGGACGTCCCGGCGTCCCGAGGCAAGGCCGCGGTCGCCACGAACGACGAGGCCGCCGCGGTCCCGACCGCGAGCAGCAGCTTCTCGACCGCTGGTTGAGTCGGTGAGGCGCGTCGGCGCCGAATCGTGTCGAACCACCGCCCTCCCGCCCTCGAAAGGATCCTCATGACCCCCACCGTCCCCGACACGATGAACGTCGCCGCGCTGGCCCAGCTGGGACCCGCCGACGCCGCGTTCGAGGCGGTCGTGCGGCCGGTGCCGCGCCCGGGGCCGGGAGAGTTCCTCGTGAAGATCGCCGCCTGCGGGGTATGCGGTCACGACGCACTCGCCCGCCGCGGTGAACTCGCCGCGACGGTCGGCGACGTCCTCGGCCACGAGATCGCCGGCGTCGTGGTGGCCGCCGGTTCCGGCGATGTCGCCGACTGGGTCGGCAGGCGAGTCGCCCTGGTGCAGCGTCGTCCCTGCGGACAGTGCCCGGACTGTGCACGCGGCGCGACGTCGCAGTGCCGCCGCGGTCCGGGGTTCTACGGAGACGATCTGCCGGGCGGGTACGCCGAGTACGTCCTCGCCGACCCGCTCAACGCCGTCCGCCTGCCCGACGGTGTGGCCGACGAGGTCGCCGCGGTGGCCTCGTGCGGCATCGGCACCGGTCTGCACGCGCTGCGCAAGGCCCGGCTCGAGGCGGGCGACGTCGTCGTCATCACCGGTGCGGGCGGCGGTGTCGGATTCAACGCCGTCCGTACCGCCAAGGCCCTCGGGCTCGGCGTGATCGCCTGTACCGGCGACGACGCGAAGGTCGCGTCGATCGTCGAAGCGGGTGCGGATCGGGTGCTGGTGCGCCCCGACGTGGCCGCGGTCCGGGGCTGCGCACGCGACCTGGACCGGCCGCGGGGCGTGGACGCCGTCATCGAGGTGACCGGCGGACCGACGTTCGCGACGAGCCTGCGGGTCCTCCGGCCCGAGGGGCGACTCGTCCTGGTCGGAAACACTGTTCCCGCCGATCTGGCGATCGCTCCCGGGCTGACAATTGTGAAAGAACTACAAGTGATCGGGTCGGCACACGCGACGCGGGCCGATCTGCAGGAGGTGATCGACATGATCGATACGAAACGATTGGATCCTATTCGGCCGCGACGGCTTCCGATGAGTGAAGCGTCGACGGCGCACGCCGCCCTCGACGAGCGCACCGCGACCGGTCGGACGGTGCTGGTCCCGTGAGCGTCTCGACCTACTTCGATTCGGACAACGTCCTCGGCCCGCTGCCGTGGCCGCACGACTCGGATCTGCCCGATGCGCAGACCCTCCCCGAACTCCTCGACGACACCGCGCGGCGTCGTCCCGATGCGCCCGCCCTCGTCGCGGGCGACGTCCGCCTCACCTACCGCGAGCTGGCCGATCGGGTCCATCGGTTCGCGGCCGCGCTCGCCGATCTCGGCGTGGTACGGGGAACCCGGGTCGCCGTCCTCGGCACGAACACCGCCGATTGGATGATCGCGGTCCACGGCGCGATGCGTGTGGGCGCCCGCGTCGACGCGTTCAACACCTGGGTGCGCGCATACGATCTCGATCACCTCCTCGCCGCATCGGAGGCCGAGGTCCTGGTCACCATCGCCTCGGTGCGCCGGACCGACATGCTCGGCGAGTTCAAGGAGCTCGTGCCCGAGATGTGGGAGGCGCCTGCCGGTGGCGTGATCCGCAGTGCGAGATTCCCGGCGCTGCGGCACATGATCGTATTCGACGGTCCGCGACTGGACACTCCGGTGCCCGACGTCGCACTGGCCTTCGAGGATCTGCTGGTCGAGGGGTCCGCGGTCCCGCCGATCGCGGCGCGGGCCGACGACCCCGCGTTCGTGCTGTACACGTCGGGGTCGACGTCGAAGCCGAAGGCCGTCCCACTGACTCACCGCGCCGACATCGAGAACGCGTACGCGATCGGGCTGCGCATGGGCATCGGCGGTGACGATCGGATCTGGCTCGGTTCGCCCCTGTTCTGGAGTTTCGGCGTCGCCAACGCCGCCGGCGTCGCCCTGAGTCACGGCGCGTGCCTGGTGCTGCAGGAGGAGTTCGCGCCGCAGGCCGCCGCCGATCTGATGGCGGCCGAGCACGTCACCGCGGCCTACCTTCTGCCGAGCATGGCCGATGCGCTCGCGGCCACTGTGCCCGAGCAGGTGCGGGCGATCGATTCGCTGCGGACCGGTCTGACGATCGGCCGTCCGGACGAGATCGCCCGCGTCGTCACCGAGCTCGGGATCTCGGAGATCTGCAGCGTGTACGGATCCACCGAGACCTACGGCAACTGCTGCGCGACGTCGTACGCCGACCCGCTGGACATCCGACTCACCACACAGGGCCGTCCGTTCCCTGGCGTCATGCTGCGCGTGGTCGACCTGGAGTCCGGTGCCGTCCTCGAGCCGAACACTCCGGGCGAACTGCAGGCCAAGGGGCGTGTCACGCCCGGCTACCTGCGCGACGACGAGGCGAACGACGCCGCGTTCACCGACGACGGCTGGTTCCGCACCGGAGACACCGTGATCATCACCGATGAGGGACGCGTCCAGTTCCAGAGTCGGCACACCGACATGATCAAGACCTCTGGCATCAACGTCTCGCCCGCCGAGGTCGAGGGCTTCATCAGCACTCATCCGGGCGTCGCCGAGGTCGCGGTGGTGGGGGCCGAGCATCCGTCCAAGGGCGAGGTGGTCGTGGCCTTCGTCGTTCCGGCTCCGGGCGCCGATCTCGAGAGCGCGGAGCTGCGGGCGTTCTGCAGGTCCGGGATGGCCAGCTATAAGGCGCCGTGGGCCGTGGAGGTCGTGTCCGAACTCCCGCGGACCAACACCGGAAAGATGGTACGCAAGGATTTGAAATCGTCCGCGCGGGAGGCCGTGAGCCAGGCGATGGCAGTACAGGCAGGGTGAGAGCATGACACGCGAAGACAACTGGGGCCGGTGGGGCGACGCCGACGAGACCGGAGCCCTGAACCTCGTCGATCCGGCGACGACGGTCGCCGCGCTCGGCGCCGTCGCCAGCGGGCGGGTGGTGTCGTTGGCACAACCCGCCGGTGCGGCAGCAGGAGTTCCGGCGCACCGGAACGGGTCGGCGCGATACATGGATCGTGACGCGGGCGACTACGCGCTCGGCGCCCGTTCGCCGAACGGATTCCGGTTCGCCGAGGACACGGTCACCATCTCGACGCACAGCGGAACGCACGTCGACGCGCTGTCGCACACGTGGAGCGGCGATCAGCTGTACAACGGGCATTCGTCGGCCAACATCCGCTCCACCTCGGGTGCGCGACGTCTCGGCGCTGAGAAGCTGCGCTCGGTGGTCACGCGCGGGATCCTGGTGGACCTCGTCGAGGACAACGGCGGACCACTCGCGCCGTCGACACCGGTCGGCGCGGACGCGCTCGAACGCGCATATGCCACGGCCGGAACCGAGCCGCAGATCGGCGACGCAGTGCTGCTCCGCACCGGTTGGTGGGACCCGGCGAAATCGCCCGCCGAGTACTTCGACCTCGAACCCGGCCTCGACATCGGAGCCGCGCGCTGGTTGGCCGACCACGACGTCGCCATCGTCGGCGCGGACAACTACGCCGTCGAGCAGCAGCCGTCGCCGGACGGCTCGACGTTCCCCGTCCATCTGCATCTGATCCACAAGTTCGGCATTCCGTTGATCGAGAACCTCGACCTCGACGAACTCGCCGCGACCGGGCGGAAGGTGTTCGTCTTCGTGTTCGCCCCGATTCCGCTGGCCGGCTCCACCGCGAGCCCCGTGACCCCGTTGGCGATCCTGTGACGCGCGCGTGGGACTGGCCCGATCTCCACGGCCCGCTGCGCGGAATGCGGGTCCTCGACCTGAGCCAGCAGCTGCCGGGTCCGTACGGGACGCTGCTCCTGGCGTCGCTCGGCGCGAGCGTCGTCAAAGTGGAACCGCCGCAGGGCGACAACTCCCGCACACTCGATCCGGCGATGTTCGCCAACGCGAACGCGGGTAAGGCGACGATCGTCGCCGACCTCAAATCCGACGCCGGTCGCGAGGCCGTGTACGACGCCGCTCGCGAGGCGCACGTCGTGCTGGAAGGATTCCGGCCGGGCGTCGTGTCCCGCCTCGGCGTCGACTACGACACCCTCAAGGGATTCAATGCGGGGCTGATCTACTGTTCGATCTCCGCGTACGGTCAGACCGGGCCGCTGTCGTCGCATCCCGCGCATGACGTCAGCCTGCAGGCGATCGCGGGCTCGGTCGCACCGGAGACCGCGACGGATCGGATCGGCGTTCCCTGGGTCGACCTCGCGACGGGAACCACTGCCGCCCTGACGATCACGGCCGCCTGGCATGCGGGAACGCCCGGCTACCTGGACATGAGCATGCTCGATTCGGCCCTCGCGTGGGCGAGTATCAAACCCGCCGCCGTCGCTGAGCCGGAGCCGACCTACGGCACCGTCCTGACCTCCGACGGCGCCGTCGTCATCGCGCTCCTGGAGGACCGGATGTGGGTGCGGTTGTGTGCCGCGTTCGGCTGGTCCGACTGGGGCTCCGAACCGCGTTTCGCCGCCTACGTCGATCGACGCAAGGCGGCCAACGAGATCCGCTCCCGCCTCGACTCCGAACTCAACTCCCGCACCACGGACCAGGTCATGACCCTCGCCGAAGCGCACGACCTGCCGATCCATCGCATCGGTCGGGACGCCGATGCGATCGGTCAGATCGCCGCCCGTGCCGGCGACGGTGCGAGTCCGTGCATCCCGATTCCGGCGGCCTGGCAGACCCCGCTGGCCGCCGCGCCGAATCTTCCCGTGTAGGCAGAGTCTCCCGTCGTCGAGCCCATCCCGTTGGTCGAGTGAAGTCGAGCCCTCTCCCGCCAGCCGACGACCGGATCACCGCCGGTGCTCGTTGAGCCCAGCCGCCTTCCGCTGGTCGAGCGAAGCCAGCCGAAGCCGCCTCCCGCACAGACAACCCGACTCCGCCCGAAAGGACCCCGGACCAATGCCCGCACCATTTCGCCCGCCGACCGCCACCACCTGGCGCCTCGCCGTCATCGACGGACCCAATATGCCGAACCTCGGCAACCGCGACAAGAAGCTCTACGGCGAGATCGCCTCCCTCGCCGACCTGCAGTCCCTGGTCCGAGACTTCGCCGAGACTCTCAACGTCACCGTCGATCAGTTCGCGTCCAATCACGAGGGTGAGATTCTCGACTTCATCCATCGCACCGCGTCGAAGGTCGATGGCTACATCATCAATCCGGCCGGTCTCACGACCTACGGCGAGGCGACGCGCCACGCCCTCGACGATACGAAGAAGCCGGTCATGGAGGTCCACTTCTCCAATACGGCACGCCATTTCGCCGGCGTCGTCCCGCCGTACCTCGAACAGAAGTCACGGTTCACCTACAGCGCGACCGGCCTGGTGATGGGGCTGCGGCAGTACAGCTATCTGGGCGCGATGCTCGGGTTGGTGTTGGCGTTGGACGATGAGACGTTCTTGGATGGGGGAGCGGTGCGGCATTGAGCTCCTGCTGTCGAGAGTTGTAGTTTCGGTCGCGCGAGCCTGTGTGATCGTCTTGGCGATGCCATCGGCATGATTTCGACCAAGCGCCGCGGACTCTGTCGGCTCCGGTAAGGACACCGACCAGCCTGTCCTCGCGGACATTGTTCTGGCCTACCCGCAAGCCGCCGACGGGCTTGACGGTGAGTGGGGGGCGCCGATCGACCTCGACGATGTTCGTACGCGACTGGGAGAGGACACTGTACGGTCGTTCGCAAACGGTATCGAGCAGCGTCTCGGGATCGAGTCGTGGGCATCGTTCAGCTTTCGATTCCGTACAGGTTCGTGATCGACGGTCGCGCGGTCATCGCGCTGCCTGCAGTCGGATCGCGGTTCTGGGAGAATTGGTGCCTCGCTCACGAACTCGGGCACCTTGTCCTCGGCCACAGTGTCAGCGAGTTCTGCAAGGACGGGATACGCCTCGAATCGAGCTTGTGTCTCCTTCCAGTCATCGTGAGGCGGAACTCGGTGCCCGTGGTCTCGTAGTAGTCGGGATCGCCCGCAAAGATTGCCGTCGGAAGCTCAGAAACGTTAGCGGGAAGCCGACGACGTTCACCTTCTCGAAGACGGTCGCGACGGTGCCTTTGCTCGTGTCTTCGCGCGGCGTCGAGCATCTGTCGCTACTTCGGTGACAGTTGTCGGACACCGAGCGGCTGGGTCGGGTGACGAGAAGCGCGCACGATCTCGGGAACGCAATAGGGCGGTGGTGTTGCCGGTCACGGCGGGCTATCGCGTCGTGGTCAATGAGTCAATCGACTCACAGTCAAGACACACGACGCGATGACTCACGACCTTCTGCGTCATTATTCGAACCGAGCAACCAGCGGTTACGTCAAGATCGCGAACGCCATTGCGACGCCTCAGGGGAGTTGCTGCAGCGTCGGGTGTCGAACTGCCAATGTGAGTGATTGTCAGACGCGGATGCCATGATCACCTTGTTGCGTACGGATCTGTCGAAACGGTCAGCATTGCCTGACGCGACGCGGTCGAATGTACTTCGACCGGATTGGTGAAGAAGGGGCCCGATGACTGTCGCGATCGATGCGTTCCGCGGAACGTATTTGTTCTTGTCGAACTTCTACGAGGTGGCTTTCGACGTGCCGATGCTCGGGCGTGTCAACTCTTCCGAGCACGCGTTCAATGCGTTGAAGTCGTCAGATCCGCAGGAGCAGCAGAGCGTCCTTGCTGCGGCAACACCGGGCGAAGCCAAACAGCGCGGGCGGACAGTCACGTTGCGTTCAGGATGGGAAATGGGCGGGCGCGTGCAGGCGATGCAGATGGTGCTGCAGTCGAAGTTCGAGTCCGACGACATGCGAGATCTCCTTGATTCCACCGGTGACGCGGCCCTCGTCGAAGGGAACACCCACCACGACAACTTCTGGGGCGACTGCCGATGCGGCGGTCCTCGCTGCGCTGTTCGCGGCACCAACATGCTCGGCGAATTGCTGATGGCCGAACGCGCGAAAGACCGGAGAGTTCGATGACCGACCCTACCCACAGCACCGTTAACGGTCATGGAGCACGCTCGACATCGGGCCCGAATCGATCACCAAAATCAATGGCCCGGTAGTCGGGACAGTCTTCGGCGGTGGGACAAGAATTGGGCTTACCGAGGTCGTCGGCTGTCGATTCAAGTCTGCGAGCATACTCACGAACGGGTACCTGCAGGTTGTCGTCGCCGGCGTGGAACCGGGAAAACCCGTGGTCGGAGATCCTGCCGCAGTCGTCTTCACGCGCAAACAGCAGGGCGCCTTCGAGCGGCTGTACGACTGGCTGAACTCGGTAGCCGCGAGGAATGGGGACGCGCGTCCGGGCCCCGTTGTCGCTTCTTCGGACGCGACCATAGTCACTCGGGCGAAATCAGTGGACGTTGACGATGTAGAAGTCGTCGGTGAGAGCTACTACCGGCAGGCGTTCGCGGATCTGTTCATCCGCGCAGGAAAACCACTGGGCGGCGTGACTTGGTACCAGGCAGTCCTGGTCGCCGAACCTGACAATCCGCACGACGAGAACGCTGTGGCTGTATCGGTGGACGGGCACAAGGTGGGGCACATTCCGGCCGATCTCGCGCCGACGATTCAACGTGATGTCCGAGCCGCGAACCGGCGCGGCGAGCAGGTGTGCGTCGCAGCTCGAATCTGGGCAGCGTGCGACGATGCGACGTGGTCGGCGCGCGTCACCCTCGACCCAACCGAAGAACCGGAACCGGAGTGGCGATACGTCGACGAACCACACTGGCCGGGGCGAATCAGTCCCGACGGCGCTGAGCGACTTACAGATTCCGGCTCGCTACGCCAATACGAACGGTATCGAGCGGCTCTCATTGTCCATGGCCGAGCCGTTGACGATTACCGGCCGGACGTCGCTCAGGCGCGTGCAGATGGCGACCCCGCTCGGGCGCTGGCGATTCTTGGTGAGTGCATCGACGCGGCCGAGCGGGCCGCGGCGATCGTCTTCGCGAAGCCAGACCAGTGGCCGACCGAGCAGGCAGCGACTATCTACCGCGGACTAAAGGATTACGACGCGGAGGTGGCAGTACTCGAGCGCTACTTCGCCGCATCTCCAGACCACGCTGGCACTAAGGGATTGCGGACGCGTCTCACGCGGGCTCGTGAGCTCGCGGGCAAGGAGTCCGGCACGGCACCAGCAAGTGTGGAGGAGTCGGTAGCGGCATCAGAGACTGTCGTGACGCTCGCGGGCCCACGGCCCGTTATCGACGTCGCCTTACCGTTCGCCGCGGAGCTGTCATACGAGATTGAGCACATCGACGCGATCAAGTCGGTCGTCGACGAGGCCGGCGGGTCGGTCGGTGCAGCACTGTATGCCTCGGCGTTCCTGCGTGAGCGGCACCACCGCCCTCACGGATTCGGTTACGTCGACGTGTACATCAATCGGAAGCTGGTCGGGTCGGTCGCGGCGATCGAGGCTGACGCGGTTCGCGAGATCGTGCGGCGTGACGAGTACACGGGACACGACTGCTGCGTTCGCTGTCGCGTGTTCCTCGCGTCGATCGAGCGAAAGAGTGCGCGGATCACCCTTGGCCGATACGAGGACGTCGTCGAGCGCGAGGATGAGACCGAATCGGCAGCGCGCACCCGGCAGCAGGCCGTCGAACTAGAAGCGATGCGGATGGAACGGCTCGCAGCGGGTGGGCAGGAGGCCGCCGATCAACGGCGACGTCTAGTCCGAGATAAGGACTACATCGAGTGGGTGGAGACGATCAAAGATCTCAAGCGCGAGAAGCGATATGCCGACGCGCTGCAGCTCGCGCTCGAATGCGTCGATGCGGCGGAACGGGATGCGGTGTTTCACCAGTGTGCGCCGCCGCCGGCGTACACCGAGCACGCCGCGATGTTGTATCGGAAGCTCGGAAACGCGAACGGGGAAGTCCGGATTCTGGAGCGCTACGAGCGCGCATGTCCGGACGACCAAGGATCGTCGTCGATCGCGGAACGCTTGGTGAAGGCTCGGGCGCGGCTCTGAATCACCGAGTGGTCGCGCGCGCGTCGATGGAGCGGGTCGATGGCACGTCCGTGCAAGGGAGAGCACTGGGCGACGCCGAGTCGCGTGTCAACCCTCCGCGAGCCCAGCCTCCAGGAACTCCGTCCGGACGTCTGCCAGGCGTCGTCCGTCGTCGACGGTCCAGAAGTACCAGCCGTTCGTTGCCTTCTTGCGTAGGTGCCTGGCGGCGCCCGACGGCGTCGCGAACGACCGGCCGTCGAGGGTGATTCCGGTGGCCGACACCGTGGCAGTCACTCCGGCATGATCTCGTCCGGCGTGGATGACGTCGCCGTCGTGCAGGTGACCGGACTCGATCAGATGCTTGACCAGCACCCAGTCCTGGGCTTTCGCCTGCGGGTCGGCGACTTGTCCAGTATGACCTTCGGGAACCGGCCAGATCTGGAGGATTGCCGAGATCATGGCGTCGGTTCGCTCGTCGATGAGGGTCTCGCACCAGTCCTCGGTCTGCGTCCTGTCGATGAGTCGGCCGGTCATCGTGATCGTGTTGTGCTTGAGGAGAGCGTCGCGCTTGGCCGGCCACGCGCCGTTCGACACCTTCGAATTGAGTGATGCCGTCAGTAGCGTGAGGTTACCGAGGCGGTGGACATGTTCTTGGCGTGCGGCTTCGTCGTCCTCGGGAACAGGCCAGGTGTCTCGCCAGGTCTGCGGAAGGATGTGCTCGATCGGCAGTCCGCTGCGTTCGATCTGCGGCTGCTTGGTCTCTGCACGGTAGTGATTCTCGATCGCTTCGAGAAAGACCCGCAGCCGTGCCCGGGAGTAGCGACGGTAGGCCGACTCGGTTGCGAGCGATCGGCGGATCTCGTCGTCGCCGGGCCAATACGTGCTGGTGACCTTGATCCGCGCGAGGTGGTTCGACACGCGGCTGACGAGTTCGTTCGACGGCGTGTCGCGATACTGGTGAATCACTTCGGCGACTACTCGGCCGAGGTCCGAGCTCGGAAGCCGGAGGAGTTGTCGACGCTGCACCCAGCTCTCGAAGACAGCGATGACTCCGTCGATCGCGTCAGCAGGACGAGGCGTGTTCGGGTCGTGCAGCCAGATGAGGACGGGCTTGAGTAGTTCGGAGGTGTTGGCGGCCATGCGGTAGACGGCCATCGAAGTGCGGTCGAGTGAGCCGTCCGGTCGGGCAGCGCTCGTCGTCCATTCCTCGTAGAGGTCGGCCTGCGCCTTGAGGACTGGCAGCAGGTCGACGACGCGCAT
Organism: Gordonia humi; assembly: GCF_014197435.1. Classification (NCBI taxonomy): domain Bacteria; kingdom Bacillati; phylum Actinomycetota; class Actinomycetes; order Mycobacteriales; family Gordoniaceae; genus Gordonia; species Gordonia humi. The sequence continues at coordinate 2,337,637 of NZ_JACIFP010000001.1, forward strand.
CGACGGGTCGTGCTCGACGTATGACTTGAATCGCGTGAACGTCGACTGCGGACTCACTTCCTCGCCGAGCTGCGCGGACAGCCACTGGTTGAGGAACAACGAACTGCGGCTGACGAAGTAGCGGCCGACGCTGATCTCCTTGGCCCAGAACTTGGTTTCGAACGGCCACACGGCGTCGTACGTGTGTTTGGTGTCGCCGCCCTCGGCTTCGATCCGTTGGAAGACGAAATTCCGAATCAGGTCGGCTGCCGTCAGCGGCGTGCCGCGCGCGTTCAGGGTCTCGAAGATCTCCTGCGAGTTCTCCGCGGCGGTCAGTTCGATCGTGATCAGCTGGAGCTGTGATTCGAGAACTGTCGCGAGGGCTTCGGCGCGATCGGGGACTGCGTCGCCCTCGACCTCGTCCAACCATCGAGTCACTACCGACGTGAAGTAGCGGTGCGCCTCGACGATGCGCGATGTCGGGTCATCGACTTCTGTGTAGTCGACCGGCGGCTCGGCGTCCATGACTGCGTCGAACGCTGTGCGGTCCCGGTTGAGATGTCGGAGCTTGAGCCGACTGTCGCCCTCGGCGACGTAGTCTGCGGAATTGTGCGTGAGTGCTTCGAGTCGCCGCGCGTACCGTTCGGTGCCCGGTTGCATTATCACTGCGCTGACCGCATCCATCATGATCTGCAGTGTGGTCAGACGCTGCTGACCGTCGATCACGTTCCAGGCAGGGACGGATCCGCTTTTGGCTTCGCTCGCCTGCAAGACAACGGCGCCGAGGAAGTGCTTGGTGTCCCGACCAGGATCGGCGACGCGCAGTTCGGCGACGCGGCGGACATCTTTCCAGAGCGGCGCCCACTGCTCGTCTTCCTTCCAGACGTACGCACGCTGAAACAGCGGAATCACAAAGTGCTGAGGCTGAGTGAACAGCTGCTGCGGCGTGCGCTTGTACGTCTCCATGGACAGACATGGTGTCACGTGGGTCGGACAGGCGTAGACGCGCTAACGGCCGTCGGCACCTTCCCTCGCACGCGCCTGCGCGATCGTCATCTCGACCTCGCCTTCCTCGAATTCGTACAACGGATCGAGGACGAGCGCCGGCAGGCCGACCGACGATGATGCATCAGCGAGCGCTCCCCGGATGTAACCGATCGCGACCTCTGTTCCCCACCCGCTGAGCAGGTCGGCGAGTTCGTCGTCGGTCGGTGGATCGTCACGGTCGAAGTCGAGTCGTACCTCGACATCCTGGATTGCGGTCTGATGTTCGTCGTTAACGAACGCAACAACGCGCAAATTGACGACGTGGCCAGCGTCGTTCGACTCGAGTGCCACACGAGCCGCGAGCCGCGACGCAGTCTCGTCCGGATCTGTCGGGCTCAACACTGATACGAGAAACGGCGCGTCGACGTTGTCGATGTCGCCCCACTTGCGGACCACGGCTCGCTGATGCCACCTGACCGAGGTGCCGGCGAGGTGGTCGCGGAGAGTCACGATGCGGTACGCGTAGAGCGGTTCCACGCATCCGCGTCTGAATACGTGGTTCGTGCTCTGCTCACCGGGGTATCCGTATCCGGCCGGTGTACTGCGGAATCGAGTGACAGGAAGTGCTGGTACCGCACGCCGATCGACGCGGCGTATCGCCGGATCGTCGACAGCCGCGGGTCGTTCCCAGGCTGTTCGAACTGGCTGACTGCAGTCTTGTGTCGACCCCACGCAGCGGCAAGGTCGGCTTGAGTGAGGCCCGCTGCGGTGCGATGCGCGACGAGCGCTGCGAGGAACTCGGAGTCCTGCTCGGCGAGGTGGTGGGCCAAGTCGTCGGCTGCGTCGAGGTCGTCCTCGCCTATGAGTGTCATCGCTTCGTCATAACTGGACATAGAGTCGAGTTTAACCTCTATTCGTTGGTAGTCGGTATCAGATCGCTCGATCTGGTGATATTTTGCGCGTTCAGTTGCCCATCCGGTCGTGGACTGCCGCGATCACGGCGTCCTGGTCGTCGATGAACTGGGCAGCGGAGCGGTCAGCAGTCTCGATCTGCGCGTCTTGTCGGTCAGCCCAATCCGTGGCGATCGACTGGTCGGGCTTGAATGCGGCAAGCGACCAGATCAGCACTCCTGGCCAGACGGTCGGCGCGGCGAAGTATGCGCGGTGATGCAGCTTCCAGGCGTCGCACCCGTTGCGGGGGGTAGCGCAGTTCGCCCATCGGATGGACTGATCGTCCGGCGGCGACTGGAAACGACCATTCGTTCCGCCGCTGCACATGGTTGCTTGGGCCTTCGATCTCGCCCGATCGCGCCATGGCGACGAGGCGGAGAAGATCTGCTTTCACGGCCTTCAATGCGCGCAGGCGAGCGCGTACCTGCTGTGCGCTGAGTGGTGGTGCATCGGGGTCGTCGATGAAGTCCCACATAGTGCGCACGTAGGAATCGCACGACCCGCGCCATTCTGGAGTCTCCTCGTGCTGGTTCCGAGCGCCGAGGGCTGCGTGCCATTCATGGTTGTCGGGAGTGGGCTCCATCGAAACCTCCATGATCATCTGCTTGCGCAGGATTCGTTGATACCTCGTGTATCGCTAAATCAACTCGAATGGCGTCGAGTGTAGAGCGCGGTACTGACAGTGGAGCGACAGCTGTCGTCGGTAGGCGGGACTGCAGAAGGCGCCGAACCTGGTCTAGCCGATCACGTTTTACAGACCGCCTGCGTCGGCCCGTCCCGGTCGAGACGACGGTCGCATTGATCCGAATCCGACAACTCTGCGACGTCGAACCGCGGATCGCCAGGTAGATGGATGCGCCTTCGCGTGGTGTCGCCTGCACGTTCTTGGCGTATCGGCCTGCGGCGTCGGAGTGCGACAGTCGGAATCGCTCCCACCTGCCTTCCTCGTACGCGATCTCGACGTTCGGGATATCGGCCTCGACGGTGTACGTCGCGTTCACGACGCTGCCGCCTTCGGTGGCGGCTGTGGACATCGGCGGTGAGTCCGCAGTCGCTGTAGATTCAGAGTCTTTTGCGCGTCAATGCGAACGCGGCGATCCCCGCGACGAGTGCGATCACGGCCACAGTCGAGGCAGCGATCAGGGCGGTACGACGGTTGTCGGAGCTCGGCGTGGCAGCCGGTCGGGAAACAGGCCCAGGCCGGGGGCGGAACGCGAGGCGCGGGCGGCGGCGTGGGCGGCACCGTCACACGTCCGGCGACCGCGCCCTCCAACGCATCCACGAACTCGGTCGCCGACGAGAACCGGTGCGTCGGGTTCTTCGCCAGGACACGCGCGAAGACGGAGTCGACCGTCGGCGGCAGATGAGGAGCGATACGGCCCGCGGGTGGCGGCGGCTGCGTGAGGTGTGCCGACATGAGGGCGGTGATCGAGTTGCCGGCGAACGGCGCGCTGCCGGTGAGCAGTTCGAAAGCTGTGCATCCGAGCGAGTAGATGTCGGCGCGGATGTCGAAGTCGCGCCCCTCGATCGATTCGGGGGAGAAGTAGAGCATGGTGCCGACGGCCATGCCGGTCCAGTTGAGTGACATCGTCTCACCGACGGCTTTTGGCGATCCCGAAGTCGGCGAGCTTCACCGCGTCGATCCGCGACCGACCGTTCGACGATCTGGTGCCCGACCATGGTGTTCGCCGGCTTCACGTCGCGGTGAGTGATGCGTTCCTTGCGCCATGCGTAGTCAAGCGCTTCTGCTGTCCACTAATCAACTCGAGCGTGAAGGCCTGCGCTGGCGCTCCGTCCTTCGCGAAGAGATCGGCGGCGTCCGTCCCGTCGACGAACTGCATCGTGATCCACAACCGACCGTCCTACTCGTCGCGGTCGTACTGGGCGACGACGTTCGGATGCGACAGGCGCGCGAGCAAGTCCGCTTCCCGTGCGAATCGTGATTGGAAGTCGGTGCTGCGGGAGCCCCCGGCGTCCAAGAGCTTCATCGTATCCTGGCGTGGCAGCCGGGATGCTGGACCAGAAACACCTGTCCCATCCCGCCGGAACCGAGCTGCCGCACGACGCGGCATCCGGCGATCTCGGTGACGGTTATCTCAGAGGTTCTGCCAGGAGGGGCGCGGGTCAGACGTTCAGCCGACAGTCTGGCCAAATTGAGGGTCAGGAGCGACTGTTGAAGATGCCGAACTCAGGCGGAGGACTGCCGAGTCCGGAGTTGAGCTCCGCGCGGCCTCAGCGCGCGTAGCCCAATATGTGCTGGGCTCAACCTGGCGCTGCGATCGTTGCTGCGACGCCAGCCGTAACCGACGAGAGAACGCGCGCAGTTGAGGTGAATAATCTTCCAACAACAATACGAATCATTGCAATCACCGTCCCTTCTCTGTTGCGGACTCCGTGAAATACGAGGTCATGCGAGCAGATTTCGAACGGCGTCGCGAGAACGATCAGCATTGGAAGCGCCAAGCCCGACATCGTCAGGTTCAACCCAGCGAGAATACGTATACCGTATTTCGAGCGGCGACGCTACCCCAATCGCCACGGACCACATCCTCACCCCAACATCGTTGACTTCTTCCCACTCCACGTAACCACGAGTTCGTCCCTAGCTCGGCTGGCCGCGACGTAGAGCAGGGATCGTTCCCGGAGCAGCGCTTCTGCCTGGTCTTCCTCTGGTACAGAACGCAGAGTGGCGACGGAGGGGACATGTGCATCGTCGATGCCGACGAGAACGACTCTCGAGAACTCCATTCCCTTTGACCTGTGCATGGTGAGCACCTGGACATATCCTGCGCTCGCCGGATTGTTATCGAGAGCACGCGCGTCCAGACCACGTTCGCCCAAGGCGCGAACGAACTGACTGCGGTCGGTCTGACCTCGGGTGAGGACAGCGATCGTGGAGGGGGCGACTCCGGCGTCGATCCATAGGCGTACCTGGTCGGCGACCCGGTCGAGTTCGTCAGCGGCGGACTCGCATTCGAGAAGTACCGGGTCTGGTCCCAGTCGCGCTGATCGGTAGTCAGCGGTTGATTCTTCGACCTGCTCCAGGTCCTGGTACTCGGCGCCCGCGAGGATGCTCACCGCGAAACCCAGGTTCTGGGCCGTCGTGCGGTAGTTGAGGGTGAGCCGTCGCGATCGTCCGACGATCTTGATGCCGAATCGAGAGAGGACGATTGGTCGACCGTAGATCCTCTGATGAGAGTCCTCGGCGATGAACAGGTCGTTCTGCCCTTCGCGGACGAGTGCCCGCAGGAGCGCCCAGTGCGTGGCATGAAGGTCTTGTGCCTCGTCGACGAGTACGTGATCGGCAACGAATGCACCGCCGTCGTCGGTTCGCAATCGAAGGCTCTCTGCGGCGAGCGCGAGAACCTCTGGGAAACTCAAGCTGCCGTCCATGCGGCTCTGTCTCCGGTACGCCTCGACGAGCTTCCATACCGCAATCCGCTGCGGTCGACTCAGCCTCACCCCGCGGCCAGGACGGGAGGCCTTGGCGTACTGCTGCAGGGTGGTGACGCGATTCGCTAGAACGACGGAAACGTACTCGTCCTCGAGGAACCCCGGCGATGTCAGTTTCGGGTCGAGACCACTGTCTACCGTCTGTACGACGTCGCGCCACACCTTGTCGGAATTGGTCCGATTGTGGGTGAGTTCAGTGATGCGGTAGCCGAGTACCGCCTCGGCGGCCTCGGCGATGTCATCGGCTTGCTGCAGTGCGGCATTGCCGAGTGCATCGATACCGCTCACGTACACGCCTGGTGCACCGAGACGATCAGTGATTGGTACATCAGGGTCGAGTGTCTTCAGCGAGGCCCTGAGGTCGGCGGCGAGAGTCTTGTTGTAGGTGGTCAGGACGATCCTGGCGTCAGGATTCGCCTCGGCGAGGCGACGGGCCCGATGGATCGCGACGACTGTCTTTCCGGTACCGGCGCCGCCGGAGAGGCGGAACGCGCCGTTGTAGTCCTTGTCGACGTACTTGCGTTGCTCAGGGTGAAGGAACGTTCGCCACGCAGTGAAGTCTCCACCCTCGATGACGCGGCGGAGCTCATCATCGTCCTCAACGAAAGTGAACTGCATTTTCGACGCGGGTCGTTCGAGGGCCTTGAGGATCTGCTCGTCCTGGTCGAGTGTCTCGTCGACGGGACTGTCGTCGGTGAATCCGTGCTTCTCGCGGATGGTATCGATGTGCAGTCCGGTCGCGAGGTCGAGGAGTGCGCTGCCCTGCCAGCCGATCGCGTTGGCGGCGATGTCGACGAGAGTGTCCTCGTCCGGTGCAGAGAGTGCACGTTCGGACAACTCGGAGTCGAGTCCCAATCGGTCGATGAGGTCGGCGCGGCTGAACCGTGCGGCGAGATATCCGGTCGCCTCGCTCGGGGACACAGGGGCAGACTCTGCGGGGGTTTCCCGGAGGCTTGCCTGGGCACCGCGGTGTTCCTCGACGTCCAGATCGCCGATGACGCCCTCGAGAACACCGTTGATCGGGTTCACGCGGAGCCTGGAACGCTCCGCCAGCTTGTTGGCTTCATCGTGTGGCCAGGTACCCATGTAGATGAACGTGGGCTCGTCGCCGAGTTTATCGTCGACCTTGAACAGGATCGCGCGGAAGTTCATATCGACGCGACCGGTGCGGACGCGCGGGTCGACGGCGCCTTGCATAGGTTCGATGTGAATGCCCGGAGCCGTGTGGTCGGCGGCGAGCTTCTCGATGAACTTCCAGACCTTGTCCTTGATGGACTTGTCGAGCTTCTTCATGGCCTTGGTGTTCGACGCAATGACCAGATTCGCCATCTATGAGACTCCGTTCTTGATCGCTGCGGCGACCGCTTCCGCGTCAGGTGGGCAGAGCGTCCACCCCGATTCGGACATCATATGGGCGGTAGCGTCGTCGAGGTCGAACACCACCCCGACCAAGGTGTCGGGCCAGGCGAAGTCCACGACGTCGCCGCTCTCGGTCTCGTACCCCAGCTCCGGTACGGGTAGGTCTGCTGCCGCAAGCGCCGACACCAGCTTCTTCTCGACTTCGGAGATCGTGGAGTCGAACACTTCTTGCCAGTCGGCGGAGAGCGCGGGCGCACTAGTTGCCCCTGTCGGAGCGCTGGCATCCTCCTCAAGGAGGCTCATCGTCGTGACACGGTTGTTCGGGCTCAGTCCGAGCCAGTTGGACAGGCGGAGCCATTCCTTCCACGCTCGGCCGTCGTGGATCTCCAGACTCTCGTCTCGGTCATCAAGGACGAGCACAGCATTCGTCGTGTGTGTCCCCGGGTGCATCGCAGCGGTGACGGCCAGCGGCCCGTCGGTGATACTCCAGCACATGTCGGCGCCGCTTCCGAATGCAGCCGGCGCTCCGGATGCGAGTGACAGGGCAGCGGATCCGACCATGCCGCTGTCACCACGGACCCGATTGTCGTTGCGTACGAACATCATCGGCAGCCATCGTCCGACCGCCTCCCATGCTTCCGAATCCGGATCGGTGATGTATGCCAGCAGTGCACTGATGGGATCCGTCGTCAGCAGTTTGAGGAGTGCCGGGCGGAGGTTACCGGCTTTCAGCGTGTTCGCCGCGGCCTTCTCGGTGAACCATGTGGGTGCCGCCGTGTCGCCGGCTTTGAAATGTTGCAGGTCCTCGTGGCCGAAGGACCACACGAGGTGTCCGGTGTCTCGCAGGATCGCCCGCTTCGTTGCGTCGTCGGCCACACGGTTGTTCTCCGGGACCGCGTGGAACTTCCGACCGTCTCCGAAGATCGCGATCCGAGGGATCTCGGGATCGGTGGTGCTCAATTCGAAGTCGGGTTTCGAGGTGGCCATGTGTACCTGGGGAGTGAGTTTCCAGGTGCGGATCTTCTTACCGGGCAGCACGATTGTCGCGGACGGGCCGTAGGTGCCCGGAGTCTCCTTCACCGTGGCGCCCATCGTGCGCAGGCGCTCGACGAACGCGACGTAGAACTCCTTCTCGAGCGGAGACTCTTCTCCGCCTACCGGTGACCTCGGCGCGTCTTCAGTGACCACCTTCAACCACCAGTTGCGATCAGGCTCGGCATCGGACTCCACACCGAGCAGCTGGTCGAGAACCCTCGCGGCAGTCGTACGCGACACCTTGTCGAGTTCGTGCGGCGGGGCGAAAGGCAACAGGCACTTGTGGCAAGCGAGTCGCTCGTGGTCGGCGCAGTCGCAGCCGTGTACGACGGTTCGCGCGGCATCGAGCACGGCCCACACCTTCGCGGGGTCGGCAAACTCTGCGAGGTATCCGGTGCCGCCGGGGACGGTGTCGTGGATCAGCAACGCCTGCTGGCTCGGCGCGTGCAAGGCATCGGTGATGGTCGCGACGTCGAGGTGCTCGGGAGAACCGCCGATCACCTCACGAAGGCCCAAGAGGATGGCGGCGCTCAGGCTGGGGTATGCGAACTGGTCGTACTTCAAGGAGTGGGGCAGGTGCAGCAGAACTCCCTGGGTGCGCAACGTGCGCGCGAGTGCGATCTCCCGGACATGCTCGGTGGCGGCATTGCGGTAACGGCACCAGCTGCGGTGTTCGTAACGAGAGTTGCGGCCCGCAGCCTTGTCGAGCTGCCCGCATGAGGAGCACACCCGGAACAATCCCGTGGTGGTCTCCTGACCGGCGATGGTCCGTGTGCCGCCTTGAGATGTTCGGCGTCCCATGTTCAGCCAGCGGATGTCCATGCGGCGCAGGTATTCGGCGCCGAAACCGAGGTCACCGACGAACCAGGAACGATCCACGTTGACGGGATCGATATCGGCGGCGGTGACGACCGTGAAGGCCTCTCTGTGCCGTTCGTCGCGGGCGTCGTTGATGGATGCTTCATCGCGTCGAACCTCCGCAGAGACCCTCGCCATCTCGACGACCTGCAGGTTCTGACTGACGTCGGCGATCGCTGACGTGCCGCACCGAGGGCACGACGTCACAGATGGGGCAACCTCGCCGGCGAGTGTGATTGCCGCCCAACCGCATTGAGGACACAGACGCCACGTGTGGATGTTCGACTCGCCCGCCCCGAGGTCGACCGCGTCGATCTTCACCGCGAGGCCCTGCGCGTAGAAGGTGGCGCCGGGCGCGAGTTCGGTGAGAGCGACACGTGAGCCGCGCTGGTAGCTGGTGGCCTCACCCATGTACTGGTTGGTGTCGGGGTCGATCCAGGTGATTCCGACATCGAGAGTGACGGAATCGTCGAGCAGTGTGTAGTTCGGCAGCACACCGTAGCGTTCGAGGACGCTGATCCAGTAGTCGTCGGTGAGGTCATGAATCTGACCACTGAGCAGCCGCAGCGAGCCCTTCGCCGTACGGAGGTCCCGCAGGTCGTCGTCGGTCGCGGCGGGGGACGCCGCTCGCTTCTCGAACTCCGGCATCTCCGCATCGACCGCGGCTCGACGAGCGGTGAGTTCGGCGAGGTCGCGGTTCCACCGATGCACGGCCTCCTGCAAGCTGACAGCGAGTTCGCTTGAGCTTCCGTCCGCGTGGGGAGTCGCCCAGATGCGAAGGGCTTCCCGAGAACGGTCGTCGAGCACCGTGTCGAACTGGAATAGGAACTCGTCGACGAATCTGTCCGCGTGCGTCTCGACAACGGCGATGAGGTCTGCCATCCAGCCGCCGGGGTCGAAGCTGCCGAGCACGGCGCGTGCGTCTCGGGGAGCGATGCTGGTGGAGTCGCGAGCAATGCGATCGATGACGTGCGCGACGTACTGCCGTTGCAGAATTTCCTCTGCGGTGAGGAAGGTGGCAGGCGGTCGAACCTCGCCTTGAATCACTGACGTCGGGTCGTACAGCTTCGGTAGGTGCTCGCCGCGTCCGCGAACGAACGCGAGGACCAGCGAGTTGCCGGTGAGACGACCGGCACGGCCGACACGCTGCAGATACGAGGACACGGTGCGGGGCAGTGACCCCAGCATCACCGTGGACAGATCACCGATGTCGATGCCCATCTCCAGCGTGGGCGTGGCGACGAGGACGTTGGGGGCCTGCGGGTCGGCACCGCCGCGTTTGAACGCGGCCTCGTAGCCTAGCCGTGTCTTGGTCGGCAGCAGGGAGGTGTGTTCCCGAGCGACGACCCGCTTCATCTCGGAACCGTCGTAGAGGCGGCGGTAGAAGTTCTGCGCCTTGGGGGCACGGGACAGGGTGCCGGGGCAGCGGACGAGAAGGCAGGGGGCACCGTCGAGTTCGTCGATGACTGTCGCAGATCCGGGGGTCGGGGTCTGGCACACGTTGCATACCAGCAGGTGCCTGCCGGCGGCGAGGTCGTCGTCGGTGGGTGCGGACACGACGACCGCGGCGGCGGGTAGCCCGTACGCGGTGAGTCCGGCATCGGTGAGGTCCGCGGCGAGTACGCGTTGCTCGGCGAGGACCCCGAACAGCGACTTCGCCAGGAACCCGCCGTCGACGGGGGAGACGTTCAGGCACTGTGACGCCCAGCGGGCGTACCACGACGACGGGGCAGTGATCGCGTCGAATCCCTCGGGGACAGTGCGTGATCCGACGGCAGGGAATGCGGGTGCCGGACGGCCCTTGGGGAATGCCGCCATTCCTTCACCCTTGGGGCGCGCGCCCCAGATCCACCGCCGGTTCGCGTCCTTCTCGATGTACTTGCGCAGCCACGGGTGGCGGATGGCGCCGCGGGTGCGGACGCGTTCCACAGTGCCCCGGACCCAGCGGGTGATCGCCGTCGCATCCGGTGCCTCGAATGTCAGTTGATGCTCGGTGGCGTTGAGAGCCGCGCGACCGAGACGGACGGGGCGTTCCTCGCCGCCGAGGTCCACTTCGGCGACCGCGCTGCCGGTGAGCTCCAGGGTGCGGCCGAGTCGGGACTGCAGCCCGAACTCCAGGTCGATGTCGAATTCGAGGCGGCGAAGCACTTTGGTACTGGCCTTCTTGCGGGCAGCAGTGGTCGCGTCCGATTTCCAGAAGGCGATGAACTCGTCGTGGTCGACGATGTCCGGGGCGAGCAGGTGATAGCGGCGGGCCGGGTCGTCGGCGGCACGCGCGACGACGACCTCGCAGAGTTCCGGCAGGGTCAGCGTCGAAGTGCCGATAGCGCTGCGCAGCGTGGAGCGGAGGCTGAGGGTGTGGGAACGGGCCTGCACGAAGCCGGCGCGGTGCGCGGCGTCCTGCACGCTGTCGGTGAACATCAACGCCTTCTTCTCGTCGGCGTCGAGGCGGGCGTCGCCGAAGAGGTTCGACAGGGCCACCGAGAGCTGGGTGGCGACGGCGCTGCCGAGGAAGCGGATGCCGTCGGCCGCACCGCAGGCGGGGCACACGTCCTTCTTGGAGTTCTCCTCCTCGTTTTCGCCGACCAGGACGAGCACCGGCAGCACCTTGCCTTCGAGCTGTTCGGTGCCATCCGGGTCGGGCGGAGTGTCGGTGATCTCGCGGTCGTCGATGCGGAACCAGCGCAGGCCCTCGATCTGCTCATCGGGGTGGGTGACGGTGAGCAGCGCTTCGGCGGGCGCGGAGATGAGTGCGCGGAAACGGGAGGCCCCGGCGGCGTGATCGGCGCGGATGGATTCGTCGGTGACGTCGAGGGTATGGCCGGTGGGGGCCAGGCGGGCGCCCCACCCGGAGCGGCCGCAGTGCCGGCAGTACAGCGCCGGTAGGTGCATCACGTCGCTGTCCTCGTGGATTCCGTCGTCGGACCAGCGGTACGTGGTGTTGGTGGTGACGGCGCGGTCGATGCGGGAGAGTTCCCGAATCCACAGGTGGACATCGACATTCAGTGCGGTACGGCCGACCTCGGCGCGCAGGTGGGACAGCGCAGCGAACAGGTAGTCGAGGAAGCGCTGCTGCGCGGCGCGGACGTGGCGGGTGTCGCGTTCCGAGGTCGGGGCGTCGAACAGCGCGTCCGCGAGGTCGGCAAGAGAAACTACATCGACGGCGTGGTCGAGGAGCCGCGCCAGCAGGGGATGGCCTTTGAGCAGGTCTAGTTGCTCGGCGGGTTCGAGGTGACGGAGATCAGTGGGAGCGAGGCGACGGTCGGCGTCGAGGTCGTCGGTGGTCGCGAACAGTTCGGTGCGCTCGAATACCTCTGCTCGCTCGAATAGTTCGGCTAGCACAGCGGAAGTGAGTGCGTCGTTCGTGGGAGAGCTGGCGGCGAACGCATCGAGGCGCCCGGCGGTGATCGAGGGCTTCGGGATGGGCTGATACAGCCGGTCAAGGGCGGTGTCGCGGTCGGCGAGCCAGACGGCGGCGGCGAGGCGGGTTTCTCCGATGACGGCGTCGGCGTCGAACTCTTCCGCGAAGACGGTGTGCGCGAAGTCGAGCATCGCGGTGGGTTCGGCCTTGGAGCCGAGGGTTGCGGAGGTGGCGACGGGGGTGATGCGGCCAAGGGGGCGGGCGCGATCCTCGTCGGAGACGGGGGAGGCGTCGGTCCAGTGCGCTTTGACGGAGAGCCCGAGACGACGCAGCAGCATGGCGACGTCTGTGCCTTGCGCGCCGTCGTAAGTGTGAAACTCGTCGAGGACGACGTACTGCAGTGAGTCGGCGGAGAGGCGCCAGATGTCGGCGCGGTCAGGGTGCAGCAGCAGGTGGTCGAGCATCTTGTAGTTGGTCAGCAGGATGTCTGGGGGAGCGGCGTGCATCAGCGAGCGGTCGGTGATGAGGCCGTCGTTGCTGACCTTGGTGCGTCCGCCGGTGGATTGCTCTCCGGTATAGAGCCCGGCGGAGATGCCGGAGAGTTCCGGGTGCTCGGCGATGAGATGAGCCAGGCGTTCGGCCTGATCGTTGGCCAGCGCGTTCATCGGGTAAAGGATGAGAGCCTTCATTCCGGTGACGCCGGCGGCCTTTGCACGTAGGACGTGGTCGAGGATCGGGTAGAGGAATGCCTCGGTCTTGCCGGATCCGGTGCCGGTGGTGACGAGCGTCGGCTGCGGACGGTCGTGGAACTTGGTGGAGAGACGTTCGAATGCGGCGGACTGGTGACCGTAGGGAGTGAATCCCGTTGGCCACCAGTTCAGGTGCATGCCCCAGTTGCCGCCCGCCGGGGCGAAGGGCAACCGCAGACGGACGTAGGGGCCTTTGAACATGCCGGTGTCTGGGTGGCCGACGAAGTCCGACAAGGCACCCTGCGCGTCGGAGTCGGTGAGGGCGAACGTGGTCGCGAGGTAGTTGGTGAGGCCCTCGTGCAGGTGGTTTGCCTGGAGGGTGGGTAGCAGCGCTCCCATGTTCGACTTCTCCTCGCTGGTCAGGTGTTGGTCACATGGATGGTCGGCGGCCACGTTCTCGATGGTGACCGGAATGCGTTCGCCATATGCGCAGTCCCAACCTCCGTTACGGTGATCCAGTCGCGGCTCTAGGCGTTATCGAGCTGTCACTTCACGGAAACTCTCCGAATCTACCTATGAAATCCGAACCGAGAGTGTTATAGGGCCTCTCGGGAGAAAGAAGCCTGTTGATGGAATTCTGGAGTATCGACCGAACATCGTTACAGTCGGTATTCGACCAGGCGGTTAGCAAATCATGAAGAGATTGGATGAAATTCTCGCGTTCTTCCAGGAGTTTAGGTCGGTTCAGTTCGATAGTCTCGATAGTCTTGTGCCCCCTCAGGCTTGACGGTATCGACCAAACGAATGCGCCAAGGAACATCAGATGATTGGAAGGGTCATCCACGTATGGATTCAGGAGCGAAACTTCGGTCGAGTAATAGTCTTTCTTGTTCGCATTGCAGGTCGGGCAACAGAGGGTGAGATTACTCCACTCTAGAACTAATTTCGGAAAGATGGACTTGGGGAGGATATGCTCCACGTGCGCGGGTGCGACGTCCTCGATTACACTTTCGCAATACGCACATTTTCCGTTGGTTTCCTCGCGGAGGGCTTCCTTGAGTTCAGTATTGCGCCAGGGTGTACTATTTGTATTCTTCATATATGAAGTGGTTAGCTCGGTGCCTCGGCTGGACAGGAAACCGGGAACCGGCCCTTTTTGAAGCTGCTTCACAACTCTCCCCTTTCGGTGAGTGCTCGCACCGTCGCCGGGAATTCTTCCGACAGTCCTGTTGCTTCGAGCTCTTGTAGCAGGTGCTCAAGCGCACTGGCTTTGTCGGAATTTCTTGAAAATTCGTGTAGGACCGCGTCCAGTTGCGCTTCTACCCAAGTCGGCAACATTGACGGGACGCCTAGAACGCGACGCAGAGTCTCGTCGGCTCCTCGTGACTTGTTCTCCAGGTCGAGCAACCGGCTTTCGACTTTACCGTCGACAAAATCGAGGGCGTAGACGTTGGAAGTGGGAACGCTCGTGACTACAAAAGGGCTATGTGTTGACACCACGAAGTGTATGTTCGGGAAAATCTCCAGGAGGCTGGGCAGTAGCGTCCGCTGAAGATTTGGGTGTAGGTGATTTTCGGGCTCGTCAAAACAGACAGTATAGTCTCGCTTTTGGAACGATCCGATAAGAATCATCCACGCATACTCTATTAGGGCGCTGATGCCCCCGGATACGCCGTCGACAGGAAACCTAGTGGTTTGAGTTTCGATATAGAGCTCGGGGGATTCCACTTTCAACCTGACAAACCCTAAGTCGGCAGGAAGGAGCTTTGTGAGCGCCGACTGAAAACCGTTCCACAGGTACTGTGCAGAGCTGTTTGCCCGTACCGCCGAGGTGTCTTGGCTGAATACCGCTGCCGCAATTAGGGATTCCTTCAACTTGAGGGCTGGTGTATCCTTTCCAAATTGGGTGGTGTTTAAATTGGGATACGCCCTCTTTAGTTGTTCGCTTATGTAGGCGTTGAGTAGCGAATCAATACTCATGAAAGAAGTGGGTATCGTTGACACCGATGTAGGTGATGGTGGCGTTCGGTGCGAAGTTATGAAGAGGCCATCCATCGGTTTCTGATTCTGCCACGTGGTCACAAAGGATGACTTTGAAGAATCGGGAACGACAAGCCGACATTCGGTGCCATCCGAGTAGGTGAGTATGCTGCTACGATTGATTTCCCGCCTTGAGACCTCGTGGGTGATCTGGTTTTCCCATTTCTCTTGGTAGTCCAATGGGTCACCAGAGAACTTCGGTTTCCAGGAGAAGTGTGGGCTGAGGAGATTTAGGATTGTGGATTTTCCTGAGCCATTGGCTCCTGTCAGTACCGTGAGGCGATTATGAAACTTGACATCGACGTTTCTGAACTGTCTCCAGTTGGATATTTGGATTCTTGAAAACCTATTCATGCTTGCACCTTGGGCTGGGTATTCATCGCGTCAGTAAATTGAATACTTGGATCGACACGTGAGAAATGATGGTGGGCGAGTTTCATATCGATTTCACGATCGACGTTGGTGAACGGCTCCTGGTAGGTGATGCCGTCGACGGTGAGGTCGGCCGGCTTGAAGGAGCCCTTCTTGCGGTACTCAGACGCAAGCTTCGTTGAGAGTTGGCGGCCGGTTGCGTCGTACAGGGCTTCACGCTCGTACTTCTGCAGGACCGGGAACTGAGTACGGTAGATCGTAAGCAGCTCATCAGCAGTGATGCCGAGCATGATCGCGACGATCGCGTCGATCTCGACGAGGGCCTGACGACGGTCGGCAGCGTGTCGCAGCGGCGTTGACCACTCCCACTGCTTGCCGATCTCGCCGAGCGGCACGCGCCCGGCGTAGTCGACGCCAACTCCAGGAACCCACGAATCCTTCCGCCAAGCGTCGTTGTACAGCTCCTCCCACAGCGGTGCGTACGGGCGGACCAGGCAGTTCAATCGGAGCGTGCGGAGGATGAGTTGGGATTCGAGTGGGTGGTTGCGGATGTGCGGAATACGACGGGTGACGCCGTGTTTAAGCTCAGATACTCCAGCTGCCTTGATGAAGAAATCGACTGGCACCGATGACCAGATTCCGTTTGCAACTGCCAGGTCAGCGAATGAGGGAAGATCGGCGGAAAGGACGGTCCCGACGAAGCACGGCCCTGGCGCCACGATTGCAGAGTGCAGAGTCCGGACTGTTGCCGAGTCGGCCATGCGGCGCCAGGCGAGGCGGAAGAATGACGAACTGGGTTCACCGTGCCACTTAGGGTAGGCGGCAATGTACTCGTCGTACGGTTTCGCGACTTGGTAATTAGTACGTGGGATGAGATCTTCCGAGAGTGTTTCAAGGTCCAGCGTTTCGTATAGGTCCTCCCGTCCGGGGGCTGCGTCCGCCTGTTGGTTAACTGGCGTCGCGACGGTGAGATGAGGCCCCTGTAAGATGATGTCTTTCCACACCGTTGGCGTGGTCTGGCGTGATTCGAAAAGCCCGCGCTTTCGGTCTGCAGATTCATGCCAACCGGCGGTCCAATGGAAGTCGATATCGCCGAGGCGTGGCGCGGCGACAATCTTTTCAAGAACCTTAGTACTCGCCGTATTTACGGGGTAAAGCATCCGAGCCTCGGTTGCAGGGGTACCGGGCTCATCGATAAGCGCCCCCCAGGTCGCCAACTGGCTCTCGGTGACCCTGATGATGCGTTCCGCATGCGGCCGCTGATCCCAGTCGCCTTTTTCGTCTTTGACACCTGGGGCGGTGCCAGTCCCATCGTGTTGAAGTGACCTGACAACTGTGTCTGGGTGATAGAGTGCGGCTCCCTGAAGGAAGTCCACGCTCGTTGCCGCTCCGTACACATGAACGGCATACGGTCGGGTGTGCTGAATCTCGTTGAATAGCTTAAGTTCGTTGCGGAAGAGCCAGTGTCGTCGTAGCCGTTGATACGCTTCCTTACGGAGGGTCTTTGCCCTTAGCTCAGTGAAATGGCTATCCGGGTGAATGAGGCTGGTAATTCCAGTGGCACCCATCGATCGCCACGTCCGCTCTATAAAGCAGCGGTACAAGTCCGGCTGCAGTCCAACCAGGACGGGGCGGTCGACTCCCGACCCGAGATTCTCCTTCACCCCGGCCTGTTCGGCACGTTCGTCGAGGTAGGCATGGAGAATCTCCGGACTGTTGAGTGCATCCTCACGCTTGGCGCGCTTGACTGGCTCGGCCGGCTTGTTCGTCAATTGCCACCACGGATCGAACTCGGCTAGCATCCCGGCCTCATCCCAGTCTGGCCGCACCCACGGCGGATTTCCGACCTGCAGGTCGAAGCCGCCGCGCGCAAACATCGGAGCGAAGTCCAGTTCCCAGTGGAAGAACCCTTGCCGATCCGCAATGTCGGCGGTGGCCGTCAGCCACGGGGCCCGGTCGAGCGCCTTCTCAATCGGCAACGCCTGCGCGAAGGTGCGGTCGGTGTCCTCGGCAAGGTCGAGTTCCTGCCAGTTCATGTCGCTGGCGAGGCTGGTCTGCCCGTACTTCTCGAACTTCCCGACCTTCGGCGGCACACCAAGAATCGCCTCCAGACCACCTACCCAAAGATCCCAATCCGGCGGGTCGATCTCAGTCGTTAGCGGCCACGACCAGAGAGCGCACCACGCATCCATCGCCCTGCGCAGCCGACGGTAAGCGCCATTTTCGTCGTTCAGCGCCTGTTCGATCTGCTCGCGCGTCACCGTCGGTGTTTGCTCTTTTGGTTTCGAACCCCACAGATCAATGTCGCGTCGAATCTCTGATTCCGCGATCGTCAACCGTCGGAGCGTGAATTCCCACAGCGTCTCCACTCGCTGTGCCAGCGAGGTGAGGCGTTTCGCGATTTCCTTGCTGGGTGACTTGCGGATTTCGTTGCGCCATAGCCGCAACTCTTCGCGCTTCTCGGGCGCATACTTCTTTGCTTCCGCGGTGTCGATCACCGCGCCCCAGCCCTCGGAGGGTAGGAGGAAGTGGTGGATGCCGGTGCCGATGGGGTTTCGACCAGGCTCAACCGGCGACGAGAGCGCCACATCCTTCGCGGGAGTCTTCAGCCACTGCTTCTTCGTCAGCAGGCTCGGCGCGTAGACCGACCGCCGTGCACCAATCAGCGAGTTGCCGCGGCGCAGGTGCAGACCGAACCACGGGGCCTGCAACCCGGCGACCATCGTGTCCAACCACAGTGAGATTTCCGCAAGCTCCACGGCTGTGGCGTTGAGGTCCACGCCGTACACCTGGTGCAGCGCAATGTGTGCCTTCACCTTCTGCAGCTCGACCGGGTACTGGTCGGCGTCGATCAGCTCGCCCAGATCCTCCTGCTTGCGTTTGAGGTACTCGGCTGCCAGCTGGCGAACCGCCTCGATGGCGAACGCGCCGGACCCGAGAGCTGGCTCACAGATGCTCAGTTCCAGGATCTGCTCGGGCGTCGTCCGCTCGTAGTTCTGGTCCAACAGCTCTTCAAGAGCCTGCGAAACCACGAACTTCGTCAACACTTCGGGGGTGTAGTACGAGGCCGACTGCTGGCGTTCGCGGCCAGCGAGCCGAAACACGAAGGTGCCCTTGCGGTGCAACACCGGCTTCTCCTCGCCGGTTGCCTCGTCGACCGCGCGGACGAAGTCCTTCTCATCCAGGTGATCGGAGCAGTCGACAGGAACCACCCACGAACCCTTCTCCGGGTCACCGTTCTTTGCGACCTCGTACAAGTCTTCCTCCGCGAAGAAGCCGGTGTAGCTCATCAGGCCCTCGTACACCGCGCCCAGCTGGTTGATACCCAGTTCCGCATAGGAGATGAAACCGCGGTCGGCGCCCTTGCGGCCCTTGCTCTCCTTCGACAGCAGCAGATGTTCGAGCACCCGCTGCGTGGCCTCGTTGCCGAGGCCCACCTCGTCGATCAGCGCCGTCGACTCGGGCTTGAACAGGTCGGCGCGCAGCGGCTGGAACTCCAGGCCCGGCGCCGGATCGTCCGCGACATCCTTCCGCACGGTGGGGGCGTGGCCGCGGTCCACGAGCCGGAACAGCGTCGCCAGCGACTCGTACAGGTGTGTGCCGGTGCGGGCTTGCTCCGACACCAGCTCGGTGAGCGTCAGCTCCCGCAGCCGGTCCAGGCCGTAACCCTCCTCGTACTCCGCCGTGCCGGTCGGCAGAACCCTCATCTCCGGCGACGCCTCCGCATACAGCAGGAACAGGATGCGGTACAGGAACCGCAGCGAGTGCTTCGCGAGATCCTGCCCGTCAATGCCGTCGAGAGTCAGGCCCTTGGCGGCGCGGCGCCGGACCACCTCGTTGGCGATGATCTCGATGGAAAGCCGTATGCCTTCACGCAGGTCCTTCGAAACTCCGACGGTGTGCTTGACCGAATCGTCCAGGACCCCGGTCCACCAGATGTTGCCGTCGGCGTCAGGCAGCAGCGCTTGGCGTCCGAACATCGCGGCGACACGGTCGACCTCGCCGCCCTTCGCCTCGTGGCGTCGCTCCGCGACGACGAGGAGGTCCACGGCGAGGTATCGACCCTCAGCCCATCGCTCGGCTTCGGCGAGCAGCAGCCACTGGCCGGCCTGCACCACCACGAACGCAGGCGGCATATCGGATCGGAACGCGGCGGACACGGTCTTCGACGCCGACTCGATCGGCTTGCCGTCCTCAATAGCCGGGGTGATCAGCAACCCGGTGTCTGGGTCGAGCAGATCCTCGATCGAGGCGACCGGTGCGGCCTGCAGAAGCAGCACACTCGCGGTGCCGTCGAGTTTCGCGTCCGGAATCTCCAGCTCAGAGCCAGCGCGTTCGGCGGTGAACGTCGACAGCGCGCCCGGATAACCGAACGTGGTCCGGGCCAGTGTGTGTGCCTCTGGTGCGGCGTCGGGGTTCTCTGCCAGCCCGGCCAGCGCGGTTTGCAGGGCACCAGTGGCGGCAAGGAGGTCGTCGCGGACCGTTGTTCGGCCCGCTTTCTTCTCCGCATCCCACAGCTTGCGTAGTTCCAGCACTTTGCCGTGGAACGACTCCTTCGCGGAGTCGGTGGTGAAGTAGTGCTCGCTGATCCAGTCCTCGCCGATGACGATGGAATCGAAAGACGCCACGACCTACTGGTCCTTTCCGGAGGTGTTGGGAACGATGAGTAATAGCGGTCGCACCAACTGCTGGGTGGGAGCGAGGGATTCGGCGAGACGCTGCTCGTCAGCGATCCGCCGTGACCAGGTATCCACCTTCTTACGCTGCGCGCCAAAGAGTTCGAGTTGTTCGGCGCCGGTGTGCCAGCGGTCGCCGCGTCGCCGCCACTGGTCCAGCCGTTCGGTGGCGGCCCTCTCCTGCGCGTCGAGCACCGTTGTCTGCATCGTCGTCGTCGCTTCATCCACTGCGATCGGCACCAGCGACCGGTACTGCTCGACGTCGGCGACGGGACCAGGGTTCGCTGACCCCGGCTGCAGCCCCGTCTCCGTGGTGAGGAAATCGAGATCCGCTCGCGTCTCCACTACACAAAACGACGGGTTGTTTGGATTGGGGAATTCGGCGGTGGAGAACACCCGTGAGATCAACTGGCCGCGCCGGTTCATCAGCGTGCCCATCAGAAGGACTGTGGGGGAGTCGACGTCGCCGCGTATCACGAAGATCTGGCCTCGGCCCAACGCGCTCAGTGCGCGGTCGCTCGCCCAGTCGAGCACGGGGTGCAGTGGTCCGAGGTAGTGGGCCTCCGGCCACGTGGTGTTCGCGACGCCCTTGCCCTCGCGGGCCGCGGCGAGCTGAGCGTTGCCGACTTCCGGGGAGGTCGCGAGGGTGAGTCGTTCCATCACCCTGCCGTGCTGCAGGTAGTTCTGCGGCAGCTGCCCGAGGCGCTGCCGCAGATCCCGCGGCGGTGTCAGCTCGGCGACGGCGTGGTTGGCGTGCACAGTCCAGTCGATGCCACCGGCCTCGATGCTTGCGTGCGGAACGTCGTGGAACGCGGCCTTGAGGGCCTCGTCGAGGAAGGTGAGGTCGTCGGCGTATAGGCTCTGCCGCGGGGCCTGCGGCAGAGCGGCCGCAGGGTCGTCGTCTTGCGTTTCCTCGAGATCGAACTGCGCGAAGAACGCGTCCAGATCGTCGCCGGCGGCGACCTCCTCGGCGTCGCGAATCTGTTCGCTGAGGGTGGCCTTGCCGATCAGGATGTCGCGGATTGCGTTCTCCTCGTCCGTGACCGAGTGCTTACCCATGAGTGAGGCCACGTCGCCGAGAGTGCCGTGTGCCTGATTCTCGCGCTCCAATAGGCGCGAGAGCACCCGAAGGTCACCGGAGAAGTCCGGGTCTGTCGGTTCCAGAATGAGCGACGAGATGACGGGAGGGTGGGTCTGTCCGTAGCGGTCGATACGGCCGTTGCGCTGTTCGATCCGAATCAGTGACCACGGGATGTCGAAGTGGATCAGATCATGACACTGTGCGTGAAGGTTCACACCCTCCGATGCGACGTCGCCGGTGACGAGCACACGGATCGGCGAGGTCTCTAGCTTGAAGCTGTCTACTATCTCCTGTTGCTCGACATCCGACAGCCCACCGTGGAGCATCGCGATGTTCTGCGGCTTGAGCCCCAACTGCTTCGGCAGGTGCTCGGTGAGCCACCGCAGTGTTGCGACGCGCTCCGCGAAGACCACGGCGCGAGTGTCGGATCTCGCGCCGACTCCGATCTCCTTGAGTCGCTTCACCAGCGCGGCCTGCTTGCCTGCCGAGTCCGTCAGGGCCTTCGCGTTCAGTTCGTCGAGAGTGTCCAGCGCTGCGAGTTCGGTGGCGTGGTCGGGGACCTGAGGGTCGAGTTTGGCCCGACGCTGCTTGATCGACTCCGCGAGCGCGGCGGGGGAGGAGAGGAAGGCCTTGGCGAGTATCCACGGAAACAGTGCTTTAGTCGCGCCCGAGTATGGGGAGCGGCCGGTAGCCGGGTGCAGCCATGTCTGCGACAGTTCGTGGGCGACGGCGTCCTCTGCCTGCGACGGCTTGACGAGTCGGTGGACCGGTTCGGCGCGTTCGGCCCAGTCGCTGCCTACTTCCGCGGCTACCTCTGGGTGGTGTCGGTGCCGCCGGATCAACAGTGACGCCACATCTTCCTTGGTGAAGCTGCCGTCGGCGGCGACCGCCGTTGGGTCGAGCAGGCGCAGCAGCTCTGCGAACGACTCCTCTTTACCGTTGTGCGGCGTCGCTGATGCGAGGATCAGAGCCTCCGTGTTCGGTGCGAGGACACGGGCGAGTTCGTTGTTCTGCGTACCGACGTTGGTCAAGTTGTGGGACTCGTCGATGACCACTGCGTCCCAGTGCTGACGCTGGAGATGCGCCTTGTAGCGGGGGCTCTTGAGCGTGTCGATCGAGATGATCGCCCGCTTGAAGTACGTGAACGGGTTGCGCGTCGCCGGCAGTTTCTGCCGCACCTTTTGAATACCCGTCGAGTCCAGTCGTACGAACGGCAACGCGAAGCGGCACCACAGCTCGTGCTGCATCTGTTCGAGCACGTGCTTCGGGGTGACGATCAGTATCCGCTCGCCGCGTCCGCGCCGAACCAGCTCCGAGAGGATCATTCCGATCTCGAGTGTCTTGCCCAGACCGACGGCGTCTGCGATCAGAATGCGCGGGCGGATGTGTTGCGGATCGAGGGCCTTCGCCACTGCTGCGCGCTGGTAGCCGAGCGAATCGGCGAGCATCTGTGTCGACACCGTCAGAGTCTGGTCGCCGTAGGGGACCGGCGTCTTACGCAGGAGGGCCTCCAGCCAGAGCCGAGAGTCACGGTAGCCAGGAGAACCGTCCGCGACGACCTCGGCGTTCCTGGGATCCTGCGGTTTGATCGTGTCGAGGCTCGAGTAGAAGGACGCGGTCGTGTCCGCGACGAGCTCCGACAGACCTCGCGCTTTGATGAGCCACCCGTCAGAACCCTGCTCGGCCGACGTCACGAGCCATTCCTCGTCGCGGACCACCACGATAGAACCGGGCGCGACGTTGAGGTCGACGTGTGTCGTCATGCGGTGTGGCTCCTCGGGGCGGTGACGGTGGTCTCAGACTGTTAATCTAGCGAAGTCTGAGTTATGCGAGTTGTGTACCCAAGTCAATGTCTGGGAAACAGTCGGTCGGCGCCAATCTAACTGGTGGTTCGGACATCCCAGGAGTAACGACCGTTTTGATGGGCTGACGGCACCCCATCATTTCGAGCCACGGCACGACTCCAGCGAGTACCCAGTTGTATGTGACTCGCCAAATTGTGGCGGGGAGCGAGGGGATCTCTGGGAGCAGGTCGTCGTCGATCACGTGGAAGCTGTTGAGGGAAACTGCTACGGACGACATTAACCGGCAGGATCGTCAGGTTGACCGCTTCACCGGAGGATCGACGGCCTTGCGTCCGCTCGTCGCTGAAGCTCGGATACCGCATTCCACTGGTGGTAGCGTTTGTACGTGCTTTCGCGGTCGTCCTCACGCATTTCGAGGAGACCTTCGGTCCAATATGCGATCATGCTGCGCCGCACGCCTGGCAGACCGAGCAGCTCGAGCGCATCGTCGAAGCCACCACAGAACCATATACCTGTGGCCCGATCACGCTGCGTGGCATAGTCGACGTCGTCGACAGAGCCTCCATGCTGCCGGGCCCACTGTGTGACTTCGGGGAAGTCGTTGATCAGGCGGTCGACCATCAGGAAGTTGGTGTGTCCATTTTCGCCGCGGCGTGGAGTCGATGAGAAGGCGACCTCGTGCGAACCGATGTTGACGGTGAAATATCTGCCGCCGCTCGTGGTGGTGAAGAGGGTGAGGGTCCATGCGCCTTGATCGTCGACGAAGTTCGGCAGTCCGGCGTACTGATAGAGCGTGTCGAGGTACGCCGCCAGCCGTGGGTCGTAGAAGCAGCGTTCGAGTTTTGGGTACGCGTACATCTCGTCCACTGTCGGTATTGACCGGAGGAGAGCCAGCGCTTCGGCGAGTGGGATGCGGAACAACTCGTTCTGGCCCGAGACCGATGAATCGTGGTGCGCACGAATCTGACGGTGGATCCTGGTCTCTACCGCGACCGAATCGTAGACCTGGACGACGTCGGCGATGGTCCACGGTCCGAGCTCCTTGTACGGCGAGGTGTTGTTGATTTCGCGGAGTCGATGCGGCGGCTGTTGGTTGGTTCGGCCGATCTTGACGCTCGGGCAGTTCGGTGAGGTCAGAACGTAGACGTAGCCGAGGTCGTTGTGAGATGGCATCGGGTGGGAAGCTCCTCGGCTATGTAGGAGGCGGTCCGCTTGGGTACCCGGTGGCACCGCGTAGTCCGCCGACAGACAGGATTTTCACAGTAGCGGTGAAGACTCTGACATGTGTCGTCGATCGGCGGATTCCGCATGTTCGGATGGCGGGGCCACTGATGGTTGTCAGAAACTTCGACGTAGCGATCACCGTCGTGTTCGAGAGCGACCAGACGGACGACGACTGGATCGACGCAGTTGTCGCGGATATGGGTGATCGGTGTGCCATCGACCTTTTCGGTCGCGGTCCACGGACCCGCAGCGCGCGGGTCGTCGAAGACGGCAGGACTGAAGTTCTGGACGCGTCCGGCGTTGGTCTTACGCGCCAGGCTCGCGGGGAACGGTCCGCGGACCACACCACTGTGTTCGCCCGGCGTCGACGGTTCCCATTTCACGATGTCGAGCCGGTTGGTCAAGTCGTTGCCGGCGTCGAAGGATGCTAGCTCGGAGTCGGTGCCGGGAACGATCAAACCCGGCGAGATCTTGCCGCGCAGCTTCACGTTCGCGACCGTCGATCGGCTCGATCTCGTCGGGGTGGACAGGCGCGCGAGGATACGCATGGCGATGCTTTTCGAATGGAGAACTCAGAAGCGTAAGTCGGAACTGCGACGGTGTCGCCTCATTTGTCTCCGTGGATGCTATTCACACGGTCTGGCCGCGACGGATTCGGCTTACCTCATGGTACCAATGAGGCACGATGGGCATATGCCTCGAATCGACGTCACCCAAGGCGACATCACCCGCGTCGACGCCGACGCTGTCGTCAACGCAGCGAACACTCGCATGCGTGGCGGTGGCGGCGTCGACGGCGCCATCCATCGGGCTGGTGGACGGGCGATCCTCGAGGACTGCATTCGACGGTTTCCCGACGGCCTGGCAGCCGGCGGGGCCGGGTACACGACGGCGGGTGACCTGCCCGCGCAGTATGTGATCCACACCGTCGGACCGAATTTCTCTGCGGGACAACGCGACCGCTCACTGCTCGAATCCTGCTATCGGAACAGTCTCGCCGTCGCGGACGACCTGGGCCTGCGCAGAGTCGCGTTTCCACTGATCAGCGCCGGCGTCTACGGATGGCCGATCGACGACGCGATCGCCGCGGCAGTCGACACGGTCGCCGGCGCGATGACGTCGGTTGAGACGGTCACGTTTGTGGCGTTCAACGATGAGTTGGCCGATCGCCTGCGCACGCATCAGATGCTCGCGACGCCGCTGCGGATCCTGGCCGGCCTGCGCGAAGCACATCGACGCGGCCGCGGAGACCTCCGGTTCGTGCCGTACATCTACGCGACGGGCGCGTGGCGGATTGAGATCGGTACTCGTCGCGCGGTCCACGACCAGGGAAGCAGTCCGCGCGTCGGCGATGCCGGTGGAATTCTGCGGTATTCGAGTGCGCAGGGGACCGAGTTCGGGAGCGGTCGAGTCACAGGGGCGACGCCGGTCGGCGCCGTCGCCGATCTGATCATCGCGTCGACGGCCGAGGAGAATGGGGTGCGCTCACCCGCTTACGGGGCGTGGCTCGACGCGCTGATCGACGCATGCACCGACAAGCGCGCACTGCCGTACGCGTTCGACGACGAAGACGGCGCCGACGGGCAGGTGTGGAGGCTGACCGGAGGTCATGGAACGGTGCCGGTGCCGCCGAGCCCCGAGTTCGATCGTGCCTGAGGACAGACAGCGACGTCGTTGTGCAGATCGTCGGCGGGCTTGACTGTGAACGGTCAGGAAATCCTGAGGCTCCAGATACCAGAGATTCAGGTCGTCGCTGGGGACATCACTCTGTTCGTAGCTATTGCGATCGTCAACCTGAAGGATAGGAAGTCCGTGTGCTCTCGAAGCAGAACGTCGACATAGCGGTGGTCTTCTTCTGAATCAGTGAGAGCGAGTGTCGGTGGCCACCGGTAATCTGCACGTGTCGGACTGCTCACGGATCAACGGAGAAGGAGAGGCTCAGTGGCGGAGGAATGGAGCGTCGTCGACCTCAGCCGCGTTGTCTACTCCTCCGGGAAAGTGTTCGACGGGCTGTCGACCGGGCGCCTGGACACCGAGAACTTCCTCGCCGACGGCAGCCTTGAAGGAATCGCGTCGCGTGCGGACCTCGCGTTGCTCGAAGATCTTCGGGATGCGGCGTCGTTCATCATCGGCAACGCCGACCGGGGTGTGGATGCGAACTTCGTCAAGGCGCTCAACGCGACGATCACTCGCAGTGGCGCGTTGCATCCGGGCCGACTACGGACAGCTAGTCAGCGGATCGGCGTTGCGACGCAGCATGGCAGACACGAGCCGAAGGCGCTCACCGACGATGAGTTGCAGACTCTGATCGAGTCGGCGTCGGCGAGTGATGACGTCCTTGAGGCGGCAGTCGACCTGTTCGTAGCAGTTGCGAAGGCACAGCCGTTCGAAGATGGCAACAAACGAACTGCGATCTTCGCGGCCAATGCGTTGCTCATCAAGGGCAGCGACGTCATTCTCACTATCCCCGTCAGCGAGGACGACCCGACGGTGGCGTCGTCGTTCAACGAGGCGTTGGCGCGTGCGTACGTCTTCGACGACCCCGACGATGTGAAGGCGATGCTTCGGAGTCGAGGCCTGGTGTCCCGGACCGCGTGACGTGCTGCGTCACATCCGCTCCACCAGCGTCGATAGCACGTCCCTGCGACCGTTAGACTCACTCTCGTGACGAACCCATCCTCAGAGCATCCCCGCCCTGTCCTCGTCGTCGACTTCGGAGCCCAGTACGCCCAGCTCATCGCTCGGCGCGTGCGTGAGGCTCGGATCTACTCGGAGGTCGTCGCGCACGACGCGCCGCTCGAGGAGATCACCGCGAAGAACCCGGCGGCCATCATCCTCTCCGGGGGGCCGGCGTCGGTGTACGCCGACGGTGCGCCGACCGTCGACGAGAATCTGTTCGACCTCGGGGTTCCCGTGTTCGGCATCTGCTACGGCTTCCAGAAGATGGCGTCCGCACTCGGCGGTGTCGTCGCCAACACCGGCGGCAGCGAGTTCGGCCGAACGACATTGACGGTGTCGGGCGACGGCGCACTGCACCGCGGGCTCCCAGAGACCCAGCCGGTGTGGATGAGCCACAACGACGCCGTGCAGACCCCGCCCGACGGATTCGCCGTGACCGCGTCGACGCCGGGCGCTCCGGTCGCCGCGTTCGAGTGCGTCGAGCGCCGCATGGCCGGCGTCCAGTATCACCCCGAGGTGATGCACAGCCCGCACGGCCAGGAAGTGCTCACCCGCTTCCTCTACGAGGTCGCAGGCCTCGAACCGACGTGGACCGCGGCCAACATCGCCGAGGCGCTCATCGCCGACGTGCGTGAGCAGGTCGGCGACGGCCTGGCGATCTGCGGTCTGTCCGGTGGCGTCGACTCCGCCGTCGCCGGTGCGCTCGTGCAGCGCGCCATCGGCGACCGCCTGACCTGTGTGTTCGTCGACCACGGACTTCTCCGAGCCGGTGAGCGCGAGCAGGTGCAGAACGACTTCGTCGCAGCCACCGGCGCCCGTCTGGTGACGGTCGACGCCGAGGAGACCTTCCTCGGCCACCTCGACGGCGTCTCCGATCCGGAGACCAAGCGCAAGATCATCGGCCGCGAGTTCATTCGCTCCTTCGAGGGCGCCGTCTCCGACGTCCTCGGCGACCAGGCGGCCGACGGTAAGAAGGTCGACTTCCTCGTCCAGGGCACCCTGTACCCGGACGTCGTCGAATCCGGCGGCGGCAGCGGCACCGCGAACATCAAGAGCCACCACAACGTCGGTGGTCTCCCGGAAGACCTCGAGTTCAAGCTCGTCGAACCGCTCCGCCTCCTGTTCAAGGACGAGGTGCGTGCCGTCGGACGCGAGCTCGGACTGCCCGAAGAGATGGTCGCCCGCCAGCCGTTCCCCGGCCCGGGTCTGGCCATCCGCATCGTGGGCGCAGTCACCAAGGACCGCCTCGACCTGCTGCGCAAGGCGGATCTGATCGCCCGGGAGGAACTCACCGCGGCCGGGCTCGACGGCCAGATCTGGCAGTGCCCCGTCGTACTGCTCGCCGATGTCCGCAGCGTCGGTGTGCAGGGCGACGGCCGCACCTACGGTCACCCGATCGTGCTCCGTCCGGTCTCGAGCGAAGACGCCATGACCGCCGACTGGACCCGCATTCCCTACGAGGTGCTCGAGACCATCTCCACGCGCATCACCAACGAGGTTCCCGACGTGAACCGCGTGGTTCTCGACGTCACCAGCAAGCCGCCGGGGACCATCGAGTGGGAGTGATCCTCCCATAACTTCGAAGCGTCAGGCCCTCGCACTCGTAGAGAGCGCGAGGGCCTGATGTGGTTCCGGGGTCAATGCCACCCGGCGATCGCGGTCGTCAGCGATTCTCGAATCGCGCTCGGTGGCTGTGACAGATCGATCTGCCGTACGCGAACAGGGATACCGGTCAATTCGATGTCGAGGTCCCTTCCGGTGGATCCGTCGACAAGAGCCCCGATCAGCAGCGCCGACGTCGTCACCGTCGCATCCCCGGCGAAGACCGACGCATAAGAGTGGATCTGACGGACATACCCGGGCTTGATCATGGTCTTGCCGTGCCACTGATCGAACATCGGGGCGAACTTGCACTCGACGACGGTCTGATGGTGCGGTCCGCGGATCACCGCGTCGGTCTTCAGCCGCGGTAAGAACGCGAGATGCTCGGGATCGCCCGAGGCCGGCCAGGGCCTACTCGGCGCCGAGACCGTCGCGTCGTCGAGCCGGACCCGATAGAAGCCGCGCACCGCGGCCTCGAACAGCCAGCGGAACGCGGGCTCGTCGTCGACGACGGCGGGAAGACCGACATCGCCGGGAGTGTGCTCGGGCGCACACATGTCCCGAACGAGCCGGCTGGTCCGCAGCAGCGCGCGGTCGACCGAGTCGAAGTGACCGTACTGCTCCTTCGACAGGTCGGCCGCCGTCGGATCGACCGGGGCGACTCCGCTGCGTTCGAGCGTCCGCGCGGTCGTCAGACACCGACGGCGGACACGCTCGGAGGAGGCGCGGTGCGCGGCGCGGCGCAGTGTGATCAGCATGTACCGGTACCGCGGCAGATCGAGGGTCTGCTCGGTGTAGCGACATCGGATGCGGCCGGACTCGGTCAGTCGTCGTCGGGCGGTGCCCAGATGATCGATGCGGCCGCGGACCCGCGACAGCGCCTCCGTGCGTGGGCGGTAGCCGACGGACATCATCGACCGGATCCGCGCGTCGACGTCGCGGGCGAACGTCTCGGCGACCGCGTCGAGGAGGTCGTTGTCCCGCTCACCGCGCAGCAACGACTCCTTCTGCGCTCGATCAGTGAGCCTGTCGAGATGGTCCGACGCGTACAGGAGGAGGAACCAGACGCTGCGGACGTCGATCCTCGTCGTACCCGCCCCGGCTCGGTACATCTCAGAGGCCCGACATGAGGTCGGCGACGACGTCGTCGACCGTCGCCGGAGCGTCGTGCCAGTATTCGGCGAGCTGAGGTCGGACCGATGATTCGACGACCGAGGTGAACCAGGTCGCGAGATCGGGGGCCTCGAGCCCGGGCGTGAAGTACGCGTGTCCGATCCGGAACGACGGGCCCAGGCTCGGGTCGTCGGCGATGCGCTGGTTCATCGCGACGATCCGGGTGCGCAGGCCGTCGATACGGGTAGGTGCGTCACTGCGGAAGCGGCCGGCGAGTTCGGCCGCCCATGCGTCGGTGAACTGCGGTTCGAGCTCGAAGAAGGCGAAGCGGCGGCGCAACGCGAAGTCGACGAGGGCGAGCGACCGGTCCGCGGTGTTCATCGTGCCGACG
Organism: Gordonia humi; assembly: GCF_014197435.1. Taxonomy (NCBI): domain Bacteria; kingdom Bacillati; phylum Actinomycetota; class Actinomycetes; order Mycobacteriales; family Gordoniaceae; genus Gordonia; species Gordonia humi. The sequence goes on from NZ_JACIFP010000001.1 coordinate 2,367,292, forward strand.
ACGTACAGGTTGTCCGGAAGGAAGAACGCGAGCTCGTCGTCGCGCATGTAGGTCAGCTCGAGGGCGTCGGCCGCCGTGCGCTTGCTCCGCTCCAACAAGGTGAGCATCTCGCCGAGAGCCTGTGCGGGGTTGCCGCGATTGAACTCTTCGATGACGATGACGTGCGGGATGTCCGGTGCGGTGCGTGCGCGTGCGGCGTGCTGCAGCAGAGGTCCATCGACCAGGGTGAGTCTGCCGTCGCCGCCGGGACGCCACCCTCGTACGAAGTCCTCGTACGAGGTGCCCGGATGGAACTGAACCGACCGCACCGCATCGTCGAGTCGGCTCCCGATGAGCGCGTACGCCAGTCGTCGGGCGAGCCAGGTCTTACCGGTGCCGGGAGCGCCCTGCAGCACGATGTTCCGGGTCTCGCCCCACCGCTGAACGATCTTGCGGAGCTCCTCGGGGGAGTGGAAGGCGCCGTCCGCGATGATCGATTCGACGGTGTAGTCGCCGTCGACGACGGGGCAGGCGGTGTCTACGTCGCCGTCGACCTCCTCATCGTCGGGCTGCCAATACGACTTGAGCGGCTCGGCATAGTAGTCCGGCGTGTCACCGGGTTCGGACTGCAGCCAGAATCGGAGTGCGGCGAGATCGACGTCGACGTCGTCGGACGGGGCGCGACCGGTCACGGACGGGAAGAACGATTCGACGATGGCGCGCTTCTGACCGACCGACACGATCGACATGAAGTAGTCGGGGTGGCCGAGGTAGGTCAGACATGCCCGCAGCGACGGCTCGGCGGCTCCGGGGGAGCCGTGCACTGTCGCGCGCCAGAGCAGCGGATCCGCGAACGCGGCGTCGACCTCGTCCGCGGGCAGCGCGCGGAGGTGCCGGGCGAACTCGATGAGAACGGACAACTGCTGGAATCTGCGGATCGTGAACGCGACGCCGCCGTTGAAGATCGGGTGATCGAGCGCGTCGTCGACCTCCGCCGGGACCCGATGGTCGACCTCGACATCGCGGAGCACGGACTCGATGTTGGCGAGCTTCTTCTGCTTCGACACCTGCATGATCGGCAGCATCTGCAGGAGATAGATCTCGGCGAACAGGATGCGGACGTCGTCGCCGGTGCCGGCGAGCTGTTTGTCGAGCTTGGCGGGGAACGACGAGCCCGAGACGTCCGGCTGATTGACGAACCGCTCGACCAGCGTCTCGATGTTCGCCTCCGTCCAGACATCTCGCTCGCACAGCACGGAGCCTCCGGACCGGAGCGCGTCGAGAAACATCGCGGCGGCGACCTTCACCGGGCCCTCATCGGCGCGGTGCTCACACGGGATCGGCGGTACGTCGATGGCGGTCGGCGATGCATGCTCGGGCACGGGAGGGTCTCCTCGGGGTCGGGATCGCGATTGATGCGTCGATGGCGATGGTAGTGACGAGCCACGACAAATCGTCGCGGCGGAGGTCAGACCCGCCCGTCACGCTCGGAGACGATCCGGTCGTAGTCGCGTTTGCCGCTGATCCTCAGCAGCGGAATGTCGTCGATCTGGTCGAACGTCAAGACTGCCTCGGGGCGGGAGAGGCGTTCGACGTCGTCCTTCGACGGTTCCGGGACCACGATGGCGGCGTCGACGAAGTCCCAACCGGTGATCGAATCGTGGGTCCACCGACGTTCGTTCTCATCGAGCTGGCGATCGTGGGAGAGAAACCAGTTGGCGATCAGACGACGCTGCCCGGGCAGAAGAGTCCACACCTTTTGACGATCGATCCTGGCGTGCGCCGTCGGACGCATCACGCCGAGCCACTCGAGGTCGCCGTCGCTGTTGAAGAACTGCCAGAAGCGGTACTTGTCGACATTCACCATGGTGGAACGGTAGCGGGCGGTACCGACGAAATCGGCGCTACCGCCGGTGGATCCCGCTGGCGACGAGGCCGACGCCGATCACGACGCCGATCACGAGGATGGTCCAGGGGACGGCGCTGGTGGAGCTGATGTCGGGGCCGTCGGCCAGGCCCCATCCTGCGACGAGGAGGGCGAGGACGCCGAGGACGGCGAGGAACGGACTGCGTCGTCCTTCGGCGGTGGTCTCGGTGGACTGGTCGTCGGTCATTTGGTCATCTCCACACCGCCGACGGTGACATGGGCGTCAATGGTCAGGGTCGGGGTCTTCGCATCGGGATTGATCAGGCCGTCAGTGCAGGTCACGTCGCCGACGGTCACCTCGCAGTCGGTGCGGACGCGGATGTCGTCGGGCAGGTAGACGGTCATGTCGCCGACGCCCTGGCGCAGACGGATCGTGCGGTCGCGATCGAGCGGACCGAGATCGCGGAGGTCGAGGGTGGTCGAGCCGAGGGTCAGCTCGTACGAGTCGCGCAGGTCCGTCGCCGCGCGCGGATGCCAGGTCCGGTCGCCGACTCCGCCGTTCGGGAACGGGCCGCTCATACCGGCGAAGCCCGTCGTCGCGACGACGACGACCGCGGCCACGAGGGTGACCGGAACCAGACCCGAACCGCCGCGCTTGCGGGTCAGCGCGCCCATCACCAGGCCGAGTCCGAGGACGGCCAGCACCAGCGAGGCGATCCTGCCGGGAGTGAACCAGTCGACGCCGGCCAGATTCGCGGCGGCGCCCGCGGCGCCGGTCATGACGGCCAGTCCGAGGAAGATCGGCGTCACCGGTGATCGCGGCACCCGCGGCGCCGGCGGCTCGGCGGGAACGGTCGGCTCGGGAAGATCCCACGCGAACTTGGCCGCGCCCAACGGATCCCAACTCGGCGGCTGATCGATCGGAGCGGTCGGCAGACCGTCGGCCGGAGTGCCGGCGGGCAGAGTCGGCTTGGTCAGATCGACGCCGCCCGGCGCCTCGACCATCCCGGCCATCACCGGAGCAGGCGCCTGGACGAGCTGATCCGCGGAGGTGCCGGCCGGGGCCTGCGGAGTTCGCTGGTACAGCAGCCACCAGCCCACGCCCATCAACAGGAACCCGAGGAAGCCGCTGCTGCCCCAACGGAACTGCGAGCCGATCACCGAGAACACGATCACCGCGAGGATCGCCAGCGGGACCACCTTCGAGAGCGGATGGTCGTTCCGGTTCCAGTTGTGGCGGCGTCGTCTGTGCTCGCGGCGAGGCTCGGTCTCGTCATCGGCGGGAAACGCGATCAGCGCCGCGATGTACAGCAAGACGCCGCTGCCGCCGAACACGGTCGCGACGACGAAGGCGACCTTCACCAGCGTCGGATCGACGCGGTAGCGGTCGCCGATCCCCGCGCACACGCCGCCGATCGTGTTCCCTTCACGGCGGCGGACAGGCCGGGTGGTCCACATGTCCTGGATGGTCGAAGCGTTCATGTCATCAATAGTGTCGCCCGAACGCCGTCGGCGGATCGGGCTAAACCCTGAGATGCTCCCTGATGTGCGGACCGCCCCGTTCGTGCCACTATCGAATCAATGACTTCACAGATTCGACCCCGGCCCGAGCCGCGGCTGCGACGACGCAGCGGCGGCAAGGTGATCGCGGGTGTGTGCGGCGGCGTCGCCGATCACCTCGACGTGTCCGTGTTCCGCGTACGCGTCGTGTTCGTCGTCCTGGCCGCACTCGCGGGAGCAGGAGTCCTCGCGTACGCGTTGCTCTGGTTCTTCTGCCCGGCGGGCGACGACACGGCCCCCGCCGAACCGCGAGAACGACGACAGGCGTACGGCCTCGTCGTGATCGGCGTGATGGCGCTGATCGGCAACCTGATCGTCGCGTCGAGCGCTCCCGCGCAGTCGTTCCTGGCGGTCCTGTTCGTCCTCGGCGGCGCCGCCCTGGTGTGGCGCGAAGCCGACGTCACCGGACTGTCGACGGGACGCTCGCGGCTGCTCACCTGGTCGCGGCTGATCCTCGGTGCGTTGTTCGTCATCGGCGGTCTCGTCGTGATGGTCGCCGCGCCCGACACTCCGCTGGCCGGTATGAACCCGATCCTGCTGGCAGTCCTGGTGACCATCGTCGGCGGCGTCTTGCTGACCGTTCCCGTGTGGATGCGGATGCTGCGGGCCCTCAACGAGGAGCGCGCCGCGCGCATCCGCACCGACGAACGCGAGGAGATCGCCTCCCACCTGCACGACTCGGTGCTCCAGACGCTCGCGCTGATCCAGAAGCAGGCGTCCAACCCGGACACCGTCGCACGACTGGCGCGCAGCCAGGAACGTGAACTGCGCCAGTGGCTCTTCGGCGACCAGGCACGGCCCAACGAGTCGCTCGCCGCCGCGATCAGTGCCGTCGCCGTCGAAGTGGAGGAGACCTACGGTCCCGAGATCGAGACGGTCACCGTGGGCGACGTGACCGCCGACGAACTGCGCGACCCCGCGCGAGCCCGGGCGTGGGGCGCACTCGTCGCCGCTACACGCGAGGCCCTCGTCAACGCGGCCAAGCACTCCGGCGCCTCCACGATCGACGTGTACTGCGAGGTGGTCGACGACGAGGTGGAGGTGTTCGTCCGCGACCGCGGTGTCGGATTCGACGTCGACGCCGTCGACCCGGACCGCCAGGGCGTGGCCCGATCGATCCGAGGCAGGATGGAACGCGCGGGCGGTCGGGCACGGGTCACGTCGACGCCGGGTCGCGGCACCAACGTCGCACTGACTCTGCCGCGTACCGCCGAACTGACCGAACGACCCGCCGACCCTCGCCCCGAGAACGACCAGGAGATCGCATGAGTGAGTACCGACTGTTCCTCGTCGACGATCACGGAGTGTTCCGCTCCGGAGTCCGCGCCGAACTCGCAGGCGAGGACGGATTGGAAGTGGTCGGCGACGCCGGAACCGTCCCCGAGGCGATCGCGCAGATCACCGCGACGCGTCCCGACGTGGTGCTGCTCGACGTCCACATGCCCGGCGGCGGAGGCGTCGCCGTGCTCCGCGGCGTGACCGACGCCCTCGGATCGGAGGCCCCGGTGTTCCTGGCGCTGTCGGTCTCGGATGCCGCGACCGACGTCATCGCGACCATCCGCGCGGGCGCCCGCGGCTACGTCACCAAGACCATCGACGGCAAAGAGCTGGCCGACGCGGTACGACGGGTCGCCGAGGGCGACGCCGTGTTCAGCCCGCGACTGGCCGGTTTCGTCCTCGACTCCTTCACCGGGAAGTCGGCCGTGCCCGAGCCGCACCTGGATCCGGAACTCGACTCGCTGACCAAACGCGAACTCGAAGTGCTCCGGCTGCTGGCGCGCGGATACACCTACCGCGAGATCGCCGAGGAACTGTTCATCTCGGTCAAGACCGTCGAGACGCACGCGTCCAACGTGCTGCGCAAGACACAGCAGTCGAACCGGAACGCGCTGACGCGGTGGGCGGTCAACCGGCAGTTGGGGTAGGGGCGCTGCGGCTCGACCGGCGAGGCTCGCTACACCGTCAGCACGATGATGACGGCGACGATCACCGTCAGCAAGACCAACAGGGCGAAGATCGCGGCGGCCAGGCCGAGATTGCTGCTCTGCTGGGGCTGCTGTGGATAGTAGGGCTGCTGGTAGGGGCCGGACTGGGGTTGTCCGGGGTATCCCATCTGCGACGGGTTCGACGGGTACGGCACCGGCTCGGGTGTCATGCGCGGAGCGTAGTTGCCGCTGGTGGTCGGGGCCACCTGGGTCGGCGCGTGCGGCGGCGGAGTCGGGGTGGTCGGCGGTCGTACGGGTCCCGGCGTCGCGGCAGGCGGCACGAGGGTCTCGCGCGCCGACTTGGCTCGCTGCGGTTTGGTCGTGACGAGGCCGGTCAGCACCTTCTCGGTGGTGCCGAGTGTTCCCGCCGCGAACTGCACCAGTAGATCACGAGCCTCCGACATCGTCGGCCGAGCCGCCGGTGAGGGCTGCAGGAGTCGCAGCAGCACCGGTTCCAGCGCGCCGGCGCGGACCGGCGGATCGATGTTCGCGTTCGCGGCGCGGTGCAGCGTCGCGATGTAGTTGTCGTTGTCGCCGTACGGAGGTCGGCCCTCGACCATCGTGTACAGTGTGGCACCCAGCGAGTACACGTCGGCTGCTTCGCCCGGTTCGTCGCCGCGGGCCACCTCGGGCGCGAAATAGGCTGGTGTGCCGGTCACGATGCCGGTCTGAGTCAGCGAGACGTCGTCCTTGGCGCGTGAGATCCCGAAGTCGGTGATCTTCACCAGGCCCAGACTGCGTCCGCTGTTCGCGATCAGGATGTTGGCCGGTTTGATGTCGCGGTGGATGATGCCCGACGCGTGCGCCTCGGCGATGGCGTCGGCCACCTGCGCGGCGATCTGCGCGGCCTCGACCGGTGGGATCGTCTCGTTGTCGCGGAGGACGTCGGCCACGCTGTGCGACGGAAGGTACTCCATCACCAGCCACGGATTCTCGCCGTCGAGGGCGACGTCGTGCATCGCGATGGCGTTGCGGTGGGACATGCGCGCCGCCAGCCTGCCCTCGCGCATCGCGCGTTGGCGGTTGGTGAGGGCTTCGTGGTCGGTCATCCCGTCGGTCGAGAGGACCTGCTTGACGGCGACGTCACGGTCGAGCAGCGTGTCGCGGGCAAGCCACACCGCGCCCATGCCGCCGCGCCCGATCTGTCTGACCAGTCGATAGCGGCCGGCGACGAGGTACGAGGGTGCAGGCGCGGCCGGTCCGGTCATGGGCTGAGTCTAAGCGATCGCCGTTCGTCGTCGTCCGGACCCTTGACGCGGAGATAGAACATGTGTTCGGATGTTGGCATGAGTGGGTTGCCCGGACTGGTCGCGGACAGTCTCGAGCGGACCGTCCGGTTCCCCGAGGCGCCGCGGCTGACTGTGCACGAGACGTGCTCGCGGACCGTGCTGCGTTCGGTGACCGGCGATCGACGGCATCCGTACGACTACGCGCTCGAGACGATCACGCGCGCCGGCGACGACGCGCATGTCGCGGTGAATGCCGCCGCCGTGCTGCGGCGAGAGCTGCGTCGTCGGTCGTGGCATCGGTCGACGGTGGCGATCGGTGCCACGGGCTCGGATCCGTACGGGCACCTGGAGGAGCGGTATCGGCTGATGCCGGGAGTCGTCTCGACGCTCGCCGAGTTCGAGACGCCGTTCGCGCTGTACACGGGGTCCGACCTCGTGCTGCGCGATCTGACGATGCTGCGCGTGGTGCGGCATGCGGTGCCGACGACGGTCGTGGTGACCGTACCGTGCCTGGACGTCGACCTGTGTCGACGTGTCGATCCGGACGGGTCGTCGCCGGTGGAGCGGATCGAAGCCGTGCGACGTCTGGCCGATGCCGGGCTCGCGCCGCACGTGCGGATCGCGCCGCTCCTGCCGCTGCTGACCGACTCGACGTCGCAGCTCGACGAACTGCTCGGACTGCTCGCCGAGGCGGGCGCCGATCGAGTGTCCGTGTCGGTGCTGGTGCTCTCCGACGACGGCTACCTCGACTGGCTGGCCGACGAGCATCCGGCGCTGGTGCGCCGATACCGGTCGCTGTACGGCCGTGGATCCTATGCGCCTGCCGACTATGCGGTCCGGCTGCGCGAACGGATGGCGCCGCTGGTCCGTCGCCACGGACTCGAACGGCCGCATGATGAGGAGGTGACGCCGGTGCGTGAGGCGGCGCCGGCGGTGCACGAGCAGGATGTGGGCGAGCAGGCGCTCACTCTGTTCTGATGCTTGTATCAATGCGTGAGTGCACACGAACTGGTGACGACGATCGTCGCCGTGGCGATCTTGGCGTGCGTAGCCGTCGTCGTGCTGCGCATGTACCGGGTACCGGGGAACTGGGCGCCCGCGTGGGCGATCGTGCGCGGTGCGCTGCAACTCGCAGTGCTCAGCGTGATCCTGGCCGGGGTCATCACGAGTCCGCTTCTGGTGGGTGTGGGGATCGCGGTGATGTTCGGTGTCGCGGTGACCACCGCGACCATGCGGATCGGGGCTCCGGGCGGACGGCGCCGCGCCGTCGTGTTGGCGGCCGCGGCCATCGCTGCCGGGGTGGCGGTGTCGTTGACCGTGGTGTTCGCCTCCGGCGCGCTCGACTTCTCGATCCGCTATGTCCTGGCGATGGCAGGCATCGTCATCGGCAACACCATGAACATCGTGTCGCTGACCGGGCGGCGATTCGCCGAAGCGGTGAACGAGCGGTGGGACGAGGTGCAGGCATGGCTCGCGATCGGTGCGACGCCGCGGCAGGCCACGTCCGACATGGCCCGCCATGCCGTGCACAGCGCCCTGGTGCCGTCGATCGATCAGGCGCGCACCACCGGCCTGGTGACGTTGCCCGGTGCCTTCGTCGGCGCGATCTTCGGCGGACTCTCACCGTTGGAGGCGGGCCGGTTTCAGATGCTGGTGCTGGCCGCGCTGCTGGCCTCCGGTGCGATCGCATCGGTGACCGTCGCGCATGTCACGTCAGCGGTGACCACACGTCCCGTTCTTCCCGACCCCGGTCGGTCGCGGAGTATGCGCAGAGCGCGGCGGTCAGCAGCATGACGACGGTCAGCGGGATGAGGACGGCCTTGCTCGGCCCGAGTTCGGTGCCGAACGGTACGAGGCCGACCTGATCGAGGACGTTGTTCGAGTACCAGCCCGGCCAGATCATCACCGCGACCGGGACGAACGCGCCCAGGACGCAGACGACGGCGGCCGCCGCGTTGGCCAGACGCGCCACCGGCTGTGCTTGAACGGCGGGCATCAGCGAGATCAGCGCGGCAAGGATTGCGACGATGGAGGCCGCGATGACCAGCCAGCCGCGGCCTGCGGGGGCGAAGTCGTCGACACCGGCCAGACCGCCCATGCCCAGTCCGTTCCAGGAGACGTCGAACCCGACTGGACGCAGACTCATCCAGGGGAGTGCGGTGAGGGCGATCGCCGTCGCAGCGGCGACGATCGTGGCGAACGGGAACAGGCGAGACGACTGCATGACGCCGACTGTAATGGATTCGCTTTCCGTCGGTGATCTGCGGCGTTGACGATTGTCGGACCCCGCAACTAAAGTATCGAACAGAAGTTCGAACACCGGGGATTGGGGAAGCGATGGCTCGGTCAGCAAGTTCCAGCACAGGGCGACGGGACGTCCCCGTGGAGATCGAAGAACTGCGTCGTCGACTGGCGAGTATGAGCGGTGACGCGATGGCGGAGACGTCGACGCTGCCGGTCCCGGAGGCGATGACGCCGTTGTTTCCGCGAGGAGGTCTCTCGCGCGGGACGGTGGTCTCCTCGGTCGGGGCCACCACTGTGCCGATGGCGATCATCGCCGCGGCCACCAGATCCGGAGCGACGGCCGCTCTCGTCGGACTGCCGCGACTGAACCTGGCCGCGGCCATGGACATGGGCGCCGATCTGAGCCGTGTCGCCGTGGTCACCGAGCCGGGGGTGGACCCGTTCGAGGTGGCCGGAGTGCTGCTCGACGGGATCGACCTGGTGGTGCTCGGGTCCGATCTGGGGCACGGACGCTTGCGCGGTCCGGTGACGCCGTCGCGGGCTCGGGTGCTCGCGGGGCGGGCGCGTAAGCAGTCGTCGACGCTGCTGGTGCTCGACGACGACTGGCCGGGGGCCGCCGTGCGAATCGAAAGCGAGGTGACCGACTACCGCCATGTGCCCGCTCGCCGCAGCGGGTACGGCCGGATCGGAGGGTTCGGGGTCGACGTGCAGGTGTCGGCGTCGGGGGCGCGTCCGTCGTCGGGCCGGTTCGACCTCGTGGCGCCCGCGATGGGAGAGGGACCGGTCGACGGTCACGGCGGGTTGGAACTGGTGGCGGCCGCGGGCAGTGCCGTGGTGCCGTCGCGTCCGCGTCTGGCCGTGGCGAATTGACCGGCGGGCAACCGGGGGAGTCGGGTCCGTCGCGTCGGGTGATGGCGGTGTGGTGCCCGGACTGGCCGGCCGTGGCGGCCGCGTCGACGGCGGGGCTGACCGCCACGGCACCGATCGCGGTATTGGAGGCGGGCACGGTGCAGGCGTGCTCGCGGGCGGCACGGGCCACCGGTGTGCGACGAGGCATGCGCAAGCGGCAGGCGCAGTCGTTGTGCCCGGATCTGGTGCTCTCCGATGCGGATCCGGCGCGAGACGGGAGGCTGTTCGATCCGGTGGTGACGGCGGTGACCGATGTGGTCCCGCTGACCGAGGTGCTGCGTCCCGGCCTGCTCGTGGTGACCGCCGACCGCGCCGCGCGCTATTTCGGCGGAGAGGACGCGCTCGCCGAACAGATCGTCGACGCCGTCGCCACGACCGGGGTCGTCGCCTCGGTCGGGACCGCCGATGAACTGTTCACCGCGGTGCTCGCCGCGCGGTCGGGTCAGACGGTGCCCCCGGGGACGGATGCCGCTTATCTGGCCACGAGACCGATCTCGGACCTCACCGTCGAGTCGACGCTGTCCGGACCGGAACGCGGGAATCTCGTCGACCTGCTGTGGCGACTCGGCCTTCGAACCCTGGGGGCGTTCGCCGAACTGTCGGCCGCCGATGTGACATCACGGTTCACCGCCGACGCGGTGACCGCGCACCGACTGGCCGCCGGGATGCCCGGACGGCGTCCCAGTCGCGCGCCGATCCCCGCCGCGCTGGAGGTGGAGTACGAATGCGATCCGCCGATCGATCGCATCGACGCGGCGGCGTTCCTCGGTCGCCGTCTCGCCGACGACCTGCACCGACGTCTATCGGCGGCGTCGCTGGCCTGCACCCGGTTGACCGTGCATGCGATCACCGAACGCGGCCAACGGCATTCGCGGACCTGGCGATGCGCCGAACCGCTCACCCCGGAAGCGACGGCCGACCGTGTCCGGTGGCAGTTGGAGGGTTGGCTGACCGGTGGTGCGCGGGGCGGGAGCGCTCCCGACTCGCCGATCGCCAGGCTGCAGCTGGAACCGGTGGAGGTGGTCGACCCGGGGACTCTGCAGTACGCGTTCGTCGGCGCCGGACTGCCCACTGCCGTCGGTGACGGTCTCGGCGACCGCGCTCGACGGGCTCTGGTCCGCGTGCAGGGGTTGCTTGGCGGCGAAGCCGTGCGGGTGCCGGTCCGCAGCGGCGGTCGCGGTCCGGCCGAGCAGGTGTCGCTGGTGGCATTGGGCGACGAACTCGTCGCCGAGCGGGACCCGGACGCGGCCTGGCCCGACCGGTTGGCTCGGCCGTCGCCTGCTCTGCTCTCGCACACCGATGCCGAGGTGCTCGACGCGGACGGTCGTCTCGTCGCGGTGACCCTGCGCGGTGCGTTCACCGCCGAGCCGACGGACGTGCGGATCGGACGCAGTCTGCATCGCCTGCGGTGGTGGGCCGGTCCGTGGCCCTTCGGATCGGCCGCGCAGCCTCTCGCGGTGTCGGCGAGAGCCCAAGTGCTGCTGGAGGATTCGCGCGCATTGCTGCTGTGCTATCGGGAAGAGGAGTGGACGGTGGAGGGGGTGTACGAGTGAAGGGGGCCTCGACGGGTGGGATGCTACTTCCGACCCAACGCCGCGTCCGACTCGCCGACCATCAGGAACTCCTGGTGCATGATGCGGGTGGTCAGGCGGGGCAGCAGGTGGTGGCCCGCGTCGACGAGATCGCCGAGAAAGGTGTTGATCCTCGTCGGACGGTCGACGACGGCGTGCAGCACCCGGGCGGCGGCCTTGTCGACGCTCCACACACCGTGCTGTGATTCGTAGGCGTCGGTCGGCGCGATCATCCGAGTCCGCGTCAGCGGGAGTCGCACGGTGCTGAACGTGATGTGGTCCGAGAGGGTTTCGGCCGCGGTCGCCGCGCTGAACGCCTCGAGCGCCGCCTTCGACGCGGCGTACGCGCCGAACCTCGGCCCGCGACTCTGCACGGCGATCGACGACACGTTCACCACGTGCCCGGACTGACGCTCGGCCATGTGCGGGAGCAGTGCGAGGGTCATGTAGACGGCGCCGAAGTAGTTGACGGCCATCGTCCGCTGATAGTCGTGCGAGCGGTCCACCGCGTTCAGCGTCGACCGACGGATGGATCGGCCCGCGTTGTTGACCAGCACGTCGACGTGACCGTGCTCGGCGATGATCGACTTCACGACGGTCTGCACCGATGCCTCGTCGGTGATGTCGGCCTGGTATGCGTACGCTCGGCCGAGCGGCAGTCCGTCGACGGGCGTCTCGGTCTCCAGTTCGGCGACGGCCTCGGCGAGCCGGTCGGCGTCGCGGGCGACGAGGAAGACGTTCGCACCCCGGCGGATGCACATACGCGCCGTCGCCCGGCCGATACCAGCGGACGCGCCGGTGATCAGGATGTTGGTGCCGACCAGCGGTCCACGCAGATCCCGGCGACGGTGCCGGGCCGGATCGAGATTGTCGTACCAGTACCGCCACAGTCGCGGGCCGTACTCGGTCAGATCGGGGATCTCGACGCCGAGTTCGCGCAGCGTCGCGGCCGAGGAGTCGCTGCGGAAGTCGACCGGAAGCGAGACGAGGTCTGCCATGACCGGCGGAACCCCGAGCTGGGCCACCACCAGATCGCGTGCGGCACGCAGCGGACCGCGGGAACCGGCCGCCAGAAGCGGGCGTACCAACGCGTTCGGCACGACGTCGAATCCGCGCGGCGCGTCGAACGCGGGTGCCAGCGCGTTGACCATGTCGGTGATGGTCCTCGGTGTCGGATCGGCCAAGTGGAACACGAGCTCGCTCTCGTCGGGACGGTGGTCGACGAGAGCGACGATAGCGTCGGCCACGTAGTCGACCGGCACCAACTCGATGCGTCCGAGGTCGGGCATCGGCATCTTCACGAACGACGGCAGCTTCCCGAGACCGGCCAACTGGCCGAAGAAGTAGTAGGGGCCGTCGATCTTGTCCATTTCGCCGGTGCGCGAGTCCCCGACGACGGCGGTCGGCCGGTAGACGCGCCAGCGCAAGTCAGGAGCATCACGGACGATCTTCTCGGCTTCGAACTTGGTGCGATGGTACGGGGTGGGGAAGCCCTGCCCCTTGTCGAAGTCGGTTTCGGTGAAGACTCCGTCGTAGTCGCCGGACACCGCGATCGACGAGACATGATGCATCATCGCGTCGAGTTCGACGGCGAGCGCGGTGACCCGCCGCGTGCCCTCGATGTTCGCCGCTTCCTGCGACGCCGCATCGGCCGCCATGTCGTAGATCGCGGCCAGATGGATCACGTGGTCCACGTCGCCCAGAGCCGCGGCGTCGACGCCGAGGCCGTCGACGGTGAGATCGCCGGTCGCGGTGATCACCCGGTCGCCGCCGTCGATCGTCTCGAGCATCTGAGCGAAACGCGGCACCGATGCGGAGCGGACGACCGCGGTGATGCGCACGGCGGGATCGGCGGCGAGGAGTCGCTGCAGTACGCGGCGGCCGATGAAGCCGCTCGCGCCCGTCAGAAGGTATCCGGTCACTGACACAGGTTCTCATATCTGTGTCGAAGCCGTTCGATCGAACCAGTCGGGTGTGTCTTGACGACCGCATCGCTCCGGTGCAGCGTGAAGCCATGCCTGTCGAAGAACTGCTCCGTCTCGGAACCGTCCGCCCGATCGTTCGCTGGGGTGAACCTGTCTTGCACCGCCCCGCCCGGCCGGTCACCGACTTCGGTGACGACCTTCAGAACCTTCTCGCCGACATGTTCGCGACCAACCGAGCCGCGTCCGGTGCGGGACTGGCGGCGCAGCAGATCGGTGTCGACCTGGCCGTCTTCATCTACGACTGCGCCGATGAGACCGGGCGACGCCGCACCGGGGTCGTCTGCAACCCGATATGCGAGCAGCCCCGGGGCGCCGAGCGACGTCTGATCTCGTACGACGAGGGGTGTCACTCGCTGCCGGGCGCGTTCGTTGATCTGGCGCGCCCCGAGTCGGCGACATGTCGAGGGTTCGACCAGTTCGGTGAGCCGATCGAGTTGACCGGCGGCGGTACATTCGGCCGGTGCCTGCAGCACGAGACCGATCACCTGGGCGGGACGGTGTTCGGCGATCGGTTGTCGTCGAAGAAGCGCAGACAGTTGTATCGCCGGTTCGAGGAGACGGCGGACGAGTATCCGGCGGAGTGGCCGGTAGAGATCGCGACGAGTCGTATGCGGTGACATCTTCCGAGCGTCCGCGCGATGGCAGTCATCGAACGTACGTTCTATACTGTCCTGGTGGGTTGGAGTAATGGTCCGCCGACCTGGTCGGAGATGGAGAGAGTGCTGTCGGGGCGGTCCCCCGGGGCCAATGACCGAGGCGGCGATACGTTCCCGCCCACGGCCGACGGCAGGGTGCCCGGCGACGGGGGCGACTCGCCCGCGTGGTCGCGCAGACGGGGCGAGTACGTGGCCGCCGACATCGCGCACGGCCGGTCGACCGTGCCGTACGCCGAACTGCACGCGCACAGCGCCTACAGCTTCCTCGACGGTGCATCGATGCCGGAGGCCATGGTCGAGGAGGCGCAGCGACTGGGTCTGACAGCACTCGCGCTGACCGATCACGACGGCTTCTACGGTGTCGTGCGTTTCGCTGAGGCGGCGCGAGAATTCGGCATGCCCACTGTGTTCGGGGCGGAGCTGTCACTGCAGCGCGATGCGGCCCGGGCCGGTGCCGTGGACCCGCCGGGCGATCACCTGCTGATTCTCGCGCGCGGCGCCGAAGGCTACCGGCGGCTCTCGCGCGTCATCGCCGACGCGCACATGAGCGGCGGCGAGAAGGGACTGCTTCGGTACGACGCCGATGCCATCACCGCGGCGGCCGTCGGCGGGCACTGGCAGGTCCTCACCGGCTGCCGCAAGGGGACGGTCCGACGAGGCCTGGCCCGCGCCGGACGGCACGGCGCTCGTGATGCGCTCGGCGACCTCGTCGAGCGGTTCGGGGCGGGCAACGTCGCTGTGGAACTGACCGCCACCGGCGTGTCCGACGACGACGAACGCAATGCGATCCTCGCCGACCTGGCCGCCGAGATGAGCCTGACGACGGTCGCGACGACGGGCGCGCATTTCGCCGGACCGGCGAACCGCAGGCTGGCGACGGCGGTCGCAGCGGTACGCGCCCGCACCGACATGAACACCATCGACGGCTGGCTCCCCGGCGTCGGCGGCGCCCACCTGCGCAGCGGCGACGAGATGGCACGACTGCTGTCCGCTCATCCCGACGCCGTCGAGCACGCTGTCGCCATCGCCGCCGACTGCGCGTTCTCCTTGGCGCTGATCGCCCCGAATCTGCCGCCGTTCGAGGTCGGTGAGGGGCACACCGAGGCGACCTGGCTACGGCATCTCACCGAGGAGGGAGCGGTGCGCCGCTACGGTACGCGCGCCGAGCGGCCCGACGCGTATCGACAGATCGACCACGAACTCGCGATCATCGAGGCGCTGACCTTTCCCGGCTACTTCCTGGTGGTCCACGACATCGTCACGTTCTGCAAGACCCACGACATCCTGTGCCAGGGGCGGGGGAGTTCGGCCAACTCCGCGGTCTGTTTCGCGCTCGGCATCACCAACGTCGACCCGGTCGGCAACAAGCTGTTGTTCGAGCGATTCCTCTCCCCCGAGCGCGACGGTCCGCCGGACATCGACGTCGACATCGAATCGGACCGTCGCGAGGAGGTGATCCAGTACGTCTACCGCAAGCACGGCCGGAGTCACAGCGCGCAGGTCGCCAACGTCATCACTTATCGGGGACGGTCGGCGGTGCGGGACATGGCGCGCGCCCTCGGATACGCGCCGGGACAGCAGGACGCGTGGAGCAAGATCCCCGACTCCGCCCCCGACGACGTCCGTGACCTCGCATCCCAGATCTCCTCCATGCCGAGGCATCTCGGAATCCACTCGGGCGGCATGGTGATCTGTGACCGGCCGATCGCCGACGTCGTCCCCACCGAATGGGCGCGGATGGAGAATCGCAGCGTCCTGCAATGGGACAAGGACGACTGCGCCGCCGTCGGTCTGGTGAAGTTCGACCTCCTCGGCCTGGGCATGCTGTCGGCGCTGCACTACGCGATCGACCTGGTGAGCGAGCACAAGGGGATCGACGTCGACCTCGCGCAGCTGGATCTGAGCGAGCAGGCCGTCTACGACATGCTGTGCCGCGCCGACTCGATCGGCGTGTTCCAAGTGGAGTCGCGCGCGCAGATGGCGACGCTGCCTCGGTTGAAGCCGCGGAACTTCTACGACCTCGTCGTCGAAGTGGCGCTCATCCGTCCCGGCCCGATCCAGGGCGGTTCGGTGCACCCGTACATCCGGCGGCGCGACGAGAAGGAGGAGGTGACCTTCGATCACGACTCGATGAGACCCAGTCTGGAACGCACCCTCGGCATCCCGCTGTTTCAGGAGCAGATGATGCAGGTGGCGGTCGACGTCGCCGGCTTCGATCCGGCCGAAGCCGACCAGTTGCGTCGCGCGATGGGCTCCAAGCGGTCGCCGGAGCGGATGGAGCGGCTGCGCAAACGCTTCTACGACGGGATGCGCCAGACGCACGGGATCGAGGGGGCGGTGGCCGACCGCATCTACGAGAAGATGGCGGCGTTCGCCAATTTCGGCTTCCCGGAGAGTCATTCGCAGAGTTTCGCGTCGCTCGTGTTCTATTCGTCGTGGTTCAAGCTGCACCATCCGGCGGTGTTCTGTGCGGCACTGCTGCGGGCGCAGCCGATGGGCTTCTACTCGCCGCAGAGTCTCGTCGCCGACGCCAGACGGCACGGAGTGCAGGTGCACCGGCCGGATGTGAACGCATCGCGCTCGTACGCGTGGTTGGAGAACGGCGGCCTCGACGTGCGGATCGGGCTGGCCGCGGTGAAGGGGCTCTCGGACGATGCGGCGCAGCGGATCGTCGACGCTCGGGAGTCGGGTCCGTTCACCTCGGTCGCCGACCTGTCGCGGCGGACGGAGTTGACGTTGCCGCAGCTGGAGGCGCTGGCGACGGCGGGCGCCTTCGAATGCTTCGGGCTGGACCGGCGTACCGCGCTGTGGGAGGCGGGCGCGGCGGCCGGTCTGCGGGACGAGCAACTCGACGTCACATCGCCGCGGGCGGCGCCGATGCTGCCCGGCATGTCGGAGGTGGACCTGACCGCCGTGGATGCGATCTCGACGGGCATCTCGCCGCGCGCGTATCCGACCGAGTATCTGCGACCGCGGCTGGCCGCGATGGGCGTGACCCCGGCCGACGGACTGCTCGCGGTGCCCGACGGGACGCGCGTGCTGGTCGGGGGAGCGGTGACACATCGGCAGCGGCCGGCGACGGCGTCCGGGGTGACCTTCGTGAACCTCGAAGACGAGACCGGCATGGTGAACGTCGTCTGCTCGGTCGGCCTGTGGTCGCGGTACCGGACACTCGCACAGACTGCGTCCGCGTTGCTCATCCGCGGAAAGGTGCAGAATGCCGAGGGCGCGGTGACCGTCGTCGCCGACCGGCTGCAGAAGCTGGATCTGAAAGTGGGGACGCGGTCGCGGGACTGGTGCTGAAGTCGCGTGATCTACTCCGCGCGCACCGGCTCCGGTCCCACGTAGCGGGCCACCGGCCGGATGATCTTGGCCTCGGCGACCTGCTCGAGGATGTTCGCGGTCCAGCCGACGACGCGGGCGACGCCGAAGGTCGGGGTGAACATGTCCACGGGCAGGCCGACCTCGTGCATCAGCACCCCCGCGTAGAACTCGACATTCGCGTACAGACGGCGACCCGGCTTCAACTCGTTGATCGCGGCCTCGATCTCGGCTTCGACGGCCATCGCCTGCCGCACCAGATCGGAGTCGTAGCGCTGCCGTACAACCGATTTCAGCAGTTCCGCGCGGGGGTCGCGGGTCCGGTAGACGGCGTGGCCGAAGCCCATGACGATCTCGCCTCTCTCGATGCGTCCGCGCACCCAGTCGCGCGTGTTCGCCGGATCGCCGATCTCGTCCAATGCGGCCAGCGCTCGACTCGGTGCGCCACCGTGCCGCGGGCCGAGGAACGCGCCGAGCGCGCCCAACACCGACGACGTCATATCCGATCCGGTGGAGGCGACGACGCGACCGGCGAACGTCGACGCGTTGAACCCGTGATCGATCGTGGTGATCAGATACGTGCGCAGTGAGTCGGCGGCCTCGGCGTCCGACGAACCGGTGGCCATTCGCAGATAGTCGGAGACGTGGTCGGCCTCCGGATCGGGGTCGAGGACATCGAGTCCCTGCGAGATACGATGTGCCGCAGCGAGAATGGTCGGTACGACCGCTCCGGTGCGCAGTGCTGCGTCGACCAGTTCGGGGCGGTCCATGTCGAACGTCGGTCGGTCGGCGACGCCCAGCGCCGCCAGTGCCACGCGCAGCGCGGCGAGCGGTTCGACGCCCGGGCCCGCCACTCGACGGAGCAGCTCGACGGTCTCGTCGTCGATGACGCGGAGTGCGCCGATCCGTCGCACGAACGCCGCCGACTGCTCCGGAGAGGGAAGCGTCCCGAACACCATCAGATGCCAGACGTCTTCGAACGTCGCCGTCCGAGCGAGCTGCGTCGCGTCGTACTGCCGGTAATGGTAGAAACCCTCTTCGCCTCGCACATCACCGATCTCGGTGTCGGTGACGATGACGTTCTTGAGGCCGCGGGGAACGCTGATCGGTGTGCTCATGACTCGATCATCATCGACATTGATCAACATCGTCAATGTTGATTGAATCAACGTGTGGACTCCTGGATCACCACGTCGGAGGCGGCGGCGCGACTCGGCGTCAAACGCGGCACGCTGTACTCGTACGTCAGTCGAGGGCTGCTGGAGTCGCGACGGCAGCCGGGGCAGGAGGAGTCGCTGTTCGACCGCACGCAGATCGACTCTCTCGCCGCGGCCAAACACGACGGTCGCCGTGCGGGCGACCGTCTGCTCAAGTTCCGGGCGGTGTCGACGCGCGTGTCGTCGATCAGCGACGACCGGCTCTACCTGCGAGGGCGCGATCTCTCCGACGTCTGCGACACCATGGACTTCGCGGCCGCCGCGCGGTTCGTCCTCGCCGTCGACGAACCACGGCGAGCGCCCGAGGTGGATCTGTCCGTCATCGCACGGGTCGACGTGGAGCGACGGATCCCCTTGACCGTCGCCTTGATCGCGGCCGGCGATCCGCTGCGCGCCGACCGCACGGACGCCGCGGCGAAGGCACTCGGACTGCTTCCCGTTCTGGCGCAGGCTGTTTCGGAGATCGATCTCGGACACCCGTGGATCGACCTCCTCGTGACGACATTGATCGACAACGGACTCGCCGCTTCCACGACCGCGGCGCGTGTCGCGGCCTCGGCTCGTGCCGGAATCTTCGACGCGGTGCTCGCGGGTTACGCCGCACTGTCGGGCCCGTTGCACGGTGGCGCGCCCGCCGCGGCGTACGAACTCGTCGACGCCGTGGTCGACGGCACTCCCGTCGATCGGGCCCTCGCCGACGCCGTGGTCGACGGCAGACTCCCCGGATTCGGACACGTCGTCTACGGTGGCCCGGATCCCCGTGCGACGATCGTCTTCGACCGGATTCGAGCCGATCGGCCGACCTCACCCGCATTGGCCGCCGCCGACCTGATCGTCGGCCGCGCGGGGAGGGCGGCCAACGTCGATCTGGCGAGCGCCGTCGTCGCCCGCGAGCTGGGTCTCGGGCCGCGCGCCGGCGAGGTCCTGTTCCAATACGGCAGGACGGTCGGCATGGCCGCGCACGTGGTCGAGGAGTACGGCGAGGCGCCGCTGCGCTGGCGCGGCAGCGACACCGGGCACGACCGTACGAGATGACGGACGGCCGCGGATCGGCGATATTCGCTGGACGCCTCGGGCCGGGCGTTGTTAGCCTCGTCGCGACCGTGCAGTACAGCTGAGGAGGTGGTTACCCGTGAACGATTCGACAGGGTGCTCCTCGCAGAGGTCACGGTAGGACGACAAGTCGTCCGCGGAGCGCCGATCACGCACTTCGCAAAGGACCACGACCATGTATTTTCACTCCGATCCTCGTATCGACGACGTCGTCGTCGAGCGTGACTTCACTCTCGGCGACATACCGGGAATCCTGTGGACGCCCGCGTCGGTGTCGGCTTCCGCATCGCCGATCCTGCTGGGCAATCAAGGCGGACTCGACCGGATGCGCGCACGTCTGGCGGCCCGTGCCCGAGCGGCGGTCGAATCCGGATTCGCTTGCGCGACTCTGGAACTTCCGGGCAGTGGCGTCCGTGAGCCGCTCGACGCCGTCGACCGGGCTCGCGCGGACCTGCATCGAGCGCTTGCCGCGGGCGAACCGCTCGACGGGATCGTCGACCGACTGATTCCGCCGTTGGTGGACGCGGCCGTCCCCGAGTTCCAAGCTCTGCTCGACGCGCTCTACGAGTTGCCTGGGATCGACGGCCCCGCCGGGACGTCCGGCGGGATCACCGCGATCGCGGTGCGCCTGGCCAGAGTCGACCCGCGGATCGTCTGCGCGGTGCTGTTCGCCGGGAGTCTCCTTCCCGCGGCCACGTTCGACGACGCCCGCGAGCTGACGATCCCGCTGCACGTCCTGCTGCAGTGGGACGACGAGGGCAACGACAGACAGGCCGCCCTCGACCTGTTCGACGCGTTCGGCTCCGCCGAGAAGACGCTGAACGCCAATATGGGCGGTCACGCCGGTGTGCCCGAGCACGCCGGGGCGGCCGCGTCAGCGTTCTTCGAGCGGCACCTGCGCTAACGTCTCGATCTCGACGGCGGCGAGTTCGTCCCGTCGGAGCGTCGCGTCGATCGCCGCGATCGCTCCGGCGGGCGTGAACGACACGTCCATCACCAGCAGCATCGCGTCGCCGCCCGCCGGATGAGGGACGGCCACACCGACCTTCCCGTCGAGGGCGACGGTGAGCGCGGTCTTCGCCCGGAACATGAACGCGTCGGCGATCGCCGGTGCACCGTGCACCAGGGCGGGAGGCTCGTCGTCGGTGAACGTGCGGAACACCGAGTCCGGATCGAGGAGTTCGACGAGGCCGGTGAAGTCGCCGTCGCGCGACGCGGCCAAGAACGCCGACACGGCGCTCGCCCGACGAGACCCGGCGTCGGGTGGCGCCGCGGACACCCGCTTACGCGCACGGCTCGCGATCTGCCGAGTCGCGGCGGGAGTCTTGCCGAGGATCGACGCGACGTCGTCGAACGGGACGCCGAACACGTCGTGCAGCACGAATGCGACGCGTTCGGCGGGTCCGAGGGAGTCGACGACGGCGCCGAGCGCGGCCCCGACGGCGTCGGCGAGCTGCGCTTGGTCGTCGGGTCCCGCGTGCGGGTCGGCGAGCTCCACATCGTCGATCGACGCGGTGTCGCGGCGGGCGCGCAGCATGTCCAGGCATACGCGTGAGACGACGGTGGTCAACCAGGCGGGCGGATTGTCGATCTCGTCGTCGACGCCGACCGCTCGAAGCCACACCTCCTGCACGGCCTCCTCCGCGTCCGTGGGCGATCCGAGCATCCGTGTGGCGATTGCGACGAGCCGTGGTCGGGCGGTCTCGAAGTCGTCTACCTGCATGTGTCACATCCTTGTCCATCGATCCGTCATAGGTGTGACGAAGTGAGCGCTTTGCATGTGACATCGACTCGAGGAGACCACCCATGTCCGCACGTATGACCAACCCCGTGTTCCTTCTGCCCGGCGTGTTCGAGGGGCTCACCGCGATCGGGAAGGCGATCGCCGACACCGGCCTCGGCCAGGATCTCTGCGAGATCGTGAACATGCGCGCCAGCCAACTCAACGGCTGCAGCACGTGTCTCGACGGGCACTGGCGACTCGCACGCCGACACGGCGTCAGCGACGAGAAGCTGTTCGCCGTCGGCGCCTGGCGCGACGCACCGTACTTCTCCGCCGCCGAGCGCATCGCGCTGGAGATGACCGAGGAGCTCACCCACCTGTCGATCAAGCCCGCGGCCGTCTCGGACGACCTGTGGGATCGTGCGGCCGACGAGTTCGACGAGGCCCAGCTCGCGGCCCTCGTCGTCGCCATCGCGAACATCAACCTGTACAACCGGGTCAACCACGCCACTCGTCAGGAGGGCGGCTCATGGAAGCCGTGACGAGCGTCGTGGCCGGCGGTTGAGCAACTCGTGACAAGATGACCCGGAGAGCAGGCGGCGCGAGAGGGATCGATGATCCGTCTCAGGGGCATCCCCTGGGTTCATGCACGGCACGGCTTCGCGTCGCGCGCAGACGGGCACACTCCGTGTACGGCGCTGCGCGCCGAGAACGACATGTTCTGGTCGCGCCGCCTGCGCTCGTCGACGAGGGGAGCGCGATGACGGGGCAGGGGCTCGAGCCGCCGCAGCGCTTCACCGGACACGATGCGAACGCGATGGGATTCGCGGTGTCCCGCCGCATGATGCGGCTCCGACCCGCCGAGAGGGCCGACGCCTGGACGTGGCTCACCCTGCAGGAGATGTTCGCCGACACGGTGTGGCCCGACGACGCGGACGAGATCGCCCAAGCGGTGCTCGCCGTGTATCCGGAGCCGCCGTCGCGCATCCAGGAGGCGTTGACGGCTGTCATCGTCGCGATGCCCGGGCGGCGCGAACCCTTCGCCGCCGACCCCGGGAGCTCGTCGCCGGTGTTCGACGTCCGGCAGATCGCCGATGTCGAGGAGCTCGCGGCCTGGCAGAATCTGTCGATGCCCGAACTGGACTGGTTCGCCGCCCGCGGCCGTGGGTCCCGCCGGGCGCCGACGCGACTGCGGCACTACCGGGTCTGGCAGATCCCGAAGCGGCACGGCGGTCTCCGCATCATCGAGGCGCCGAAGGAACGGCTCGCCACCATTCAACGACGCATCCTCGACGACGTCCTCGCGCATGTCCCGCCCCATCCGGCGGCCCACGGTTTCGTCCGCGGGCGCTCGGTCACGTCGTTCGCGGGTCCGCACGCGCTGCACGACGTCGTGCTCCGCATCGATCTGCGCCACTGTTTCGAACATGTCACGTATCCGCGAGTCAAGGCGGTGTTCACGGCGATCGGGTACCAGCCGGGCGTCGCCGCGTACCTGACGGCGCTGTGCACGACGACGATCGCGGTCGACGACCAGCGACTCACCGACTCTCTCCACGCGGCACTGCTCCGGGAACGGCACCTGCCCCAGGGGGCGCCGACGTCGCCTGCGCTGCTCAACCTGGTGTTGCGACGCACGGACATCCGCATCGCGGGTTTCGCCGCCGCGAACAGGCTCACGTACACGCGGTACGGCGACGATCTCGCGCTGTCCGGCGACGACGTCGACGTGGGGCGGGTGCTCTGGGCGGTGTCGTCGATCATCCGCGACGAGGGCTTCACCGTGCATCCCGACAAGGTCCGTGTGATGGGCGAGCATCAACGTCAACAGTTGACCGGGCTCGTCGTGAACGCCGGACCGCGCGCCGCCCGGGCCGACTACGATGCACTGAAAGCGCTGCTGCACAATGCGATCCGCGACGGAGGTCAGTCGCAGAACCGCGCAGGCCGAGACGACTTCCGGGCGTATGTGTACGGGCGTATCGGCTGGGTGTCGACCGGATCGCAGGCCAGGCGTCGCAAACTCACCGAGATGGCGGCACGCGTCGACTGGGAGCGTTAGACCGCCCCGTCGAACCCGTGCTGCCGCCAGGCCTCGTACAGGACGACGCTGGTCGCGTTGGCCAGATTCATGGATCGGCGGTCCGGGAGCATCGGGATCCGCAGCTGGTCGGTGACGTGCGGGTCGGCCATCACCTCGTCGGGCAGCCCGGTCGGTTCCGGTCCGAACATCAGCACGTCGCCCGCGCGATACTCGACGTCGGTGTAGAAGCGCGTCGCGTGCGAGCTCAGCGCGAAGACACGTTCGGGTCGTAGTCGGTCCCATGCGGTCTCCAGATCCGGGTGCACGGTGACGTTCGCCATCTCGTGATAGTCCAGACCGGCCCGCTTGACCTGCGTGTCGGTCATGGTGAACCCGAGCGGCTCGATCAGGTGCAGTTCGCAGCCCGTATTGGCCGCGATCCGGATCGCGTTGCCGGTATTGGGTGGAATGCAGGGCTGGTAGTACATGATCCGGAACACGACTGCGAGTGTATGCCTGACCCGTCGCCGCGATCTCGGATGGTCAGCAACTCCCCGGTTCGCCGATCTTCACCGCAGACAGAACGGCCTCGCCTTCGCCGAATTCCGTACCGGGGTCGGGCGTCTGCGATACGACCACCCAGTTCCGGTCGAGGATCTGAGCGCGGCCCTGGCCGGTAGCGTCCTCACTGCGTGAGAAGAAGACGCCCGCCTCCTGGATGCGGTTCTGCGCAGCCTGAAGATTCATACAGACGACGTCGGGCATGATCGCGGTGCTCGCCTGCGTTGAGCTCTCGACCGCTTCGGTGGTGGTCGTGGTCTCGGCCGCCGTGTCCTCGGTCTCATTGTCGTCATCCGACGACGGTGCGAGCACCGGTGCAGGGATCGATGCGCTCGTAGCATCGCTCGGGGGAGTCTCCGCAGTATCAGTGCCGCTCGAGCACCCTGCCAGGGCCAGAACTGCGGCTGCCGACAGGATGGCCGCGGACACGGAACGTCGCATCGACGAGATGCCTTTCGGTAAGGAGAA
The DNA here is from genome assembly GCF_014197435.1 of Gordonia humi. Taxonomy (NCBI): domain Bacteria; kingdom Bacillati; phylum Actinomycetota; class Actinomycetes; order Mycobacteriales; family Gordoniaceae; genus Gordonia; species Gordonia humi. The sequence goes on from NZ_JACIFP010000001.1 coordinate 2,391,643, forward strand.
CGGGCCGTCTCATCTTGTCGCTGGAACTGACGTCGTTCCCGTGTATGAGGGATCTTCGTCTGAACGAATGAATCGACAGTTTCCACATAACCCTTGACGTACACCGAACGTTCGTGCGAGACTGGTATGTCTGCAGCAAACAGCGTTGATCATCTCACGGTCCGCGAGCACCGCTGCGAAAACTCCCGAGGTTTCAGGGTCGACGGATCGCGCGCCACACGGCGAAGGCGAACCGGGACAACCTCATCTGACAGGGACCCGGACTCTGATCGATCGGCGTGAGGATCACGCCGATCCGGAGCCGGACCGACCCACGACACATGTCGAAGCAGTGGCGCGCCGCGTCGCTGCCCACTACTCATGCCAGGAGGCATACACATGCATACCCACAAGACCGACACCACCGATCTCGATCCGCGCCAGACCGTCTGGTTCCAGATCGACGACGCCACCGGCTTCTACGTGACCGTCGAGGAGTTCCTCGCCGTCGCACGTTCGCAGCAGCCGATCGCCGCCTGACCTGCGCGCGTAGACGGGCGAATCCGAGACCGCGAGGCGTCGGATTCGTCCATCGAGCGCGCGCGGACGCTCGACCCTCGGTAGCGTGATCGGCAAGCGCGATGAGCGATGTGCCGACCATCGACCCGAGAAGGCAGGGCTGTCAATGGAAGTCGTGATCACCGACCGTCCCGAACACGTGATGGCCGACATCGTCACGAACGCCGTCGCCGAGGGGGCGACGACCCTGGGACTTGCGACCGGGTCGTCGCCGCTGGCGACGTACACCGAACTGATCCGCAGGCACCGGGAAGACGGGCTGTCCTTCCACGGAGTGAACGCCGTCCTGCTCGACGAGTACATCGGACTCGAACCGACGCACCCGGAGGCGTACGCCCGATTCATCCGCGACAACTTCACCGACCACGTCGACATCGGCGAGGTCCATTCCCCGGACGGGATGAACCCCGACTTTCGGGGTGCCGCCGACGCATACGACGCGTTGATCGCCGACCTCGGCCCGGTGGACGTCCAGATCCTGGGCATCGGCAGCAACGGACACGTCGGCTTCAACGAGCCGTCGTCGTCGCTGACGTCGAGGACGCGGATCAAGACACTCACCGAGAAGACGCGGCAGGACAACGCCCGGTTCTTCGACTCGATGGACGACGTGCCCATGCACGTCATCACCCAGGGCCTCGGCACGATCAGCGACGCGAAGCACCTCGCCCTCGTCGCGACGGGGGAGGGGAAGGCCGAAGCGATCGCGGCCGCCGTCGAGGGGCCGCTGTCGGCGTCCTGTCCGGCGTCGATCCTGCAGTGGCATCGGCACGCGACCGTCGTCGTCGACGAGGCGGCGGCGAGCCGCCTGCGCGACGCCGACTACTACCGATACGTGTACGACCACAAGCCGTAGCCCCCTGGTGGAGGTGACCGACCGATCCGATTGCGCGGCACACGGCCCCCGCGTGGAAGAATGGGACACCGTGACGGCGATTCGACTGGACGGCAAACTCACCCGCGACGAGATCTTCACCGACCTCACGACCCGCGTGGACGCACTCCGCGCGGCGGGCATCACCCCGGGACTCGGGACGGTGCTCGTCGGCGACGACCCGGGCTCGCAGAGCTACGTGAAGGGCAAGCACTCCGACTGCGCGAAGGTCGGCATCGCGTCGATCCGCCGGGACCTGCCCGCTGACATCACGCAGGACCAGTTGAACGCCACGATCGACGAACTCAACGCCGACCCGGAGTGCACCGGGTACATCGTTCAGCTCCCGCTGCCCAAGCACCTCGACGAGAACGCGGCCCTCGAGCGCATCGCGCCGGAGAAGGACGCGGACGGTCTGCACCCGATCAACCTCGGGCGCCTGGTCCTCGGCAAGGCGTCGACCCTGCCGTGCACCCCGCGCGGCGTGATCCACCTGCTCCGCCGCTACGACATTCCGCTCGACGGCGCGCACGTGACCGTCGTCGGTCGCGGCGTCACCATCGGTCGCCCGATCGGACTGCTGCTGACCCGCCGCAGCGAGAACGCGACCGTCACCCTGTGCCACACCGGCACGCGCGACCTCGCGGCCGAGGTCCGCCGCGCCGACATCGTGGTCGCCGCGGCCGGCGTCGCGCATCTGATCACCGCCGACATGGTCAAGCCGGGGGCCGCCGTCGTCGACGTGGGCGTCTCGCGCACCGACGAGGGACTCAAGGGCGACGTGGCCCCGGACGTCTGGGACGTGGCGGGCGCGGTCTCGCCGAACCCGGGCGGCGTGGGCCCCCTGACCCGAGCGTTCCTGCTCGCGAACGTCGTCGAGCGCGCCGAACAACAGCTGGCCGCAGCGAGCGCCTGATGACCGACGAGCGCGTCGACGAGCTCCGCCGGGCCCGGCGGATCCACGGCTGGATCGTGAACATCCCGTTCTACGTGGTGCTCGCGCTGGTCGCGGTGGCCGCCGTGCTCGTGCTCGTCGACCGCTGGCGTCGCGGCGCGTTCGTCTTCGGAGCGGCGCTGGTCGTCGCCGCGACGATCCGCGCCCTGCTCCCGACATCGCGTGTGGGACTGCTACAGATCCGCAGTCGCCCGTTCGACGTCGTGACCATGGCTGCCCTCGGCGCCGCCGTCCTCTGGCTCGCCACGTCGATCGACGCGCTGGGCACGGCCTGACCGGCGAATGCTGCCGAAGAGCACACCGGACACCACCAGCACGGCTCCCGCGATCTCGACCGGACGCACGGACTGATCCAGCATCAGCCAGGCCGTCGTCATCCCGACCACGGGAACGAGCATCGAGAACGGGGCCACGACGCTCGCCGGATACCTGGACATCAGCCAGGTCCACACGCCCGATCCGAGGACTGTCGCGACGACCACGGTGAACAGCAGTCCGAGATCGGCGGGCAGACCGTCGAGAGTGAACGCGGTGCGAACCGATTCGCCGATCTCCGCGGGCCCCTCGACCAGCAGGCTCACGGCGAGCATCGGGATCGGCGGCACCACCGTCATCCACAGCATCAGCCGAAACGGATCCGCCGTTCGTGCCTGTCGGTTGCAGACATTGCCGATCGCCCACCCGAACGCGCCCGCGAGGGTGAGCAGAAACGGCAGGATCGCCGCGTGCTCGGCACGCTGCCAGCCGACGACCGCGAGTCCGGTGACGGCGACGACGATGCCGACCACCTGGCGAGTCGACAGCCGCTCGCTCAGGAATGTCGCGCCGAGGAGGACGGTGAACGGCGCCGACGCCTGCAGTACGAGCGACGCCAGACCGGCGGGCATCCCGGCCGACATGCCCCAGTACAGGAATGCGAACTGCAGGACGCCGAACCCGACACCGTAGCCGATCAGCCAGCGAGTCGGAACCGCCGGGCGGGGTACGAACAGCACCGTCGGAATCGCGATGAGGGCGAAGCGGACCACCACGAGGAACATCGGTGCGAACGTGTCCAAGGAGTAGTCGATGGCGATGAAGTTGACGCCCCAGACAGCGGCGACGAGGACGGCGAGAGCGATATGGCGGGAGGGCACGTCATCCATCGTCCCGCCGTTGACATTTCAGTACAACTGAAAACATCTACATCGACACTGTAGTTTGGCTGCATGGACGTGCGTCATCTGGAGCTGCTGCGCGAATTGGCCGACCGCGGCAGCATCACCGCCGTCGCGCGGGCCTCCCATCGGACGGTGTCGGCGGTCTCCCAGCAGCTGCGGACCGCTCAACGCGAGTTCGGGATGGCCCTCACCGAACCGGACGGACGAGGGCTGCGACTGACCGAGGCGGGCCGTCTGCTGGCCGACGGCGGCCGTCGAGTGCAGACGACGGTGGCGCAGGTCCAGGCCGAATGGGACGCCTACCGGAACGACGCGGGCGGATCGGTCTCCATCCTGGCGTTCCCGAGCTCCGCGGCGGTGTTCTACCCCGCGGTCGTGGCCGCCGCCGATCTCGCGGGCATCGACCTGAGGCTCGACGACGCGGACCTCGCCGAGGTCGAGTTCGCCGAGCGCACGGCCGATTACGACATCGTCGTCGCGCACAGTCTGGACCGTCGACGACCGGCCGGGACCGACGGCCTCGTGGTGCGCCAGGTGGCCGTCGAGCCGCTCGACATCGCGATGGCGCCCGGGCATCCGCTCGCCGCGCTGCCGACCCTGCGGGCCGCAGACCTCGCGGGGCAGCGCTGGATCGGCGTTCCCGAGGGCTATCCGTTCGATTCGGTGCTGCGCGGGATAGCCGCGACGCTCGACGAGACTCTCGACGTCCGTCAGCGGCTCCGGGACAATCGGGTGGCCGAGTCGTTGGTCAGGACCGGAGACGTGCTCGCCGTGCTGCCGCGGTTCACCACCGTGCCCGACGACGGCCTGGTCCTCCGCGAGATCGTCGACGTGCCCGCGGAGAGGACCTTGTCGGCGATCATGAGGCCCGACCGGGCGCGGCGCCGTGCGGTGACGACCGTCCTCGACGCGATCGTCGAGGCGATGACGTCCGCCGCTGGGTGAGACGAGTGTGTCACGGTGGAGTATGCACGAAACCACCGACACCGACCTGTATCGCCGTTGGATCGACGACCTGTGGAACGGTCCCAAGGATCGAGGCAAGCTCGCCGCCGCGGCGGAGGAGTTCGTCGATGAGGACTTCGTGGGGCACTGGCCGACGATGGATGTGATCGGTCCCGGCAAACTCGCAGCGCTGGTCGCCGCGGTGAAGGCCACGCACACCGGTCTCGAGTACCGCCTGGAAGTGGAGCCGTTCGCCGGAGACGGCCACGTCGCCGCCCGCTGGATCAGTCACGGCGCCGTGCGCGCCGGTCAGACGACGCACGGTTCGGGCAACGACATCCTGCGCGTCGAGAACGGGCGGATCGTCGAATGCTGGGTGGCGTCGCCGGGCGTGTGAGTGGCGGGTTCTCTCCGCCGGTCGAGCGAGTCCGGACCGGCGGTCAGCGGCGCTGCGACCGCACCAACTCCAGCGCCTCGCCGAGCAGCTCGCCGATGGGCTCCTTCGCGGTGAGGAAGCCGTCGTGGCCCGCGTCGGAGGAGATCACGCGCAGGTCGCCGACCGTGTGGGCGAGCTCGTCGGCGATCTGCTGTTGCTGGTAGATCGGGTACAAGCGGTCCGAGTCGATGCCGCCGACGATGGTCGGCACGGCGCAGGCGTTGAGGGCGGCCCGCCAGCCGCCGCGGCCGCGGCCCACGTCGTGGTTGTTGAGCACCTCCGAGAGGGCGACGTAGCTGCCCGGGTCGAAGCGCGACTTGAGCTTCTCCGACTGGTATTCGAGGTAGCTGGCGATCGCGTAGCGGCCGCCGGTCAGCGGATCCTCGTCGCCCTGCGGTTGATTCTCGAACCGCTCGTCCAGCTCGCGTCCGCTGCGATACGACAGGTGCGCCACCCGGCGGGCGATGCCCATGCCGGCCATCGGCTCGCGGCCGGTGCCGTAGTAGTCGCCGCACTGCCAGTCGGCGTCGGCCTTGATGGCCGCGATCTGCGTGCTCTGGGTGCCGATCTGGTCGCCCGAGGCGTGGGGGCCGACGGCGAGCACCAGCGCGGCGTCGATCCTGTCCGGATGGCTGACCGCCCACTCGAGTGCGCGGGCGCCGCCCATCGATCCGCCGGCGACGACGGCGAACCGCTCGATGCCGACCGCCGAGAAGGCGGTCCGCTCCGAACGCACGAGGTCGCGCACGGTCAGCAACGGGAAACGCGAACCCCACGGCTTGCCGTCGGGGGCCGGGGAACCGGGACCGGTGGAGCCGTAGCATCCGCCGATCGCGTTGGGGGCGACGACGCACCACTCGTCGGTGTCGACGGCCGCGCCGGGGCCGATCAGGCCGTCCCACCATCCGGTCATCGAGAACCGTTCGTCGGCGGGGCCGGTCACATGGGAGTTGCCGGTCAACGCGTGCAGCGCGAGCACGATGTTGTCGCGTGCGGCGTTGGGCCGACCCCACTTCTGAAAGGTGACCGTGACATCGGCGAGGACCGCCCCCGAATCGAGGGACAGATCGCCGATGCGCACGGCGACGTCCGACCCGTCCGGGGCCGCGGCCCAGTCCGGGTCGAACGCCGTGGCGGCCGGGTCGAGGATCACCGACACCGGACGCCTCCTTCGTGAGTTCGAATCACTTGGCGGCCTTGAAGCCCTCGGTCAGGTCGGCCAGGATGTCGTCGATGCCCTCGATGCCGACGGCCAGGCGCACCAGTCCCGGTGTCACACCCGCGGACAGCAGTTCCTCCTCGGTCAGCTGGCTGTGCGTGGTGGACGCCGGGTGGATCACCAGTGAACGCACGTCGCCGATGTTCGCGACGTGGCTGTGCAGGGTGAGAGCGTTGACGAACTTCTTGCCGGCCTCGACGCCGCCGTCGATCTCGAACGCGATGATCGCGCCCTGGCCCTTGGGCAGGAGCCGCTGGCCGATCTCGTAGTACGGCGACGACTCGAGACCGGCGTAGGTCACGCTGGTCACCTGGTCGTGCCCGTCGAGGAACGCCGCGACCTTCTGCGCGTTGGCGACGTGGCGCTCCACGCGCAGGCTCAGGGTCTCGATGCCCTGGGCCAGCAGGAACGCGTTGAACGGCGAGATGGCCGAACCGGTGTCACGCAGCAACTGCACGCGCGCCTTGAGCGCGTAGGCGGGTGCGCCCAGGTCGGCGAACACGACGCCGTTGTAGCTGGGGTCCGGGGTGGTGAAGCCGGGGAACAGGTCCTGACCGTCGCGCTGCACACGCCAGTCGAAGGTGCCGCCGTCGATCAGGACGCCGCCGATCGAGTTGCCGTGTCCGCCGATGTACTTGGTGGCCGAGTGGACGACGACGTCGGCGCCGAGCTTGAGCGGATTCAGCAGGTACGGGGTGGCGACCGTGTTGTCGACGATCAGCGGCAGCCCGGCGTCGTGCGCCACCTTCGCCAGGCCCTCGACGTCGAGGATCTGGTTGTGCGGGTTCGAGATCGTCTCGGCGAACACGGCGCGCGTGTTCGGCTTGATCGCGGCCTTCCAGGACTCGAGGTCGTCGGGATCCTCGACGAACGAGACCTCGACGCCGAACTTGGGCAGGGTGTAGTTGAAGAGGTTGAACGTGCCGCCGTAGATGCGCGGGCTCGAGACGACGTGCCCGCCGGCTTCGACGATGTTCTGGACGGCGTACGTGGTCGCCGCCATGCCGGAGGACACCAGGAGCGCGGCGACGCCGCCCTCGAGCGCGGCCAGGCGCTGCTCGACGGTGTCCTGCGTCGGGTTCATGATGCGGGTGTAGATGTTGCCCGGCTCGGCGAGTGAGAACAGATTCGCGGCGTGGTCGGTGTCGTTGAATACGTACGACGTGGTCTGGTAGATCGGGAGGGCGCGAGCATTGGTGGTCGCGTCCACGACCTGCCCGGCGTGAACCTGGGTGGTCTCGAAGCTCCAGTTTGCGGCGTCAGACATGAGACGTCATCACTTTCTTCTGGTCGGCCGGGCGCACTGCCCGCTTGTTCCTTGGGTCCGACCTTCGGACCCGCGCTTGCGGCGACGAAGCTTCGCCCCGTTGCCGCCAGGTCATCACCCGGAGCACCCCACCGCGGTTGGAGGGTTGCCGGTCAGCAAGCCGGGGCTCACTGCTGACGCTCATGACCTGAGAACGAGAGTATCGCACGCGTGTACTCGGGTGAGAATGCCCGAACCTCCCGGGCCTGAAACCCTTTCGCCGCCGTGCGAACCTGTGCTAACAGGCAGCCGTCCGACAGTCGACTGGCAAGCGTCGTCTGATCGATCGACATGCGCGGGCGCGCTCCACCCCATGCTATTAGTGAGGCATGCCTAACCTCAATAGCAAACGAGAGTGCAACAGTGCGGATACGTTCTGTAGCGCCGATGCGACGGACCGGGTCGACCGTGTGAACTCTGCGCCACATGTGATCTGCGTCGTACGGAAGCGACTCCGGGCGCTCAACGATCTGGGAGTGACCAAGACACGAACCCTCCCGCTACTTCTCATGTCGATCTCCGTGATCGCCGGCGTGACAGCCCTGGTGAATCCGGCAGGCGGAAGTACGGCATCGGCGGACTCGTGCGGCAACGGCGGTGCCGTCGTCGTCGCAGGCACGCTCGCTCCCCGCAACGCGGACGGGGTTCCGGCGGGCGGCGTGACGGGCGTCGGAGATCGGTACGCGGACCGCGGCTATCAGGTCGCGTACGTCGACTATCCGACATCTCTGTGGCCACTCGGCCCGATCAGTTACGACGACGACGTCGCCCTCGGCAAGATCGCCACGGAGAACGCCATCGTCGACTACCAGCAGCGCTGCCCGGGACGGCCGGTGGTCGTCGCCGGCTACTCACAGGGCGCCCGCGTCGCCGGTGACGTCCTCTCGGACGTCGCGAACGGTCGCGACGCCAACGGCGTGCGACAGGCGGGCCTGTCGGGCGAGCTGTACTCCGATCCGCGACGCGTGGGCCGGGCGGACGGCACCGGCGTCGAGAACTCCCTCATCGGGTTGCTCCCCGGGACCACCATGTCGGGGCCGCGCGACGGCGGGTTCGGCACCATTCCGGTCCGTCAGGTCTGCGCTCAGGGCGACGGCGTCTGCGACGTCCCCGATCCGCTCTACGACCCGATCGGCGCAGCGGACTCGCTCGTCGGCTACTTCGTCAAGCACGGCTACTACCCGATGCGCATGCGGACGACGCCGGCCGACTGGGCGGGCGTGGACTGCCGGACGCAGGGCGCCACCGACGACTGCGTGGTGCCGCAGACGTCGGCGGCGTCGATCGTCGCGGCCGGTGCCGCACGCGAGACGGGCACGCCGCTGCCGGCCCTCGACACGGCGGCCACCGCGGTGGAGGGCCGGTCGGCGCTCGATCTGACGCCGGGCCTCACGCTCGCGTCGCTCCGTCCGATCGTCGGCGGCCGTCCGGACTCGTCGTCGGGCGATCTGACGATCGGCGTCCGGACCGTCGTCGCCGGTCTGGTCGGCGTGGATGTGAGCCGCAGCTGGGGCACGGAGAACAGCCTGTCGGTCGGCGTCGACCTGGGCGTCGGGATGACCGATTCGCCGGCCGTCCCCGACGCGCTGGTCCCGGACACCCGACTGCTGCGCACGGAGCTCGATGTCCCGATGATCGACAGCCGGAAGCTGCCGGGCATCGTGTTGAATCCGTCTCGGGCACTCGGCGACCGTGCACCCGAGAGTGCGATCCTCGCGGACCAGGCACCGACGACGCAGCCGTTGCTGACCGTTCGGGCGGCACCGCGCACCATCGCGGACACGACGGTGGCGGCCGGTCCGTCGACCCCGCAGATCGCTCCGACTCCTGCGCCGCGGGACGTCCCGACGCCGACCGCGCCGACCGCGGGGCCGCAGTCTCCCGCGTTCATCCGGAACGCGATCGCGACGGTCCGGGTCGGACAGTGACGGCGGGCATCGCGCCGAACGGCGTCAGACGATGCTGCGGCCCTCCTTGCGGGCCTGGCGCCACTCCTTATAGAAGGCGCGCACGATCACGCTGAGCATGCCGAGGGTGATCGCGGGCCAGACGAGTACATACAGGGTCATCCAGAAGGTGGTCATTCGGTGGCTTCCTCTCCGGTGGCGGCGACCGCGGGGGTCGTCGGGTGGTCGTCGCTGTCGTCGAAGCGGCCGGTGCGATCGGCGATGACGGCGAAGTCGAACCTCTTATCGGTGTTGAGCATGGTCAGTCCGACGCATACGAGCGTGCTCACCGCGTACGCCACGAGCGATGCCGACAGCACCGCGTACTGGTGCAGGAATCCGATTGCGAACGGGGCGGCGATGATCGGTGCGACGATGCCGATGACGAGTGCGACCGTCTTGCCGAAGAAGCCGAACGCCATCAGTCCCAGGACGACGCCGATCCCCACCGTCGACAGCACGTCGAAGAAGATTCCGACGCCGCCGTCCATCGAGATCCAGGAGAAGCGGACGGGCAGGAAGAAGATCAGCGCGACGACGACGGCGACGCTGAACGCGAGGTTGGTCACTCGGTTCCAGTAGAAGGAGGCGATCACCGGGAACACGAGCGCACCCCACAGGGCGCCGACGAACACGAGCAGGTCGAGGACGTTGAGGTGCTGTGCGGCGAAGACCATGCCGAGGACGGTGGCGACGACCATCGTGACGCGGCCGATCATGACCATGGTGGCCGGGTTCGCCTTCCTCTTGCCCGCGATGTTCTGTCCGTAGACGTCGGCCATCATGATGGACGCGAGGGCGGTCATGTCGGCGTCGGCCGTCGAGGCCAGCGAACCGATGATCATGACGAAGAACAGGCACAGCAGGACCGCGGGAAGGTACGTCGCCGCCATCTGGGGGATCAGGTTGTTGACGTCACCGTCCATCGGGCTGATCCCGGCGTACAGACCGAGGACGCCGAGCATCCCGATGCCGATGATCGCCGCCCCGTAGCCCACGGTCGCCGTGACGAAGGTCTTCTTGATCAGATCCTCGCGCACGGCGAACAGGCGCTGGGCGATGGTCTGGTTGCCGATCGCGTATGCGAGGACGGCCGCGATGTAGGGGGCGCCCTGGTTGAAGAACGCGTCGGAGGAGAAGAAGTCGCGCTGCTGATCGGTGAGGTTGTGCGCACCGCTGGTGAACAGATCCGGGCCGCCCGCGGCGAAGAACACCACCGGAATGATGATGACGACGGCGCCGAGCATGAACACGACTTGGACGAAGTCGGTGAGCACGGAGGCGCGGAAGCCAGACCACAGCGTGTACAGGAGGACGCCGCCGCCGATGGCGACGATGCCCTCGACGAAGGTGAACGGCGAGAGCATGTCGATCAGTGCGCCGCCCGCGATCAGGTTGGAGGTCAAGCTGATCAGACTGCCGAGCACATTCGAGCCGGCGAGCAGGAGTTGGCTCGACCGCCCGTGGCGGGCGAACATGACCTCGGCGATCGTGTGCGCATTCGGCGCCACCGCGCGGATCCGCTTGCCGAACGGGTAGATGAGCAGGATCATCAACGCGCCCCAGAGTCCGTAGTGGATGGGCCCGGAGACACCGTAGGTGTAGCCCGATTCGGCTGAGGCGTACATCGACGACGCCCAGATCCAGGTCGCGGTCATCGATGCGGCTGAGATGCCGTATCCGATCTTGCCGCCGGCGGTCATGTATCCGTCGGCGTTCTCCTTCTTGCGTCCGATTCGGAGCGCGATGTAGAGACTGGTGCCGAAGAAGGCCACGAAGAGCAGGATGACTATCGGGCCGGAGAGGGTTGTCAGTTCTGACACGAGTGAATCGCTTTCACATCAGGCGGCGCGGGACCGCGACGAGGTGGACGAGGATTCAGCGGTCAGTCGGGAGGTTCGAGCTGTCCGGGAGTGATCGTTCTCGCCGAGAACGAGATCCGCGTTGCTGAGCGGGGGACGGTGACACTCCGGGCCGTCGACACAGTGGTCCTTTCTCTCCAGGTGGCGTCGCATACGACGCGAGGCATCCTCTGTCTTTACCCAACGGCCCGCGCGGAAGCCAGTTCATCCGTTTGCCCGACAATGCCGTCGATGCGTCATATGCACTGGTGAGGTGTGGTGATCACACGAGGGGGTGCAGTGCGGAAAGTCACACTCGGGTCGACTGTCGCAGTGCGGGCAGCGCCACGACGGCGAACGGGTTCTCGGTCCGCGGTCGCCTGACCTCGGCGCCGAGTGCGTTCACCGCGGACAGCGCGGCCGCGGACAACGCGGCGCGCATCGAGTTCCAGTCGGTGGCGGTCGTCTGCGGGGTGCGGCTGACCAGCACGACGATGAAGCGCCGATCGGTGCCGACGACGCCTGCGCTGTGCAGGTGCGCGGTGTCGGCCAGGCAGCACATCCAGCCCTGCTTCACGGTCGTGAAGGAGTCCAGGTCCTCGCTGCGCAGCCCGAAGAGCTGATCGAAGCCGTCCGCGGCGACCGGAGGGGCCGACTCCATCGGTCCGAGCACGATCTCGCGTGCGAACTCGGGAAGTCCGAGAACGTTGTCGAACACCCGGGCCACCTCCCGCGCCGTCGTGGTCGTCGCGCCCCAGAACGAGCCGTCGACCGGTGGCGCTGTCTGCCGGAGACCCCACATCGTGTCGAGTCGGCGCAGGACGTCGACACCGTCGAACCGCACCCACAGCTCGTTCATGGCCAGGTCGTCGCTCGGTCCGAGTGCGCGGCCGATGAGATCGACGTCGTACGGGTCCACCGGAACTCCTGCGCGGCGTGCACCGTCGACGATCGAGGCGGCGACCATCAGCTTCGCCAGCGACGCGGTGAACATCGGCTCGTCGGCGGCACCGGAGACGGCGACCTCACCCGTGTGCCGATCGACGACGACGGCGCCGATCCGCGTGGACGATCCCGGTGAGGGGCTTTGCGCGCCCGCCAGCGTCGCGGCGCGGGCGGCACGATCGGCGGGGGAGCCGACGACCCCGTCGCCGGTCGGCGCCGCCGAACCGGATGTCAGGAAACCGCAGGTCGCGACCAGAACCGCGAACACGGCGACACCGACGGGTGTCATCCACCGTGCCGCGGGTCGTCGAACCTTCACGAAACGGAAGTTTAGGCGATGACGCCGATCAGAGGATATGCGATCGGGCACGCTCGGTGAGCGGAATCACCGCGGTGTCGGGAAGCCCGCGACGGGGTCCGCACGTTATGGCACTGTGCGTGAATCTCCTGTGACCCTCGATCATGCCCCGGCCGGCACCGACACCTCCCGTCGATCGCCTCGGCTGGCGTTGATCATCCTCGTCCTGGCACTCGGCGGCTTCGGGATCGGGACCACCGAGTTCGTGGCGATGGGACTGCTGCCCGACATCTCTCGTGACCTGGGGATCACCGAGGCGACAGGCAGCCATCTGATCTCCGCGTACGCGATCGGTGTGGTGATCGGAGCGCCGGTGATCGCCGTGGCCGCCGCCCGCATGTCGCGTCGTACGCTGCTGATCGCGCTGATGGTCGCGTTCACCGTCGGCAACGCGTTGAGCCTGGTGGCACCGTCGTACGGCGTGCTGATGGCGGCGCGAGTGATCGCGGGTCTGCCGCACGGTGCGTACTTCGGGGTGGCCGCCCTGGTCGCCGCCCACGTCGCGGGGCCCGGGCGCCGCGCCAAGGCCGTCGGACAGGTGATGCTGGGACTGTCGGTCGCCAATGTGATCGGCGTGCCCGCGGCCACCTGGCTCGGGCAGAGTTTCGGCTGGCGTGCGGCGATCGCGATGGTCGTGGTGATCGGCGCGGTCACCGTCGCCGCCCTGTGGCGGGTCGTGCCGAGTCTGGCCGATATGACCACCACCGATCCGCGGACCGAACTCGGCGGCCTGAAGAACCGGCAGATCTGGCTGACTCTACTCGTCGGCATGGTCGGGTTCGGCGGCTTCTTCGCGTTCTACACGTTCCTGAACTCGGCGCTGACCTCGCTCGGCGGTCTCGCCGAATGGACCGTGCCGATCGCGCTCGCGCTCTTCGGCGTCGGCATGGTGGTGGGCAACCTGGTCGGCGGTGCACTCGCCGACCGCCTCGGCGACCGCGCCATCGCGATCGGCATGATCGGTGCGGCCGCCGCGCTGCTCGTCTTCGCGGCGACGGTCACCACCGGGTGGCCCGCCGTGGCCGTCGCCTTCCTGGTCGGCATGTCCGGATCGGTCGCGATACCGGGGCTGCAGACCCGGCTGATGGATGTCGCGCAGGACGCGCAGACGATCGCCGCGGCGCTCAACCACTCGGCGCTCAACGTGGCGAACGCCATCGGCGCCTGGCTCGGCGGGGTGGTCGTCGCCGCCGGGTGGGGTTACCGCGCGCCGTCGTTGGTCGGCGCCTGCCTCGCGTTCGGGGGAGCCGTGGTCCTGGCCGTCGCCGTGCTGGTGAACCGCCGGGAATCGTCCGTTGTCGGCGCCCGAGGATAAGGTCGGGCCGTGACGAACTCCTTCACCATCAGCACAGTCAACGTCAACGGGATTCGCGCCGCGGTCAAGACCCGCAACGAGAACAATCACGGCATGCTTCCGTGGCTGTCGGAGAACACTCCCGATGTGGTGCTCATGCAGGAGATCCGCGCATCGGAGGCCATCACGCGGAAGGCCCTGGCGCCCGCGCTCGACGACGGTTGGCACCTGCACATGACCGAATCATCGGTCAAGGGGCGCTCGGGCGTCGGCATCCTCTCGCGCACCGAACCGACCGCCGTCCGCACCGGCTTCGGCAGCGACGAGTTCGACGAGCTCGGGCGCTACATCGAAGCCGACTTCGACCTCGGCGGAGGGCCGGTGACCGCGGCGAGCCTCTACCTGCCGTCGGGCGCCGCGCTGACCGACGATCCGAAGGACGTCGAGAAGTACGAGGAGAAGGTGCGCTTCCTCGACGAGTTCGGGCCGTACCTGGACGGTCTGCGCGACGACGCGCGCCAGGTGGTGGTCGCAGGCGACTGGAACATCGCCCACACCGAACGCGACATCAAGAACTGGCGAGGCAACCGGAAGAACTCCGGATTCCTGCCACACGAGCGCGAATGGGTGGGCGCCCGCATCGACGGCGGTTGGGTCGATGTGGCGCGCACCCACCACGGTGACGTCGACGGTCCCTACGCGTGGTGGTCCTGGCGCGGTAAGGCCTTCGACAACGACTCCGGCTGGCGCATCGACTACCACCTGGCGACGGCGTCGCTCGCCGACCGACTCCAGCGGACCTGGGTCGATCGCGCGTCGGCCTACGACCGTCGCTGGTCCGACCACGCGCCGGTCACCGCCGAGTTCGCCTGAGCGAAACCCGGTTGCGCCGATCTGAAAGAATCGGCGCATGACTTCTGCGCAGCCCACACCGCGTCGCCGCGTCCTGTCCGGGATTCAGCCGACGAGCGATTCGTTCCACCTCGGCAACTATCTCGGGGCGGTCAAGCAGTGGGTTGAACTGCAGGAGGACTTCGACGCCTACTACTTCATCCCGGACATGCACGCGATCACCGTGCCGTTCGAGCCGAAGCAGTTGCGCGAGCGCACGCGTCGCAGTGTCGCGCAGCTCCTCGCGGTCGGCGTCGACCCGCAGAAGGCGACGATCTACGCGCAGAGCCAGGTTCCCGAGATCTCTCAGCTGAACTGGGTGCTGACCTGCATCACCGGTTTCGGTGAGGCGAGCCGGATGACCCAGTTCAAGGACAAGTCGGCCAAGGCGGGGCAGGACGCCGCCGGCGTCGGACTGTTCACCTACCCGATTCTGATGGCCGCCGACATCCTCGCATTCCAGGTCGACGCGGTCCCGGTCGGTGAGGACCAGCGTCAGCACCTGGAGCTGACTCGTGACCTCGCGCAGCGCTTCAACAAGCGTTTCGGCGCGTCGTTCACCGTGCCGATGCCGCACATCGTCGAAGAGTTCGCGAAGATCTACGACCTGCAGAACCCGACGGCCAAGATGAGCAAGTCGGCCGACAGCGACGCCGGTCTGGTCAACCTGCTCGACGATCCGAAGCGCTCGGCCAAGAAGATCCGCTCCGCGGTCACCGACAACGACCGCGTGATCGCCTTCGATCGTGAGAACAAGCCGGGCGTCTCGAACCTGTTGACCATCCAGTCCGCACTCACCGGGCGCGGTGTCGACGAGATCGTCGCATCGTATGACGGGAAGGGCTACGGCGACTTGAAAGTCGACACCGCCGAGATCCTGACCGACTTCGTGACCCCGCTGCGCGGAAAGGTCGAGGAGATCCTGGCAGATCCGACATACCTCGACACGATCATGAGCGACGGCGCGGCCAGAGCCAGGGAGATCGCCTCGGCTACCCTCGCAGACGTCTACGACAAGGTAGGGTTCGTCGCGCCGTAAGAGGAAGCTGAGCGAGAGGGACGCGTGGACCGGATCAAGGCATTCTTCGCCGGATTGCCGGCGCTGCTCGAAGCGATCAAGCAGTGGCCGGTGGTGGGCCGCATCTTCGCGATGCAGGATCATTACACAGCGCGTCGGGGCAACGTCTATGCCGCGGCGATCAGTTTCACCGGCATCCTGGCGCTGGTACCGATCCTCATGGTCTCGTTCGCGATCGCCGGCTTCGTGCTCGCGAGCCGACCGGAGCTGATCACCGAGATCACCGACGCCGTTCTCAAGAACATCCCCGGCGACCTCGGTAAGCAGCTCAACACCGTGATCGACTCGGCGATCGCCTCGCGTGCCACGGTCGGTGTGCTCGGTCTGGCCAGCGCGGCGCTGACGGGCCTCGGTTGGATGGGGCTCACGCGCAACGCGCTCAGCGACATGTGGGGCGGGCGCCGCAAGCGCAATGCCGTCGTCGGCAAGCTCGTCGATCTGGTCATGTTCGTCGCGCTCGGGCTGCTGTTCGTCCTCACCATCGCACTGACCGTGGCGACCACCGGGCCGGTCGGGCAGTGGGTGATCGATCAGCTCGGCATCGAGCAGTCCGGTGGAGGCAGACTGCTGCTGCGGGTGGCGTCGATCGTCGCCTCGGTGATCGCGACGTGGCTGCTCTTCTCGGTGGTCCTGTCCCGGATGCCGATGCAGACCATCCCGATCCGCGTGGTGATGCCCGCGGCCGTCGTCGTCGCGGTGTTCTTCGAGATACTCAAGTCGCTCGGCGCGGTGTACCTCCGGTCGGTGTTGAGCAGCCCGGCGGGTGCGGCCTTCGGACCGATCATCGGCGTCATGGTGTTCGCGTATCTCGCCGTCCGGGTGGTGCTGTACGCGACGGCGTGGACCGCATCGAACCCGGACAACGTCGAACTGCTCACCGACGACGAGGTCGAGTCGAACGGAGACGAGACCGAACACGAGCCGGTCTACCTCGCCCCGGTGTACGAGGTGTCCCCGACCTCGAAGACACGCAGCCTGGTCACGGCTGCGGGTCTGGGAGCGGCGATCGGCGCCGTGCTCGGTCGGCGACGGCGCTGAGTCGTTCGGCGACTATTCCGAGCCGTCGCCGTCGGCGCGGTTGCGACGGGTCACGAGCGCCCAGAGCAGGGCCGCGACCACCACCACGGCGATGCCGAGCAACGCCCACCGGCCCCAGTGGGACGGTTCGTCCACGAACGACGCGGTGAGCTCACCGCGATCACCGTGGCCGTCCTCGTGCGAGGTCGGCGGATCGATCAGCGTCCCGACGGACGTGCCCGCGGGGCAGGCGAAACCGTAGTCGAGCATGCGGACCGCCTGATCGGTGTAGAGGTTCTCGCTCTGGTTCACCCCGTACATCTGCACGATGATCAGGGTGCGGCCGTCGCGTTGGACGGCGCCGACGAACGTCTTCAGCGCATCGTCGGTGTATCCGGTCTTGCCGCCGATCATGCCGGGGAAGCCGTCGCGCAGCAGTGCGTTGCTGGTGGTCATCGTGTAGCCGGGGTGCGGTTTGTCTCCGGGGACGTCCGTCAGCGGCGGAAAGCCGGGGAAATCATAGGTCGTCAGCGTGATCATGTGCCGGAACGTCTCGTTCGCCATGGCGTCGCGGAAGATCAGCGCCTCGTCGTACGGCGAGGTCGACATGCCTGCCGCGTCGAGGCCCGACGGGCTCGCCGCTCGCGTGTCCTGTGCGCCGAGTGCCACCGCGTGCGCGTTCATCTTCGCGAGCGCCTCGTCGCGTCCGCCGAGTTCGCGGGCGAGGGCGTTGGCGCAGTCGTTTCCGGACACGAGCAGCAGTCCGCTCAGCAGATCGCGGACGGTGTAGGTCCCGCCGGGACCGATCCCACAGGAGTCGCCTTCCATGGCGTAGTCATCGTCGGTTCCCGTCACTTCGGCGTCGAGATCGAGTTCGTCGAGGGCGGTCAGCGCCAGCAGCACCTTGACGGTCGACGCCGGACGGTAGCGTCCGTGCGGGTCCTTCGCGGCGATCACGTCGCCGGTGTTGAGGTCGGCCAGGAGCCATCCCGCGCTCGTGAGCCTCTCCGGCAGCGGGCCTGCGGCGGGATCGGCGACGATGTCGCAGCCGGCGAGTCGCTCGCCGCCGACGGCGGGTGTCGGTACCGGCAGGGGAGTGGGCGTCGTGGACCCCGGGGTCACGACCTCGGAGGTGTCGACCGCGTCCGGGGGATGCGTCTTGTGCGGACAGTCGCGGGTGTCCGGATGCGGGACGGGCACGAACTCGGTGTACTCGTCGATCGGGTCGGCGGACGCGAGGCCGCCCGGGACGGTGAGCGTCGCCGCCATGACCGCTGCTGTGATCAGGCGTGCCATCCGCCCGGTGCGTGATCGAGACATCGCGCTACAGGGTACCCGCCGGTCTCGTCCGCCCGAGGCACCGCGCGTCCGGGCCGGGAGGCGAGCAGACAAGAGCGCCCCGACCGATACGGTCGGGGCGCTCTCGGGGCTGCAGAGACAGGTCTGCTGATTCAGCGCGAGAACATCAGGGCGCGCTTGACTTCCTGGATGGCCTGCGTCACCTGGATGCCGCGGGGGCATGCGTCGGTGCAGTTGAAGGTGGTGCGGCAGCGCCACACGCCGTCGACGTCGTTGAGGATGTCCAGGCGCTCGGCCGCGGCCTCGTCACGGCTGTCGAAGATGAAGCGGTGAGCGTTCACGATCGCGGCCGGACCGAAGTACGAGCCCTCGTTCCAGAACACCGGGCAGCTCGTGGTGCAGCATGCACAGAGGATGCACTTGGTGGTGTCGTCGAACCGCGCGCGGTCGGTGGCACTCTGCAGGCGCTCCTTGGTGGGCTCATTGCCCGTGGTGATCAGGAACGGCTTGATCGCGCGGTACGCGTCGAAGAACGGCTCCATGTCGACCACGAGGTCCTTCTCCACCGGGAGACCCTTGATCGGCTCGATGGAGATGGTGATCTCCTTCGACGGGTCCTTGGGCAGCAGGTCCTTCATGAGGAGCTTGCAGGCCAGGCGGTTCACGCCGTTGACACGCATGGCGTCCGAGCCGCACACGCCGTGGGCGCAACTGCGTCGGAACGTCAGCGATCCGTCCAGGTAGCCCTTCACGTAGAGGAGCAGGTTGAGCAGACGGTCGGTCGGCAGCGCCGGGACGCGGAAGCTCTCGAAACCCTGCGCGTCCGGATTCTCCGGGTTGAACCGGTAGATCTTCAGCGTGACCATGGTCGCCTCGGCGGGGACCGGGGGCAGCGGCGGCTCGCTGGTCGCCGGGTTCTCCAATGTGGCAGTCATCAGTACTTACGCTCCATCGGCTCGTAGCGGGTCTGGACGACGGGCTTGTAGTCCAACTCGATGTCGGAGAGCAGGCCCGTGCCCTTCTTGTACGCCATGGTGTGCACCATGAAGTTCTCGTCGTCGCGCTTGGGGAAGTCCTCGCGCGCGTGTCCGCCGCGCGACTCCTTGCGGTTCAGCGCACCGACGACGGTGACCTCGGCCATCTCCAGCAGGAAGCCGAGTTCGACGGCCTCGAGCAGGTCGGTGTTGAAGCGCTTGCCCTTGTCGTGGACGCGGACGTGGTTGTACCGCTTCTTGAGTTCGCGGACACCGTCGAGGGCCGTCGTGAGTGTCTCGTCGGTACGGAACACCGAGGCGTTGTTGTCCATGAGCTGCTGCAGCTCGGTGCGGATGTCGGCCACGCGCTCGTTGCCGTGCTCGGAGAGCAGACCCGCGAGCCACTCGTCGACCATCGCGGTCGGGGTCTCCTCGAGTTCGGAGAACGACGCCGAGTTCGCGTAGTCGGCCGCGGCGATGCCCGCGCGACGACCGAAGACGTTGATGTCGAGGAGCGAGTTGGTGCCCAGACGGTTCGCACCGTGCACCGACACGCACGCGCACTCGCCCGCCGCGAACAGACCGTGAACGATCTGCTCGTTGTTGCTCAGCACCTGGCCGTTGATGTTGGTCGGGATGCCGCCCATGACGTAGTGGCAGGTGGGGTACACCGGGACGAGCTCGGTGACCGGGTCGACGCCCAGGTAGGTGCGCGAGAACTCGGTGATGTCCGGGAGCTTCTCGTTGAGCACGTCCTCGCCGAGGTGGCGGACGTCGATGTACACGTAGTCCTTGTTGGGGCCGGCGCCGCGACCTTCGAGGACTTCGAGGACCATCGAGCGGGCGACGATGTCGCGCGGTGCGAGGTCCTTGATGGTGGGGGCGTAGCGCTCCATGAAGCGCTCGCCGTCGGCGTTGCGGAGGATGCCGCCCTCGCCTCGGACCGCCTCGGAGATCAGGATGCCCAGACCGGCCAGGCCCGTCGGGTGGAACTGGTGGAACTCCATGTCCTCGAGGGGCAGGCCCTTGCGGAAGATGATGCCCATGCCGTCACCGGTGAGGGTGTGCGCATTCGACGTCGTCTTGTACATGCGGCCCGAGCCGCCGGTGGCGAACACGATCGACTTCGCGTGGAAGACGTGGATCTCGCCGGTGGCCAACTCGTAGGCGACGACGCCGTTGGCGACGGGCTCGCCGTTCTCGTCGGTCGTCATGTTGATGTCGAGCGCGTAGAACTCGTTGAAGAACTCGACGTCGTGCTTGACGCAGTTCTGGTACAGAGTCTGGAGAATCATGTGGCCGGTGCGGTCGGCGGCGTAGCAGGCGCGACGGACCGGAGCCTTGCCGTGGTCGCGGGTGTGCCCGCCGAAGCGGCGCTGATCGATGCGGCCTTCGGGGGTGCGGTTGAACGGGAGACCCATCTTCTCCAGGTCGAGCACCGCGTCGATGGCCTCCTTGGCCATGATCTCCGCGGCGTCCTGGTCGACGATGTAGTCGCCGCCCTTGACCGTGTCGAAGGTGTGCCACTCCCAGTTGTCCTCTTCGACGTTCGCGAGCGCGGCGCACATGCCGCCCTGTGCGGCGCCGGTGTGGCTGCGCGTCGGGTAGAGCTTGGTCAGCACCGCGGTGCGGGCGCGGGGCGCGGCCTCGATGGCCGCACGCATGCCTGCACCACCGGCACCCACGATGACGACGTCATAGCGATGTTCCTGCATGAGTTTCTCGATGCTCCTTAGCGGCCGAAGGTGAGGATGGTGTAGGTGCCCAGGACGAGGATCAGGATCATCGACAGGCCGAGGAGGACGTTCAACCAGAAGCGGGTGCGGTCGTTACGCGAGTAGTCGGCGATCACGGTGCGGACGCCGTTGCCGCCGTGGAGTTCGGCCAGCCAGAGCATGAACAGGTCCCAGACCCGCCAGAACGGCTGATGCCAGCGCTCGGCGACGTAGCTCGCGTCGATGCGGTGCACGCCGGTGTCGACCATGAGGCCGATGAAGATGTGGCCGAACGTCAGGACGATCAGGAAGATGCCGGAGAAGCGCATGAACATCCACGCGTACTTCTCGAGGTTGCCGCCGCGTCGCGGACGCGGGCTGCGCGGGTTGTCCAGGCTGGCCGGACGGTCGTAATCGGTGCCGAGAGTCTTCACTTCAGTCATTGGTTTCTCCCGGTCCTAGAACGCGTGGGTGATCAGGATCTGCAGCAGGCGAGCGGCCGCGGCGATGAACACGATGGCGACGATGACGAGGATGGTCCACAGCATCTGTCGCTGGTACTTGGCACCCTTGCCCCAGAAGTCGACGAGCACGACGCGCAGACCGTTGAACGCGTGGTACACCAGGCAGAAGACCAGACCGATCTCCATGAGGCCGATGACCGGGTTCTTGTAGGTGCCGATGATCTCGGTGTACGTGTTCTCGTTGACGTTGATCGTCGCCGTGTCGAGGACGTGCACGAAGAGGAAGAAGAAGATGGAGACGCCGGTGATGCGATGCAGCACCCACGACCACATTCCTGGGTCACCTCTGTAGAGAGATCGTTTGCGCACCGGAGTCGGTGCAACCTCGGTGGGGGTGCTCATAGCGAAACTACGCCTCCAAAGTCGTCGAATATTTCAGTGAGTCTCACCGGCGCGCTCAGACGGCGCAGCGGGACTCATCGCACCTGACTCTAAACCTAAGCTGAGTCCTATCGTGAATTGCCCGAACAATGTGATCAGAGTCCCGAGAATTCATTAGGTATGCCTTACCTTTTGCATTCTGGGGATGGACGAGAGGGAATTGTGACGCACGTCGACTTCGATGTTCTGCGGAAATGTGCTGTAGATGCGATGACCAGGGCGTATGCGCCCTACTCCGGCTTTCCAGTCGGCGCGTCCGCCATCACTTCCGAAGGTGAATTGATCAGCGCAGCCAATGTGGAGAATGTCTCATATGGTCTGGGTCTCTGTGCGGAAGTGGCTTTGGTCTCAGTGGGAGTCTCCCGAGGTGCCCTAGTGGAACCGTCGAGGGTTTCCGGGAGGCGACTCGTCGCCGTCGCCGTGGTGGACGGCGACGGTCGCGTCCTGACGCCCTGTGGTCGGTGCCGACAGGTCCTCCTCGAGTTCGGCGGGCCCGAGTTGATGATCGACACCGTCGACGGGCCCCGCCCGCTCGGCGAGCTGTTGCCGGACGCCTTCGGTCCGGCCGATCTCGACCGTGTGCGGGGCGCGTGATGGATCCGATCGCGGTGATCGCGACCAAGCGTGACGGTGCCGAACTCTCGACCGTGCAGATCCGCGAGATGGTCGCGGCGTACACGGCCGGCGACGTGGCTCCCGAACAGATGTCCTCGCTGTTGATGGCGATCGTGCTCAACGGGATGGGCCGACGCGAGATCGCGGACTGGACCGCGGCGATGATCGACTCCGGAGTCCGTCTGGATCTGTCCGGGCTGCGGACCGTCGACAAGCATTCGACGGGCGGCGTCGGCGACAAGATCACGTTGCCGCTCACTCCGCTCGTGGCCTCGTACGGGCTCGCGGTGCCGCAGTTGTCCGGCCGCGGGCTGGGCCACACCGGCGGAACGCTCGACAAGCTGGAGTCGATACCCGGCTGGCGGGCGGACCTCGGTGTCGATGAGATGCGGGCGCAGTTGCACGGCGTCGGCGCGGTGGTGTGCGCGGCGACCGCCGACCTCGCGCCCGCCGATCGCAAGCTGTACGCGTTGCGCGATGTGACCGGGACCGTCGCCTGCATCCCGCTGATCGCGAGTTCGATCATGAGTAAGAAGATCGCCGAGGGCACCGGGGCGCTGGTACTCGACGTCAAGGTCGGCTCGGGCGCGTTCATGAAGTCCTACGACGAGGCGCGTGAGCTCGCGCAGACCATGGTCGAGTTGGGCGACGACGCGGGGATGGACACGCGCGCCCTGCTCACCGACATGTCGACACCGCTCGGCCGAACGGCCGGAAACGCCGTCGAAGTGGTCGAATCGTTGGAGGTGCTGGCCGGCGGCGGGCCGTCGGACGTCGTGGAGCTGACCCTGGCCCTGGCGCGCGAGATGCTCGACGCCGGCGGGCTCGACGACGTCGATCCGGCCGAGAATCTGCGGAACGGGCGGGCGATGGACACCTGGCGTGCGATGGTCGTCGCCCAGGGCGGCGACCCGGATGCCGACCTGCCCGTTCCGGGGCACACGCATGTGCTGACCGCGGGCCGCTCCGGCGTGCTGTCGTCGCTCGACGCTCTCGCCGTCGGAGAGGCCGCCCGGCTGCTCGGCGCCGGTCGGTCACGGCCGGGGGAGCCGGTCTCGTACGCGGCCGGCGTCACATGGCATGCGGGCGTCGGCGACGACGTTCGCGCGGGCGCGCCGCTGTTCACACTGAGCTTCGACGACGAGGCGCGACTGAATGCGGCGGCGGCGCGACTGGCGGATGCGGCGCTGATCGGTGAGGCGGCCGAGCCGGCGGGCTCGCGCGTGCTCGGCCGTGTGGGGCCTACCGCCGGTACTTCGTGGGCAGCGGAACACCCTCGGCCTTGAACACCGAGCGCAGACGCGTCGGGTAGTCGGTGATGATGCCGTCGACGCCGTAGGAGAGCTGTGCGCGCATGTCGGCGGCCTCGTCGACGGTCCACGGGATCACCGCGAGGTGCGCGGCGTGCGCCCGGTCGACGAGATCCTTGTCCGAGAGGGTGAAGTCGGGGGAGAGGATGTCGAAGCCCGCGGACTTCGCGGCGGCGACCACGTCGCCGTCGAACTTCTCGTAGCTCACCGGGCCAAGCCACTGCGACTTCGGCTTCCACGTGGTCGCGTCGTAGAGCGCGACCAGCGGGATGTTCGGCTGCTCCTTGCGGACCAGCGGGAGACTGCGCCAGTCGAAGCTCTGGATCTCGACCCGATTCGTCAGATGCGCCTTGCGCACCTCGCGGAGGATGGCCGACACGAACTCCCGCGGCGTCGCGCTGCGGGTGCGTTGCTCCGCTTCGATCTTGGTCTCGATGTTGAAGCGGACCTTGTTGTTCTTGTACTGCGCGGCCAGTGCGAACAGCTGCGGCAGCGTCGCGATCCGATTCCCGAGGACACGCTTCGCGTCGGGGAAGTCCGGGAGCTTCTTATCGCAGACGAGGGTCTGGACCTGACGATAGGTGAGGTCGTGAAGGTCCTTGCCGACGTACGGGAACTGCTTGTCGCCGGGAGACGCCGGGATCGTGTCGATGCATTTGGCGGCCTGGACGTCGGGATCGTGCCAGACCAGCGGCACGCCGTCCTTGGTCATGATGATGTCGAGTTCGAGTGTGGTGACGCCGAGTTCGAGCGCCCGAGCGAAGCCGTACAGCGACTCCTCGGTGTGCTCGCCGCGGCCGCCGCGGTGGGCCTGGAGATCGATGGTCTCGGTCGGTCGTCCGGGCTCGGCGTGGACGGGGCCGGCGAGCGCGGTTCCGGCCGCGATCGCGGCGGCGACGGTGGTCACGGCGCGGCGGGCGAGTCGAGTTCTCATGGCGGGCAACGCTAGTGGTGGCAGGTGGCCGCGAGCGGGCGAACACGTTGCCGGGACTCGTCGAACTCATGTCGTCTGATCGAAGGACGGCGGGTCGGAAGCCCGTTCTGACGAGCGAGTACGTGCGACGGCGGATACGGTCGAGTCATGATCACCGTCGACCAGTGCCGGCTGGCACCCAAAGTCCTTCTGCACGACCATCTCGACGGAGGACTGAGACCGTCGACGGTCCTGGAACTGGCCCGCGAGACCGGGTACGACGCGCTGCCCGCCGACGAGGCGGAGTCGTTGGCCGCGTGGTTCGCCGCGGCGGCCAACAGCGGTTCGCTGGAGAAGTATCTGGAGACGTTCGCGCACACCGTCGGCGTGATGCAGACCGCCGACGCGTTGGAACGCGTGGCCCGGGAGTGCGTCGAGGACCTGTCCGCCGACGGCGTCGTGTACGCCGAGGTGCGGTTCGCGCCGGAACAGCACCTCGAGGCCGGCCTGTCGCTCGACGAGGTGGTCGAAGCCGTCCTCGCCGGTTTCGACGCCGGGCAGCGGCAGGCCCGCGACGCGGGCCGTCCGATCGTGGTCGGATGCCTGGTGACCGCGATGCGCCACGCCGCGCGATCGCGGGAGATCGCCGAACTGGCCGTGCGGTTCCGGGACCGGGGCGTGGTCGGCTTCGACATCGCCGGCGCCGAGGCGGGCAATCCGCCGAGCCGTCACCTGGACGCCTTCGAGTACCTGCGTGCCGAATGCGCGCATTTCACCATCCACGCAGGGGAGGCCTTCGGCCTTCCGTCCATTCACGAGGCGATCGCCTTCTGCGGCGCCGACCGACTCGGGCACGGCGTCCGCGTCACCGACGACATCGACCTCACCGACGGGATCGCCGGTGCGCGTCTGGGACGCGTGGCCGACTACGTGCGCGACAAGCGGATCCCGTTGGAACTGTGCCCGAGCAGCAATGTGCAGACCGGAGCCGTCGCCTCGCTCGCCGACCACCCGTTCGACGAGCTCGCCCGACTGCGCTTCCGCGTCACGGTGAACACGGACAACCGGTTGATGAGCGATACGACGATGAGTCGCGAGTTCATGGTGCTCCACGAACAGTTCGGTTACGGCTGGGCCGACTTCGAACGCTTCACCGTCAACGCCATGAAGTCGGCGTTCATCCCCTTCGATGAGCGTCTGGCCCTGATCGACGATGTGATCAAACCGGGGTTCCGGGTGCTGATGGGATAGGTCCGACAGGCTACCCGCGCTTGATCAGGCGGTCCTCGAAATCGTGGACCAGGGCGCGCCAGACCTCGGCCTCGTTGTCGTACGGGCCCGAGGGCGCCAGACGCTTCGGGTCCGGGGTGATCGCATAGTCGACGAACCAGCCGAGGGGCGTGGTCGAGGCCAACTCCTCGTTGACGGTGTCGATGCCCGCGTAGTCGGCGGCGTCGGTGAGCAGTTCGACCGCCAGATCCATCTGGCGGGCCTCGACGCGGCGCGGACCGTCGAGGATGTCCTCGTCGATGCCCTGCAGCGCGTACACGTTCTCCGGCAGCACCTGGTACTCGATCTCCGCCGTCTCGGCGGCACTGCGCACGTCGGTGAACGTCGAGAGCTTCTTCAGGTCGTGGTCGGCGTCGCCGGCGAGGAAGCGGGTCAGCGCGCGTTCGGAGCCGAAGCCGAAGATCTGGCCCTTCGACCCGAGGAACAGCGGGTCGTCGCCGAGGTAGCAGCGCAGGGTGAGGAATTCGCCGTCATCGGTGTAGATGCGGATCGGGTCGATGCCGACCGCCGCCCAGAAATCGTCCTCGTCGACGAGGTCGTCCTCGTCCTCGTCGTCTTCCTCATCGTCCTCGTCGTCGGATTCCTCGCCGTCCAGCGGGTCGATGTCGTCGTCGGGTTCGTCCTCGTCCTCGGCCGATGCGGCGGCCTCGAGCTCGTCCTCGGCCTCCTCGACCGCCTTCGGGTCGACCTTCGGCCTCGAGACGACGGCGTCGAGTGCGTCGATGACGTCGTCCCAGTGCTTGGCGATGATGCGGCCGATGCGGACCCACAGATCGACGCCGTCGCGCCCGGAGAAGTCGTTGGTGCCGACGGCGACGGCGCCCAGGATCGGATTGCCGGTGAAGAACTTGACGATCGGCGCCAGATCGCAGACCTCGCCGATGATCCGCACGATCTCGAGCGCGTCCTCGAGTTCGGCGACGACCTCGGGCTTCGGGTCCTCGGCGGCCAACTCGGGCACGCCGATCAGATCGTACGAGTGACGGTCGTCGGGGACCAGCTCGTCGGCCTGCAGCTTCTTGATCATGTCCCATGCCGGGTGATCGGCGAGGTCGTTGTCGTCGTCGCCGCGCACGAACGCGGCGAGCTCCGCGACAGAGTCGAGAACGTACAGGTCCTCGTCGAGACCGAGGAAGGCCTCCCACTCGTCGTCGCCCTCGCGCCAGCGCGGGGCCCACAGAGTGAAGAGGTTTCCTTCGGTGAGTCCGAGTTCAATGGGGACGATGTCTCCGGCCATGATCACAGAGCGTAGTCATGTTCGATCGATCCTGCTGCACGCACCCGCCCGAGACGTCCTCATCGGGCACGGAGTCGAGTCGCATACGGGCCGCGGTCGGGTGCCCCACCCTCCGGTCGGGCGCTCCGCAGCGGGTTCGCGACGGGGGTTCGCGACGGGGGTTCGCGACGGGTGGCGATGTCCTCTAAAGGAGACATCGCCGCGGTGAATCCGATGTTTCCATTGACACGAAATGGCGGTCGGGTGAATCTGGTCACTGACTGTTCGCCGAGGAGCTGCGCGAACGGCATGTGAGACGGGCAGGGTGGCACGACGTGACAGACATGAGTACGCGCGGGATCTGGATCGAGCAGTACACGGCACCTCGGGAACGCTATGTCGCGCCTGCCGCATCGATCCCCGCCGCGTTCGCCGACACCGTCGCCGCTCGTCCGGACGAGACGCTGATCCGCTACTTCGACGGCGCGCTGTCGGTGTCCGAGGTCGACCGGCTCGCCGATGCGACGGCCGTCGCCCTGGCCGAGCGCGGCTTCGGACGCGGCGACCGCGCGGTTCTCTACCTGCAGAACGTTCCGCAGTACCTGATAGCGGCCCTCGGGGTCTGGCGGCTCGGCGGCGTCGTGGTCTCGGCCAATCCGATGTACAAGGCGCGCGAACTCGGCGAGATCGTCGCCGACAGCGGAGCGCGGGCCGTGATCGCCATGGAGTCGCTCCACACCGTGGTGACTGAGGTCCTCGTCGAGCATCCGACGCCCATCGTCGTCACGACCTCCGAGCTCGAGTTCGCCGAGCGCCGCGACGGCGTCCTCTCGTCGTCGGCCCGCATCAACTGCCCGGGCGCCGTACCGCTCGCGGACCTGCTCGCCGAGTACGCGGGCGCTCGCCCCGAACCCGTGGCCGTCGGCGCGGACGATCTCGCCGTCCTGACCTACACCTCGGGTACGACCGGCCCGCCCAAGGGGGCCGAGATCAGCCACGGCAACCTGGTGTTCAGCGCGACCACCTACCGCGACTGGATCGGCATCGACGCCGACGACGTGATCTTCGGCGTCGCGCCGATGTTCCACATCACCGGTGTGGTGGGCCACGCGGCCCTGGCGATGCTCACCGGCGCGACTCTCGTCCTGACGTACCGGTTCGACCCGGTCGACGCGGTCGAGACGATCGCCGAGTACGGCGCCACCTTCACCGTCGGATCGATCACCGTCTTCATCGCGCTGATGAACGCTCCGAACGCCACCCGCGAGAAGCTCGCGACGCTGGCCAAGATCTACTCCGGCGGCGCGCCGATCCCGCCGTCGACCCTCCAGATGTTCGACGAGGCGTTCGGTCACCACATCCACAACATCTACGGACTCACCGAGACCACGTCGCCCGCGGTGGCCGTACCGTGCGGCAGGCGCGCGCCCGTCGACGCCCGCACCGGTGCGGCCGCCGTCGGCGTGCCCGTGTACGACACCGTCGTCCGCATCGTGGACGATGCGGGCGAGGACGTCGACCCGGCGGAGTCGGGCGAAGTCGTGATCGCCGGACCGCAGGTGGTGCGCGGGTACTGGAACCGTCCCGACGAGACCGCCGCGGCCATGCCGGGCAACGCCCTGCGAACCGGTGACGTCGGATACTTCGACGCCGACGGTTGGCTGTACCTGGTGGACCGCAAGAAGGACCAGATCAATGCGAGCGGATACAAGGTGTGGCCGCGCGAGGTGGAGGACGTTCTCTACGAGCACGCCGCGGTCCGCGAGGTGGCCGTGGTCGGCGTCCCGGACGCCTATCGCGGCGAGACGGTAAAGGCGTTCGTGAGTCTGCGCGACGGAGCGCGAGTCACGGCGGCGGAGCTGACCGCATACGCCCGCGAGCGTCTCGCGGCATACAAGGCGCCCACGGAGATCGCGCTGCTCGACGAGCTGCCGAAGACCGCGAGCGGCAAGATCCTCCGCCGGACGCTGCGCGACGCGGGGCGGTGACCCGGACCACAGTGCGCTGGTATCTTGCATGGGGACCACGCGGGCGAGAGGAGAGATGACGATGCAGGCGGCTCACGACGTCCTCTCCACGCGCCAGATGCGCGCGGTCCTCGCCGTGCTGGAGCGGTGTGAGGAGCTCGGCGACGGCCCGGACTTCAAGGAGGGGCTCGCGGAGGCGATCGCCCGATACTTCGACGTCCGCGACGTCACCTTCTTCCACGGTCGCACGTACTCGACGATCTTCGACGATCCGGCGCCGGTGCTGACCGGCGCCACCGAGTCGCTGCTGTCCGCGTATCACGAGCGGTGGCGCGACAAGGACGTGTTCACCCTGCCGCAGGCGCGTCGTGCCCTCACCGAGAACGGCTTCGCCACCCTCGACGAACTGTCGCGACTCCCGGTGCCGCAGCACTCCTACGTGGTCGACTACCTGCATCCCAACGACATGGACACCGCCTCGGCCATGCACCTGCAGCTCGCGGACGGTGAGGCGTTGATCGGCATGTTCGACAAGGTGCGCACCTGGGAGGCGTCCGATGTGGTGGCGGTGCGGATGCTCGCCCGCCAACTGCGGGCCCGCACGGTGTCGGTGTCGGTCGCGGACGCGTCGGTCGACGAACTGGCCGCACTGACTCCGCGGCAACGCGAAGTCGCGGCCCTGGTCAGCGAAGGTCTGAGCAATGCCGAGATCGCCGAGCGGCTGTTCCTCTCGGAGCTGTCGATCAAGAAGTACATCAGCCGGATCTTCGAGGCCACGGGCCATCGCAACAGATCCGAACTCGCGACGGCCGTGCTGAGGCACGACCGTCGCGCGTCGGCGTAGCGTCGGCCTCCTATGCGACGCCCACCGCGGCCCGCAGGGTGTGCCCCATCCGGTCCCGTTTGGTCGCCAGATAGTCCGCGTTCTCCGGCGTCGGCGGGGTCTGCAGTCCCACGACCCGCGTGACGCCGACGCCCGCATCGATCAGGCCCGCGCGTTTGGCCGGGTTGTTCGACAGCAGGGCGATCTGTTCGACACCGAGGTCGGCGAGGATCGCGGCGGCGTCGTGATAGTCGCGGGCGTCGACCGGGGCGCCCAGCGCGAGGTTGGCGTCGACGGTGTCGAGTCCCTCCTCGTCCTGCAGTCGGTAGGCGTCGATCTTCGCGGCCAGTCCGATGCCGCGTCCCTCGTGACCGCCGAGATACAGCACGATGCCCGTCTCGGCCGCGGTGATCTGGGCCATCGCGGCGTGCAACTGCGCACCGCAGTCGCAGCGCCGCGAGGCGAGGGTGTCGCCGGTGAGGCATTCGCTGTGCACGCGGACCAGCGGCGTGCCGGCGTCGACGTCGCCGTGGACCAACGCCATGTGCTCGGCGCCCGTCGCCGACGTGTAGACCGTCGCCTCGAAGTACCCGTGGTCGGTGGGCAGGCGGCAGGTGGCGCCGCGGGTGAGGCCGGCGGTGCGTCGCCGGTACGTGACGATCTCGTCGATCGTCACCACGGCGAGACCGTGTCGGTCGGCGAACGCGTCCACGTCGTCGCGAGCCAGCATTCCGCGGCGATCGGGGGTCACCATCTCGCAGATCAGACCGGCCGGAGACAGTCCGGCGGCCGCGCACAGGTCGACCGACGCCTCGGTGTGGCCGCGTCGGCTCAGGACTCCGCCCGCGCGGGCCCGCAGCGGCATCACATGGCCTGGGCGGGTGAGGTCGTCCGCACCGCACGACCGATCACCGAGGAGCGCGATGGTCCGCGCCCGATCGGCTGCGCTGATGCCGGTGGTGACCCCGGAGGCGGCGTCGACGGAGACGGTGAACGCGGTACCCAGGGGGTCCGTCGGATCCACCACCATCTGCGGCAGACGCAGGCGGTCGGTGGTCTCGGCGGGCAGCGCGACGCACAGGAATCCGGAGGTGTGCTCGAGGAAGAACGCGACGGTGTCGACGTCGGCGTACTCCGCGGCGAGGACGAGGTCGGCCTCGTTCTCACGGGAGGCGTCGTCGAGGACGATGACCGGCCGGCCGGCGCGGAGCTCGGACAGACAGGTCTGCACTCGGTCGGTGCTCATCAGCGGGCTCGCAATCCGTGGAAGGTCGATCGGTGGAACACCAGCGGATCGGAGGTGCGCGGCACCAGCAGGCCGTCGACGGCGCCGACGATCAGCTCGTGGTCGCCGATCGTGTGCCGGACGTCGATGGTGGCGTCGATCCAGGCGTGGGCGCCCGCCAGGCGAGGGGCGCCGCCGACGCCGGGCGTCCACTCGACGCCCGCGAACTTGGCGGTGCCGCTGCGGGCGAAGGCGCGGGCCAGATCGTGCTGAGTCTCGGACAACACGTTGACGCAGAACGTCCCGCCGCCGAGCACGCGGGGAAGGGTCGTCGAGGTGTGTGCGGCGAAGAAGCCGACCAGCGGCGGTTCGAGGGAGATCGAGGTGAACGAGCCGACCGTCATCCCGACCGGCTCGCCCGTCGGATCGATCGCGGTGATGACGACGACGCCGGAACCGAAGTGCGACAACGCCTCACGGAAGTGTTCGCGGACCGTGTCCGGTGCGGTGGCCTCGATGGTGTTGCTGTCCATGGGGGTCTTTCTGACGATGGCCGGGGGACGTCGCGGCGGACGTCCCCCGGGCCGGTTGATTCAGCGGGAGCGAGTGAGCTGGGCCTTGAGCTCGTCGAGAGCGCCGGAGTAGATCTCGGTGATCCCGGTGGTCAACCCCTGCTCGACGTCGGCCGATGCCGCGCCGAACTCGGCCGACCACACGACGCGGCTGGAGTTCGGGCCGGTCTCGTGAACGGTCACCGTCGACTCGTAGTGCTCCAGCGGCAGTGGACCGTCGATGTACGAGTACGTGTAGCTGCGGTCGGTGTCGCTGTGAGCGACGATCCGCTCGCGGGCGGGCTCGCCGTCGGTGAAGACCACGTGCCGCACGTCGCCTTCCATGCGCGACGAGCCGATCGCCGGAATCCAGTCCGCGACGTCGGCGGTGTTGCCGACGTGGCCCCACACGGTCGCGGCGTCGACAGGGAAGTCCGATTGCACCGTGATGCTCGCCATGGCCGTTACCGTCCCAACTCCGCGTTGTACTTCTTGGTGAAGTGGTCGAGGGCGCTCGCATGCGCCTCGGCCTGACCCTCGCGGACCGCCTCGGCACGGTTCGCCGCGTCGATCATCGGCTGCGCCTGCCCCTGGAAGTAGGGGATCACGTCCTGGGCGAACAACTCGAACGAACGGCGCGTGGCCTGCGGGTTCGCCCAGTCGTGGGCCTGGACGAGGAGGGTGCCGAAGCCGCCCGACTGATCGATCAGGCGCTGCACCTGTGCGCGGGCCTCCTCGGCGGTGCCGATGACGCCGATGCCGGACGTGTTGATGAAGTCGATCATCTCGTCCTTGTTGGTGCCGCGGACGTCCATCTGCGGGAACGCGGCGACGTGCTGGAGGTAGTTGAACCAGTACTCGATGCCGTGCTGGACGTCGGCGTAAGCCTGTTCCTTGGTCTCGGCGATGTGGAACGGCCCGACGAGGCGCCACGTGGAGCGGTCGACCTCATCGAGGCGTCCGGACTGTTCCGCAAACTCCTCCAGGATGCCCCAGTGGTGCTGCAGCGCCGAGAATCCGTCGGCGGTCAGCGTCGCGGCGATCGAGAGCAGACCGATGCCGTGCTTGCCCGCCAGGCGCGCACCCGACGGCGATGCGACAGCCGCGGCCACCACGTCGAACAGCGGATCCGAGTAGGGCGCCATCTGGATCTTGGCGTCGAACAGCTCGTGCGTCTTGGTCTTGGCACTGACGGTCTCGCCGCGCAGCAGCCGCATGATGATGTCGGTGTTCTCGGCGAGCAGTTCGCGGGTGTCGATCTGCGAGAGGCCGAGCATGGCGGCGTCGGTCGGCAGCGAGCCCGGGCCGAGACCGAAGAGGACGCGACCCTTGGTGAGATGGTCGAGCATCACCATGCGTTCGGCCGCCCACAACGGGTTGTGGTACGAGACGGAGGTGACGCCGGTGCCGAGTCTGATGCGGCTGGTGCGCTCGCCCGCTGCGGCGATCATGATCTCCGGCGAGGCGTAGATCTCCGCGCCCGCCGAGTGGTGCTCGCCGAACCAGGCCTCGTCGTAGCCGAGCTCGTCCAGGTACTGAACGAGCTCCAGGTCGCGCTGCAGGAGCAGGGTCGGGTTCTGGCCCGGCTCGTGGATCGGCGCCAGAAAGGCGCCGAACTTCAGCTTGCTCATGTGGTCCTCCGGTATCGACTATGAGGTATGTCACCGATGAATCTATGGCGCGCATCACACGGCGGGTAAGTCCGCGAAAGTAGACATCTGCGAACTGCGGGTTCATTCGGGATTCGACGACACGCCGGGGTCGGTGGAACCGAATCGACATCCGGTGCGTCTGACTGAGTATGAAGGACGTCACAGTGGAACCAGGATCAGTCAGTCAGGCGGCGGGCACTCAGCAGACGGCCGCGGAGCAGGTCGCGGCGCAGGCGAGCGCCGAGCGGATCGACACCGGCGCTCTCGCCGGCACCTTCGGTCTGATCGGTGCGGGATTCCTGTCGGCGCTGGCCGAGGTGGGCGCGCAGCGGACCCGGACATTGGACGAGTTGGCGACGGCGCACGCCTCGACGTCGTCGTCGGCGACGCAGGCGGGCCTCGCCTACTGCCAATGCGACGACACCGGGGCCCGGGAGGTGGCGGTGTGAGCGCCGCACTGCTGATCGCACCGTTGAAGATGCTCGTCTCGGTGCTGGGCACCGGCGTCCTGCCGCCCGGTGCGACGACGGCACTGGCCGACGCCGAGTCGACGCTCGGCGCGGCCTCCGACGAGTCGAGCGGCACGGCCCGCGCCGTCCGGGCGGGGTGGTACGGCGACGGCGGTGACGCGGTCTCCGCGGTCGCCGCGGAGCTCGGGAACGCGGACACCGCGGCGGCCCGGTCCGGGGTGGACGTCGCATCCACGATCGAGACGGCCGCCGGACACGTGCGCACCGCGAACACGGCGTTGAACGCGCTCGTCGACTCGTTCGTCACCGCGGCCTCGGCGGTTCCGGCGGCTGCCACCCCCGCGGGTCTGGCAGTGCTGATCCCGCTGGCGCTCGACCACATCGCACGGGGTGTGCAGGTGATCCAGACCGCGCAGACGCAGCTCGACGCCGATACCGCCGCACTCGGGCGGCACCAGGCGCCCGCCGAGGTGGTCACCACGGAGGCGGGCGGACCGACCGCCGCGACGGCGGGTGCGGAAGGCGGTGTCGCGATCACCCTGCCCGACGGCTCGACGTCGTACGCGCCCAACGAGACGGCGGCCACGGCGGTCCGCGCGGCGCTCAGCGTACGGGGCACCCCGTACGTGTGGGGCGGCACCACCACCGACGGCTTCGACTGCAGCGGTCTCACCCAGTGGGCCTACCACCAGGCGGGTGTCGATCTGCCACGACTCGCGCAGGAGCAGGACACCGCCGGTGCGGCCGTCGCGCAGTCGGACCTCATGCCGGGCGACCTCGCCGTCTGGTCCGGCCACGTCGCCATGTACATCGGCAACGGCCAGTACGTCGAGACCGGCGGCGATCCGGTGGGCGTCACCCCGCTGTACACGAACAACCCCGGCCAGTCGTTCGAGGGCTTCTACCGGCCGCGGACCTGACGGCGTCGCGATCCCTCTTATACTCTGCCCATGACCTCGTCCAGTTCCGGCGACGCCCTCGACATCCACGTCGTCGACCACCCGTTGGCGCGAGCCTGGCTGACCGTCCTGCGCGATGAGGTCACCGACAACACGGCGTTCCGCAGCGCGCTCGCCCGCCTGAGCCGGATGCTCGTCTACGAGGCGTTCGCCGACGCGCCGGTCGACGAGGTCGACGTGCAGACGCCGGTCGGCGTCGCTCCGGGCGTGCGCGTTCGGACGCCACCGCTGTTCGTCCCGGTGCTGCGCGCCGGGCTCGGCATGCTCGACGCGGCGTTGGCGGTCCTGCCCGACGCACGGATCGGCTTCGTCGGCGTCGCCCGCGACGAGGAGACCGCACAGCCGGTCGAGTACCTCGCCTCGCTGCCGGAGGATCTGTCCGGGCAGCCGGTGTACGTTCTCGATCCGATGCTGGCGACGGGCGGGTCGCTGCTGCACACCCTCGACCTGCTCGCCGCTCGCGGGGCCACCGGGATGACCGCGGTGTGCGTCGTCGGCGCGCCGGAAGGCATTGCGGCACTGCGCGACAGCGATCACCGGGTGCGCCTGGTGATCGGCGCCGTCGACGACCGGCTCAACGAACGGAACTTCATCGTGCCCGGCCTCGGTGATGCGGGCGACCGACAGTACGGGCCGCGATAGATGCAGAACGTCCGGCGCCGCGAGTGGCTCCTCGCGGTGATCCTCTCCGCGGTCGCGGGCGGGCTCGACGCGATCGGCTTCCTCGATCTCGGCGGCTACTTCGTCTCGTTCATGAGCGGCAACACCACGCGGATGTCGGCCGAGACCGTCGAAGTCGGCTGGGCTGTGGCCTGGCATGCGGTCGGCCTGGTCGGTCTGTTCTTCGTCGGCGCGGTGATCGGTTCGATGATCGCGCACATCGGCGACGGGCGAGTCACCGTCATGGCGGCGTCGACGGCCCTGGTGGGGGTGTCGGCCGTCGGAACGCTCATCGACGCGTTGCCGTTCCCCGCGGTGTTGGGGGTCGCTGTCGCGATGGGAGTTCTGAATTCGACGTTCCTGCGCGACGGAGAGGTGTCCATCGGCGTCACGTACATGACCGGCACCCTGGTCAAGGCGGCGCAGAGGTTCGGCATGGCGTTGATGGGCGGTCCGCGGTGGGTGTGGGTCCGCTATCTGAGTCTGTGGGCGGCACTGGCCGCCGGGTCGTTGCTCGGCGCCTGGGCGTACTCGGCGTGGCAGATCGCGTCGTTGTGGGCGGTGTTCGCGGTACTGGTGATCACGACGGCCGCGACGTGGTGGTCGCGGCGCGCGCAACCGGCTCAGCTCACCCAGGCCTGAATCATCGACTCGACATGCGGGGTGCCGTCGGGTTCGGTGATGACGAGCGTCGACGTGCTCACCTGGTAGGTGGTGCCGTCGTTCTCGGCGGTGAACGTGCCGCCGCTGCGCACCGGGTAACCGATCTCGATGGATCCGCCGTCGGCCGCCCCCTTGTAGTAATAGCGGCCGGTCTGCGATCCCACCTGACAGATCACGACCTGGGAGCGGTCGGTGTAACCGACGAACACGGCGGCGTCGTCGCCGTTGCACGACGCGGCCGAATCGATGAAGCCCTGCCAGTTCGCACCCGACACGTCCGGCGACGAATGCGAGGTGGTCGGCGGCGCCTGCGTCGTCGTCGGCCGGTCGGCGGTCTGCGACGGCGTCTCGGTGACGGTGACCGTCGAACCGGGTGACGAGGTCTCCGACGGAGAGGTCGACGCGGCGACGTCGGTCGTGTCGTTCGAGTTCGAGTTCGCGTAGACGATCGCCCCGACGGTTCCGCCGATCAGGACCAGCACGCCGGCGACGATCGCGACGATCACGGCCGGTGAGCCCAGCGGGGAACGCCGCGGTGGTTGCGGCGGCATCGGATAGGTCATCGGTGGTCCTCCATGGGGTACGTCGCGATCTGTTCCAGTGCGTGTGCGAGGTCCCCCGACGACTGTTCGCGCTGTAGCCCCAGGCTAGCGCCTGCCCACGGTCGGGTCAGCTGACCGTAGATCTTGAGTTTCGGCTCGGTGCCGCTCGACCGGACGAAGATGCGGAGAGCCTCCTCTCCGTCGGTCGAGCCCTGTTCGCCGGTCGAGTGCGGTCGAGA